>VBJR01000058.1:9106-50271 GCA_005880175.1 Chloroflexota bacterium
TCCGTGGCCGCCACGGCCGCCGAGGCCATCGGCGCCTGCGAGCGCGTCATCGACCGGCTCTGCGGCTCCCGGCGGCGGAACGCCTGACCCGCCCGGGACGTCTTCCCGGCCTGGGTGGGCAGGGCCCTGTCCAGCCCGGGAATCGGCGCTCGAATCGCGGCTTCAACCGGCTTCCACTCGCCATCAATGGCTAATCACAACAAGTATTGACAGAATCGCCAAGGCTAGCCAGAATTGGGTCGATGCTGATGTTCAGCGGCGGCGAACCCCGGTACCCCGCGGAGACCAGCACGCTCCAGCCTGCCTACGTCGTCACGCCGGGCGGCGCCGGCCGTGACATCCTCCGGGCCTCCCGCGTCCTCGGCGACTACCCGCTCCACCGCGGCGTGGCGCAGATCGGGTGCCTGCACCTGGACCTCCCGCCCGGCGACAGCGACGTGGCGCTGCGATTGGCGGGCGAGAGGTCCGTGCGCGAGGTGTTCCAGGCCGGCTCCCGCGCGTGCGACGCCATCTTCGAGCGGATGCGCCGCGACTGCCTGGCCCTGCTCCGCGGGCGTACGGGCGTCCGGCTCCGCCTCTTCCTGATCACCTGGACCGGGGGCACCACGGGCGCCGGCCTGGTCATCCCGGTGCTGGCGGCGTTCCAGCGCCTGCGGGCGGAGCTGGCGGACCACGGCGTGCCCGTGGAGCGGTGGGCGATCCTCACCCTGCCGGTCGCGGGCAGCGACCAGCCGGTGCTCGTGCTCGACCGGTCGGCGGCCACGCTGCTCAGCCTCGAGATCGCGTCCCGCGCCGGCGTCCCCGTCGGCGGCCGGCGCCTGACCGTGCCCCTGGCCGAGTACGCGTTCCTGATCGACGAGGCGGGGCCGCCGCCCTGGTCCGTCGAGGCGCAGCGGGACTACGCCAGCGACGTGCTGCGCAAGGTCGCCCAGACCGGCCGGCCCGGTGAGGCGATCCGCCAGTCGATCCGGCGGCAGCCGCGTCCCGACCCGTCGGTCGAGTCGTGGGTGCTCCAGTCGATCCGCTTCGGCTCCCCCACCTCGAACCACCGGATGCGGGCATGAGTAGCGTCCCCACCGTCTTCGCGGTCGTGCCCGGGTGCTGGACGGCGGCGGCCGCCGCCTGGGGCGTGGACCGGCAGGCCGAGGTGGGCCGCCACCTGCCCAGCAAGCACGTGCGCCGGCTGGTGCGCCAGCACCACCTGCTGACGCAGCCGGCCGCGCGGCGCCGGCGCCTCCACCGAAACGGGACCGGTCTCGCGGCCGGCGGCATCGCGCTCCGGCCGGCCCACGCCCGCCCGCTCTGGCGCGCCTTCCTGAGCCACACCGGTGACCTGCGCCACCATCCCGCGGACCGCTCGTTCGTGGCGGCGGCCGAGGCGGCCGTCGTCCGCAGCGGGCACGCGGTGATCGACATGGCCTACTTCGGGCCCCACGACGCGCTGCCGGCCGACACCTGCGCCCGGATGATGGCCGACGCCAACATCTACGTCGGCATCATCGGCCGGCGCTACGGCTCGACCGTGCCCGCCCTGCCCGAGCTGTCGTACACGGAGCTGGAGTACGAGGTGGCGACCAGGCTCGGTCTGACGCGCCTGATCTTCCTGGTCCGCGAGGACTCAGCGGCGCTGCCGCCCGTGGACCAGACCCCGGAGGCCGAGGCCAGGCAGGCCGCGTTCCGCAAGCGGCTGCGCCACGGCGCCGGGCTGACCGTCGCGATGGTCGCGTCGCCCGCGGAGCTGGAGCTCGAGCTGCTCCACACCCTGGCCGCCCTCGAGGCGAGCGCGAAGGGGTCGTAGCCCAATCAGAGCTGGACCTGGCCGCCGTCCACGTTGATCGCCGCGCCGTTGATGCCCCGGCCGGCGTCCGAGGCCAGCAGCACGCAGACGGCCGCCACCTCGGCCGGCGCGACCAGCCGGCGCTGGGGCGTGAGGAGCGGGGCCAGCGCCTGCTCCCGCGTCCGCCCGGTCCGGGCCATGATGTTGGCCACGCTCGCCTCGGTCATCGGCGTGTCCACGTAGCCGGGGCACACGCAGTTGAACGTCAGGCCCTTCGCCGCGTACTCGGCGGCCAGCGCCCGCATCAGGCCGAGCAGCCCGTGCTTGGCCGCCGTGTACGGGGCGATGTACGGCGCGCCCAGCTTGGCGGCGATCGAGGCGACGGCGATCACCGTCCCCGAGCCGCGGCGAAGCATGCCGGGGACCGCGGCCCGGGTCAGGAAGAACGGCCCGTCCAGGTCCACGGCCAGGATCCGCCGCCACGTCGCCGTGTCCACGTCCGTGAACTTGTGCGACGCGGCCACTCCGGCGTTGTTCACGAGCACGTCGAGGCCACCCAGCTCGCGCTCCGCGCGCTCGACGGCCGCGGCGCAGGCCGCCTCGTCCGCCACGTCGAGCGGGATCGCGATGGCGCCGCCGCCGCACTCGGCCGCGACCGCCTCGATCTCGGCCGCCGTGCGCGCGGCCACCGCGACGCGCGCGCCCTCGCGCGCGAACGCCAGGGCGATCTCGCGGCCGATGCCGCGGCCGCCTCCGGTGACGAGCGCGTTCCGGCCCTCCAGCGCTGGCATGGGTCGGACAGAAGCGTAGCCCGGAGCCGCGATACGATCGCAGGAGATGGACGTGACGCTGCCCAGGCTGGCGGACGAACAGGAGGAGGGCATCGTCTCGCGCTGGCTCAAGCGGCCGGGCGACCGGGTGGCCCGGGGCGAGCCGCTGGTCGAGATCGAGACCGACAAGGTCAACTCCGAGATCGAGTCGCCGTTCGACGGCGTGCTCGCCGAGGTGCTGGTCGAGGAGGGGACCACCGTGCCGGTCGGCCGGGTGATCGCGCGGATCGACCCACCCCACGAAATCCGCACCCCACCACCGCGATTTCGCGGGGGCCCCGGGGATGGCGACTGAGTACGCCAGCGGGGCCGCGCGCTGGCCCCGGGCGAACGAGATCGAGTGGCTGACGCCCGAGCAGCTCTGCCGGGAGGGGTTCCGCCGCTCTCGCGTCGTGATGATCAACGAGGCCCAGAGCGACGGGCGCCGCTGCGTGCGGAACCGGCGGATCGGGCGCCGGCTCCTGCCGGTGGCGTGGGCCGGCGGCGCGCGCCTGCTCGCGATGGAGGCGCTGGGGCCGCCCGGCGGCGAGCCGCCGGCGCCCGAGGTGCTGGCGCAGCCGGACATGGCCCAGCTGCTGGCGGCCGCCCGCGAGCTGGGGTTCCGGCTGGCCGGCTACGACGCCGACCGCAAGGCCATCCCGATCAACCTGCGGACCCGGACGCGCAGCCCGCAGTTCAGCAACTGGCGCGACGGCGTCCAGGCCGACCACCTGGCGGCGCTGATGAAGGAGCTGAGGCCTGACGAGCGGATGCTGGTATGGGCGACGAACCTGCACCACTCGAAGGTGCGGTACATGGCCTACCAGCCGACCGGCTGGCGGTTCCGGAACCTGACCGGCGTGGACCCCTTCGTCGTGGACCAGACCGTGACGGTCACGTACGTCCCGCGGCGGGCCACGAACCCGGTCCTGAGCTGGGCGCAGGCCGAGGTGCGGCGCCGCGACGGCGACGCCGGGTACATCTGGCGAGAGGGTCTGCCCCGCCTCAGCGCCGGCAGCGACGCCTGGCTGCTCTCGCTCGACAACCGGCTGGAGTAGCGGTCGCCGCCGCCGGGCGGCGTCGGGACGTCTGGGTGGCC
Organism: Chloroflexota bacterium; assembly: GCA_005880175.1. Next base: position 12,792 of record VBJR01000058.1, read on the forward strand.
AGGTTCGGGTGAGGAGGGCGCTGCCGCGCCTCCTGGGTCCAGCCTGGCAGTGAGCAGACGGGGCATCAAGGGTCCGCTTCGCCGCTTCGCGCCCTTGACGCCCCTCCCGTGAGAAGCCGGCCGCTCCGAGGGCACGCCTGGGCCATCGGCCCGCAACGCTGGGCGTCAGTGGAACGTTGGCGAGGTCGAACTCGCCTCATGACCGCTTACGTTCCAGTCGCCTGCCGCGACGGTCCAGTTGTGGCATACTTGCGCGCGACTTGCGCATCCGTGGGCGGCAACCGATACATCCGCCGGCGAATGGCCCCTCAGGAGCCGTAGGGCAGGCACATTCGCCGGCGATTGGCCCTGTCCGGTGCCCCAACCGGGCCCAGAAGGGCCGTTGGCCGGCACGCGGCCCTCATTAGCCGGCTAACGTCCTTTGTCTGTGCTGTAACTGTCCACCGCAGCTGCGAACGGGAGGGGGTCAAGGGCGCGAAGCGGCGAAGCGGACCCTTGAGGCCCGGCAACCACCTGCCCAGGCTGGCAACAGGGAGGCGCGGCAGCGCCCCCTTCGCCCGAACTCGGCCACCCAAACGTCGCGCCGCCGCCCAGCGTCGCGACCCGCCGCCCGGTCCGCGCTGCTAGGCGGCGGTCTCGCGCTCGTCGGCGGGATACTCGACCACCGCCAGCACGCGGGGCGCCATGAAGCGCGCGCTGCGGACGATGCGGCCGTTGCGGGTCAGCTCGTTGACCTCGACCGCCGTGCGCGACGTCTTCACCTCGACGCGCCGGCCGGCCCGCGCCGCCTTGATCCGGTACTCGCGCGCCGAGCCGCCCCCGGCGTCCACCAGGACCTCCACGAAGTCGCCTTTTGCCATACAAACATTTATTCCCAATCCACCGGTTTCCCAAGCTTTTCCACAGCCACTCGGCCGCTCTCGAAATCGCACTCGACCCGGACCGGCCCCCGGCTCATGACCAGCCGGCGCGGCGACTCGGAGGCCTCCACCGCGAGCGGCCCGCCGGCCCGCAGCTCCGGCGTGGACCGGCGCAGCGCCAGCAGCCGCCGGTGCCAGTCGAGCAGGCCGCGGTGCGGCTCGCGCTCCGGCTCCGACCAGTCCAGCCGAGAGCGCTCGAACGTGGCGACCGCCTGCGGGTCCGGCACGTCCCGCGACCGCCAGCCGAACGCCTGGAACTCCCGGATGCGGCCGGCGGTCGTCGCCCGCGCGACCCGCGGGTCGCGATGGTCCGAGAAGAACAGGAACGGCGTGCCCGCGCCCCACTCCTCACCCATGAACAGCATCGGCACCATCGGCGAGCACAGGACCAGCGCGGCGGCCAGGCGCAGCCGCCCCGGGTCCACCAGCTGCGAGAGGCGCTCGCCGATCGCCCGGTTGCCGATCTGGTCGTGGTTCTGGGCGAAGCCGACGAGCCTGTCCAGCGAGACTCCCTCCCGGCCGGGCCCGAGCAGCGCCGAGGCCAGGTCGGCCACCGAGCCGTAGGGGGCGTAGTAGCTCCGGCGCTCGCCGGTGAGCAGCACGTGGAGCGAGTGGTGGAGGTCGTCCGCCCACTGCCCGTCCACCCCCATGGCCAGCAGCGCCAGGTCCACCTTCGGCTTCTCGGCGACCACGAACCCGGGTGGGTCGAGCTCGTGCACGCGCGCGCTCAGCTCCTCCACGATGTGCGGCCGGGAGGAGTCCACGATCGCGTGCACGGCGTCGAGGCGCAGGCCGTCGAGGTGGTAGTCGCGCAGCCAGGCCAGCGCGTTCTCGATCACGAACTGGCGGACCGGCCCGCTGTCCGGTCCGTCGAAGTTCACCGCCCGTCCCCAGGGGGTGTGGTGCCGGTCCGTGAGGTACGGGCCGAACCGCTCCAGGTAGTTCCCCTCCGGACCGAGGTGGTTGTACACGACGTCAAGCACGACCGCCAGGCCGCGGGCGTGGCAGGCGTCCACCAGCGCCTTCAGCCCGTCCGGGCCGCCGTACGCGTGGTGCGGGGCCCACAGGTCCACCCCGTCGTAACCCCAGCCCCGCTCGCCGGAGAACTCGGCCACCGGCATGATCTCGACCGCGTTGGCGCCCAGCGCCACCACGTGGTCCAGGCGCTCGATCGCCGCCGCGAACGTGCCGCCGGGCGTGAACGTGCCCACGTGCAGCTCGTAGAGCACCGCGCCGGCGAGGCGGAGGCCGCGCCGGCCGGTGTCCGTCCACCGGAACGCGTCGTGGTCCACCAGCCGCGACAGCCCGTGCACGCCCCGCGGCTGCCAGCGGGAGCGCGGGTCGGGCAGGGGGTCGGCCCCGTCCAGCCGGTAGCCGTAGTCGGCCCCGGGCCGCGCGTCCGCGTCCGCCTCCCACCAGCCGCCCGCCGCCGCCGCCATGGCGAGGCGGGCGCCGCCGAGCTGCAGCTCGACGCGTCCGGCCCGCGGCGCCCAGACCTGGAAGCGCACTACGCGTCCACGCGCTCCAGCAGCGCCACCGGGAAGTCGGCCAGCAGTCCGGCGATCGGCGCCTCGCCGCCCGCCGCCTCCCGGCCCGTCAGCCGGTCGGCCCAGCGGCCGGGCGGCAGGTCGACGGTCGCGTCGCCCCAGCCGCCGGCGCGCTCCAGGCCGGCGACCAGCCGGGGCACGACCACGCCCACCGCCTCACCGCGGCAGAACGCCACCGCGTGGCCCGCGCGGGCCCCCCGCACCGGCAGCTCGCGGTACGCCCCGGCCGCGAACGCCTCCGGCCGGGCGGCCCGAACACGCAGCGCCCGGCTCACGACCAGCAGCTTGGGCAGCCCCTCGTCGCAGCGGGCGAGCGCGGTCGCGGCCGCCTGGTCGCCGAGCCCGTCGAGCTCGGCCAGCAGCCGCGACCGGAGCGGGAAGTCCACCGGCCGCCGGTTGTCGGGATCGACCAGGCTGAGGTCCCACAGCTCCGTGCCCTGGTACACGTCGGGCACCCCCGGCGCGGTGATGCACAGCAGCTTCATCGCCAGCGAGTTGACGCGCCCGGCCGCCACGACCGGCGCGAGGAACGCCTCCAGGTCGGCCGTGAACTCGGTCGAGCCCAGGACGCCGGTCGCGAAGTCGCGCAGCGCCCGCTCGTAGCCTCCGGCCGGCGCCAGCCACGACGTCTGCAGCTTGGCCTCGCGGACCGCCTTCTCCAGGTACGGGAGCAGCCGGTCGGCGCCGATCGGCCAGGCCCCGACCAGGGTCTGGTAGAGCAGGTACTCGACGTTGCGGTCGGGCTGATCGCCGGTCCGGTGGGGCTCGTTCATCGCCGCCCAGCGCGCGACCGCCGCCGTCCACGTGTCCGGGATCTCGGACAGGACGGCGAGGCGCGCCCGCACGTCCTCGCTGCGCTTGGTGTCGTGCGTGGACGTCGTCACCATGCCCTCCGGCCAGCGCGCGGCCGCCTCGCCGCAGGCGGCGTGGAACGCCTCTGGCGACACGCCGAACCGGCCCGGCTCGCCCCCCACCTCGTTCAGGGCCACGAGCCGGTGGTACCGGTACATCGCGGTGTCCTCGATGCCCTTGGCCGCCACCGGGCTGGACGTCTGCTGGAACCGGGCCGACAGCTCGGCGGCCTCCTCGCCCAGGTCGATGTGCTCCTGGAGCAGGATGCGGCGCAGGAGCTCGACCAGGTCGCCGTCCAGGTGCGGTCGGCGACGCCGGGCCTCGGCGAGCGCGGTCCCCAGGTAGGCCCGGTCGGCGGCTGACGGCGGGTCGCCCGGCCGCACGTACGTGCGGTAGACGGGCAGGCAGGCGATCACCTCGCGCAGGCACTCGTCCAGCTCCGGCCGCGTGTAGTCGCGGTAGCGCCGGCTGCGCTGGCAAGCGCGGACGAACAGCTCCGTCAGCCGGGCCAGGTCGGCGGCCAGCAGCTCGCGCATGACCTGCCGCTTGCTCCGGTGCGCGACCTCCGCGAACGGCGCGGTCTCCTGCGTGAAGCGGGCGTAGGCGTCCGTCAGCGGCCGCTCGCCGGCCGGGTCGACGAGGACGCCGAGCACGCGGTTGAGGAAGTCGTAGCCGGTCGTGCCGGCGACCGGCCAGGCCTCCGGCAGGTCCTCGCCGGCGGCCAGGATCTTCTCGACCCCGATCCAGGCGTCGGGCGCGGCCCGGCGCAGGTGCCGCAGGTAGCTGAGGGGGTCGCGCAGGCCGTCCGGGTGGTCCACGCGGACGCCGTCCAGCACCCCCTGGCGCAGCCACTCCATGATCCGCACGTGGGTGTCGGCGAAGACGTCGGGGTCCTCCATCCGCAGCGCGGCCAGGTTCGCGATGTCGAAGAAGCGGCGGTAGTCCAGCTCGAAGCCGGCCGCCTGCCAGCGCGCCAGGCGGTAGTTCTGCTGGTCGAGCAGGGCGTCGAGGCGGTCCACGTCGATGTTGACGAGCGCGATCCGGGCGTCGAGCTCGGCCCCGGCGTCCAGCCGGTCCAGCCTGGCCAGCAGCCCCTCCTTGGCGAGGTGCCGGCGGAGCGCGCCGGGCCGGTCCTCGGGCACGACCACCGGCAGCGAGGCGAACAGGAGGCCCAGCCCGTCCAGCCCGTCGCCGAGGACCAGCTCGTACGTGCGGGGATCGACGGGCAGCTCGTGCTCGAAGTAGCGCACGACCAGGCGCACTCCCTCGCGCTCCAGCCGGAGCTGGCCGGCCTCCAGCACGCGGCCGTAATGGTCGCCCAGCACCGGCAGTAGCGGCTCGACGGGCCGTTCTCGAGGACGTCCCACCACCAGCGGCTGTGGTGCCCGGCGATCGCCATGTGGTTGGGCACGATGTCGAGCACCTGGCCCAGGCCGTGCTCGCCCAGCGTCAGGCTGAGCCGCGCGTGGCCCTCCTCGCCGCCGAGCTCGGGGTTGACCCGGGAGTGGTCCACCACGTCGTAGCCGTGCCGGCTGCCCGGCATCGCGGCCAGGTAGGGCGAGGAGTACAGGTGGCTGACGCCCAGCCGGGCCAGGTAGCCGGCGATCTCCGCCGCGTCGTCGAAGCCGAAGTCGGGGGTCAGCTGGACGCGATACGTGGCTCGCGGCCGGGTCACTCCACCTTCCTGAGGATCGCGAGCGAGCGATCCGCCACCGGGACCTGGCCGCCGGCCCGGTAGAAGCGCGGCAGCGGGTCGGCCGTGTCCATGATGCGCATCCAGCGCCGGCCGTACTGGCCGCGCGGCAGCGTGAACCGGAGCGCATGGTCGTGCGCGTTCAGGAGGAGGAAGAACGAGTCGTCGCGGAGGCGCCTCCCGCGCGCGTCGGGGGCCGCGATCTCGTCGCCGTTCAGGAACACGCCCAGCGAGCGCGCGTACCCGTTGCGCCAGTCGGCCCCGCCCATCTGGCCGCCGTCCGGCTTGAACCAGGCGATGTCCGTCAGCTCCTCGCTCAGGATCTGCACGCCCTGGAAGAACCGGCGGCGTCGGAACACCGGGTGGTCGCGGCGGAGCCGGATCAGGCGGCCCACGAAGCCCATCAGGTCGCTGTCCAGCCGCTCCCAGTCGAACCAGGAGATGTCGTTGTCCTGGCAGTACGCGTTGTTGTTGCCGCACTGCGTCCGGCCGATCTCGTCGCCGCCGAGGATCATCGGCACGCCCTGGGAGAGGAGGACGGTGGCCAGGAAGTTGCGCTTCTGGCGGTCGCGCAGCGCCCGGACGTCCGGGTCGTCGGTCTGGCCCTCGACGCCGCAGTTCCACGAGCGGTTGTAGCTCTCGCCGTCCTGGTTCTCCTCGCCGTTGGCCTCGTTGTGCTTCTCGTTGTACGAGACCAGGTCCTCCAGCGTGAACCCGTCGTGGCAGGTGACGAAGTTGATGCTCGCGTACGGCCGCCGGCCGTCGGCCTGGTACAGGTCCGACGACCCCGTGAAGCGGAAGCCGAAGTCGGCCAGCGTGGCCGGCTCGCCGCGCCAGAAGTCCCGCACGGTGTCACGGTACTTGCCGTTCCACTCGGACCAGAGCACCGGGAAGTTCCCGACCTGGTAGCCGCCCTCGCCCACGTCCCACGGCTCGGCGATCAGCTTGACCTGGGACAGGACGGGGTCCTGCTGGACCAGGTCGAAGAACGCCGACAGCCGGTCCACGTCGTGCAGCTCGCGGGCCAGGGTGGCCGCCAGGTCGAAGCGGAACCCGTCCACGTGCATCTCCATCACCCAGTAGCGGAGGCTGTCCATGATCAGCTGCAGCACGTGCGGGTGGCGCATGTTCAGGCTGTTGCCCGTGCCCGTGTAGTCACGGTAGAAGCGCGGGTCGTCCATCAGCCGGTAGTAGGCCGCGTTGTCGATGCCCCGGAAGCTGAGCATCGCGCCCAGGTGGTTGCCTTCGGCGGTGTGGTTGTAGACCACGTCGAGGATGACCTCGATCCCGGCCGCGTGCAGGGTCTTGACCATCCGCTTGAACTCCTGGACCTGCTCGCCCCGCTGGCCGCTGGAGCTGTACTCGTTGTGCGGCGCCAGGTACCCGATCGAGTTGTAGCCCCAGTAGTTGCGCAGGCCGCGCTCGACCAGCACGTGGTCGTGCACGAACTGGTGGCACGGGAGCAGCTCGATCGCCGTGATGCCCAGGGTCTTGAAGTGCTGGATGACCTCGGGCGTGGCCAGCCCGGCGTACGTGCCGCGCAGGTCTTCCGGGATGGACGGGTGGCTCTGGGTGAAGCCCTTGACGTGCACCTCGTAGATGACGGTCTCGTGCCACGGGACGCGGAGGCGGCGGTCGTCGTCCCAGATGAACCAGGGGTCGATCACGATCGACTTCGGCATGAACGGGCCGCTGTCGGTGTGGTCGGGCGCCTGGTCCAGGTCGGGGTCGCCGAGCGGGTACGGGAAGATCGCGCGGTTCCAGCGCACGTTGCCCTCGATCGCCTTCGCGTACGGGTCGAGGAGCAGCTTGGCGGCGTTGCAGCGCTGCCCGCGGTTGGGATCGTACGGCCCGTGGACGCGGAACCCGTACCGCTGACCCGGGCGCACGTTCGGTACGTACCCGTGCCAGCAGAGGGCCGTCTGCTCGGGCAGGTCCATGCGGGTCTCCGTCCCGTCCTCGTCGAAGAGGCACAGCTCGACGCGCTCGGCGACCTCCGAGAAGATCGAGAAGTTGGTGCCCGTCCCGTCGAAGTTTGCGCCCAACGGATAGGGTTCCCCTGGCCAGATCTCCATGTTGGCTCTCTAACCTAAGGAATCGGTGGACTCGACCTCGGCTCGCGCAGCGGCGTGGGGGGTCGCCCCGGGCTTCCACGACATCGGTGGGAGCTGGGTGGCGGCGAACCCGGAGACGGTGGATCGCGTGCTCGACGCCATGCGGGCCGACGGGCGCGAGCCGCCCCCCGCGGCGGCCCGGGTGGTGCGGGCGGGCGAGCCGCTGACGCTGCCCGACAGGGCCGAGATCGTGACCGAGGGCGGCGCCGTCATGCCCGCCGCGGACGCGGCCGTCGCCGGCCTGCCGCCCGGCTACCACACGCTGCGCCGGGCCGACACCGGCGCCGAGACCCGGCTGATCGTCAGCCCTGGCCGCTGCCACCTGCCGCCCGACCTCCACGCCTGGGGCTGGGCGGCCCAGCTCTACGCCCTGCGCTCCCGGCAGAGCTGGGGCCTGGGCGACCTGGCCGACCTCCGCGAGCTCGGCCGCTGGGCGAGCGGGATGGGCGCCCGGGCCCTGTTCGTGAACCCGCTGTACGCGCCGCTGCCGATCCTGCCCCAGGAGGCGAGCCCGTACTACCCGTCAAGCCGGCGGTTCCGCAGCCCGCTGTACATCCGGGTCGAGGACGTGCCCGGCGCCGCCGAGCTGGGCGACCGGCTCGCCGCCCTGGCCGCCGCCGGCCGGGCGCTGAACAGCCGGCGCCGGATCGACCGGGACGAGGTGTACCGGCTCAAGATGCCGGCGCTGGAGGAGCTGTTCGCCGCGTTCCGGGGCAGCCCGGAGTTCGACCGCTACCTTCGGGACGAGGGCCCCGAGCTGGCCGACTACGCGGCGTTCTGCGCGCTGTCCGAGGTCCACGGCGTGCCCTGGCACGACTGGCCGGCCGGGCTGCGGCACCCCCGGTCGGCGGCGGTCTGCCGCTTCCGGGTCGAGCACGAGCGGCGGGTCCGGTTCCACCAGTGGCTCCAGTGGGTGCTCGACCGGCAGCTGGCCGGGGCGGCCGCCGAGATCGGGCTGGTCCACGACCTGCCGGTCGGCGTCCAGGCCGACGGCGCCGACGCGTGGGCCTGGCAGGACGTGTTCGCCCCGGGCGTGTCGGTGGGCGCCCCGCCGGACCCGTTCAACCAGGCGGGGCAGGACTGGGCGGTGCCGCCGTTCGACCCGTGGCGGCTGCGCGCGGCCGGCTACGAGCCGTTCATCCAGACGGTGCGGGCGGGGTTCCGGCACGGGGCCGGGCTGCGTATCGACCATGTGATGGGGCTGTTCCGGCTGTTCTGGATCCCGGTCGGCGAGGGGCCGGAGGCGGGCGCCTACGTCCGGTACCCGTCGCGCGACCTGCTCGACATCGTGGCGCTGGAGAGCCAGCGCGCCGGCGCGTTCGTCGTCGGCGAGGACCTGGGGACGGTGGAGGACACGGTCCGCGACGAGCTGGCGGCGCGGCGCATGCTGTCGTACCGGCTGCTGTGGTTCGAGGAGCGGCCGCCGGCCGAGTACCGGCCCGAGTCGCTGGCCGCGCTGACGACGCACGACCTGCCCACGCTGGCCGGCATCTGGGAGGGGTCGGACCCCGACGCGATGGTCCGGGAGCGGCTGCGCCGGTACGCCGGCGTCACCGACGGCCGGCCGACGTGCGAGGTCGCGGAGGCGGCGTACGGGGCGCTGGCGGCCAGCCCGTCGAAGCTGCTCGCGGCGACCCTGGAGGACGCGCTGGGGGTGCCCGAGCGGCCGAACAAGCCGGGCACGACGACCGAGTGGCCGAACTGGTCGCTGGCCCTGCCGGTCACCCTGGAGGAGCTGCGCCGGGACCCGCGACCGGCCCGGCTGGCCGCCGCGCTGCGCCGCTGATTGCCTGCTTACGAATCGCTGTCAAGCTACCTTTCCCAGTCAAGTAGGCGACAAGCGTCAAGTTCTCTTAACGTATAGGAATTCCAGGGCTGAAGAGGTATCCTTCCCGCCAGAAGTGGGGGACAAGGACAGGCGGAACGGGCGCCACCGAGTCACCGTCGACCTGCTGCGGGAGCTGGCGGCGAGCCTGGACGCGCTCACCAACGCCGCCTCGCCGCATGCCGGGCTCAACCGCACCGACATGCGCGCGCTCGACATCATCAACATGCAGCAGGGGCTGACGGCGGGGCAGCTGGCGGGCCGGCTGAAGCTGACCACCGGCGCCATCACCGGCGTGCTGGACCGCCTGGAGCGGGCCGGGCACGCCCGCCGCACCCACGACCACGAGGACCGCCGCCGGGTCGTGGTCCAGCCGACGCCGGAGGCCAAGCGGTTCGGCAGCGTCGTCTTCCGCCAGCTGGGCGAGGAGCTGGACCAGCTCCTGTGCTCGTACTCGGAGCACGACCGCGACCTGATCGACGAGTTCCTGCGCTCGGTGACCACGCTGGTCAGCCAGCGCGCGGACGAGCTCAGCCGGTAACCCCGGCCGGCACTGCCAGTAACGACCTGCTAACCACTCGCTAAGCCCCGCGGGCGCGGTCGTGGGAAGGGGTCGGAGTAGCATCGGGCGCATGATCGACGTGCGTCGTCGCCTGCCCGGTACCGAACTCGACCACTGGTCCCTGCCCGAGGCCGAGCGCGCCGGCCTGGGCGCCATCGGCCGACTCCCCGTGACCGTCAAGATCCTCCTCGAGATGCTGCTCCGCGGCGGCGTCTCCGAGGTCAGCGTCCGCGCCCTGGCCCGGTGGCCCGAGGCCCCGCCGGCCGAGGCCGAGGTGCCGTACCTGCCCGCGCGCGTCCTCCTCCAGGACTTCACCGGCGTGCCCGCGGTCGTGGACCTGGCCGCCATGCGCTCCGCGATGCAGCGGGCCGGCCGCGACGCCGCCCGCATCGACCCGCGGATCCCCGTGGACCTGGTCATCGACCACTCGGTCCAGGTGGACGTCTTCGGCAACGCGCAGGCATATCACGCCAACATCGAGCGCGAGTACGAGCGCAACGGCGAGCGGTACGCCCTGCTGCGCTGGGCGCAGCAGGCGTTCGGCAACTTCACCGTCGTGCCGCCCGGCATGGGCATCTGCCACCAGGTCAACCTCGAGCACCTGAGCCGGGTCGTCCAGGTCCGCGACGGCGTCGCCCTCCCGGACACGCTGTGCGGCACCGACTCCCACACGACGATGGTCAACGGCCTGGGCGTCCTGGGCTGGGGCGTCGGCGGCATCGAGGCCGAGGCCGCGATGCTCGGCCAGCCCATGTACCTGCCCACCCCCGTCGTCGTCGGCGTCCGGGTCACGAACTCGCTGCCGGCCGGGGCCACCGCGACCGACCTGGTGCTGACGCTGACCGAGATGCTGCGCAAGCACGGCGTGGTCGAGAAGTTCGTCGAGTTCTGCGGCGACGGCCTGTCCAGCCTCACCGTGGCCGACCGCGCGACGCTGTCCAACATGTGCCCCGAGTACGGCGCCACGTCGGCGCTGTTCCCGGTGGACGGGCAGACCCTCCGATACCTGGAGACGACCGGCCGGCCGCGCGAGCTGCTGGAGCTGGTCGAGCGGTACTGCCGCGAGCAGGGCCTCTTCGCCGCCGGCGACGACGCGGAGCCGACCTTCTCCCGGGTCATCGACCTCGACCTGGCGAAGGTCGAGCCCAGCGCCGCCGGCCCGCGCCGGCCGCAGGACCGCATCCGCTTCAACGGCGAGGGCGGCGTGCGGCCGCCGGCCGGCGGGGTGGCGGTGGCCGAGCGGCCGGCGGTGAAGGTGCGCAACGGCTCGGTCGTGATCGCCGCGATCACCAGCTGCACGAACACGTCCAACCCGTCCGTGATGGTCGCGGCCGGCCTGCTGGCCCGGAACGCGGTGGCGGCCGGGCTCGAGGTGCCGCGGCACGTCAAGACGTCGCTGGCCCCCGGCTCCCGGGTCGTGACCGACTACCTGCAGCGGGCCGGCCTCCAGGAGCCGCTGGAGAAGCTGGGCTTCTACCTGGTCGGCTACGGCTGCACGACGTGCATCGGCAACTCCGGCCCGCTGGCCAGCCCCGAGGTCGAGGCCGAGGTGTCGGACCAGGACCTGGCCGTGGTGGCCGTCCTGTCCGGCAACCGCAACTTCGAGGCGCGCATCCACCAGCTGGTCCGGGCCAGCTACCTGGCCTCCCCGCCCCTGGTCGTGGCGTACGCCCTGGCCGGCACGATCCGGCGCGACCTGACCGAGGACGAGCTCGGCCACGACGCCCGGACGGGCAAGCCGGTGTACCTGCGCGACCTCTGGCCCAGCCAGGAGGAGGTGGCCGAGGTCATCCGCGAGTGCGTCCGCCAGGACATGTTCCAGCGCGAGTACGCCCGCATCTACGAGGGCGACGAGCACTGGCAGCGGATGGACGCCCCGACCGGCGCCATCTACGCGTGGGACCCCGCCTCGACGTACGTCCAGGAGCCGCCCTACTTCGAGGGCTTGGGCCGGGAGCCGGCTCCGGTCCGTGACATCGCGGGCGCGCGCGTCCTGGTCATGGTCGGGGACTCGGTCACCACGGACCACATCTCGCCCGCCGGCAGCATCCCCGCCGCCAGCCCGGCCGGCAAGTACCTGATCGCGCACGGGGTGGACCGCGCCGACTTCAACACGTACGGCGCCCGCCGGGGCAACCACGAGGTGATGATGCGGGGCACGTTCGGGAACATCCGGCTCCGCAACGAGATCGCCGGGGACTGGGAGGGGTACTGGACCCGCCACCTGCCGTCCGGCGAGGAGATGACGATCTACGACGCGGCCATGCGCTACCGCGAGGAGGGCGTGCCGCTGCTCGTCATCGCGGGCCGCGAGTACGGCTCGGGGTCGTCCCGCGACTGGGCGGCGAAGGGTCCGAACCTGCTCGGCGTCCACGCGGTGATCGCGGAGTCGTACGAGCGGATCCACCGCTCGAACCTGGTCGGCATGGGCGTCCTGCCGCTCCAGTTCGCCGAGGGCGAGGGCCGGCGCTCGCTGGGCCTGACCGGCGAGGAGGAGCTGACCATCCGGGGCCTGGAGGCGGGCGTGCACCCCCACCAGGAGCTGGAGGTGGAGGCCCGCCGCGGCGACGAGGTCGTGCGGTTCCGCGTGGTGTCCCGGGTGCTCAACGAGACGGAGGTGGGCTACCTGCGCCAGGGCGGGGTGCTCCCGCGCGTCCTGCGCGACCTGATGGACTGAGTCAGCGCCGCAGGCCGGCTGACTGCCGAACTGACTGCCATTGGGTAGGATGTCGGCATGGGACGGCGCGGCGAGGGAACGGTGTATCGACGGCGTGACGGCCGATGGAGCGGCCAGATCCGGCTGCCTGGTGGTGTCCGGCAGACCGTGTACGGTCGCAGCGAGGAGGAGGCACGCGAGCGGCTCGCCGCCGTTCGCGCTGCCATCGCGCCTCTCGATCGCGGAGACGCGATCCCCAGCCTGGACGAGTTGAAGCGCCATCGAGCGGCGATCCGGCGCGCCGCCGAGAGCGAGCGCGCCTCCAACGTCCGCGTCTTCGGCTCGGTCGCGAGGGGCGATGCGAACTCCGCGAGCGACTACGACCTGGTGGTCGACCTCGATCCCGGTGTGCGGGGGTTCGAGGCCTTCGATCGCCTCGACCGGCTCGAACGTCTCCTGGCCGACCTCCTCATGCGACCCGTCCATGTGGTAACGGCCCGCCACGATTCCGACTTCACGAGGCGGGTCCTGCGCGATGCCATCGGACTCTGAGGCCGGCAGCCGGCGCGATCGCGACTACCTGGAGCACATCCGCGACGCTGCGGCGGCGATCCGGCGATCGACCGCGGGCGGACGGGAGCGTTTCTTCGCCGATGAGGATGCCTTCGACGCCGGCCTCCGCCGCCTCCACACCATCGCCGAGTCGACGCAGCGTCTGTCGACGCAGTTGAAGGATCGCCACCCGGAGGTCCCCTGGACACGAATCGCCGGCTTCCGCAACCGCATCGTCCATGCCTACATGGACGTCGATCCCGAGCTCATCTGGAGCGTGATCCAGGACGAGGTGCCGGCCCTCGTCGAGCTCGCCGGTCGCGAGCTCGATCGATCCTCAGCCTGACTGAGTCAGCGCCGCAGCTCCGGGGGCAGCAGCTCCCGGAGCAGCGCCATCGGCAGGCCGATCACCGTGTCGGCGTCGCCCTCGACGCGGGTGACGAAGCGGGCGGCGGCGCCCTGGTAGGCGTACGCCCCCGCCTTGTCGAGCGGCTCGCCCGTGGCCACGTACAAGCGGATCTCCCCCTCCTCCAGGGCCCGCAGCGTCAGCCGGGTCCGCGCGTGGCCCGAGCGGAGGCCCGTGCCGTCGCGCACGGCCACCCCCGTGACCACCTCGTGGGTCCGGCCCGACAGGCGGCGCAGCATCGCCGCGGCCTCGTCGGGATCGCCCGGCTTGCCCAGGACCGAGCCATCGATCACGACCACCGTGTCGGCGCCGACGACCACCTCGCCCACGCCGTCGCCCGCCTCCGCCGCCTTCGCCTCCGCCAGCGACCGCGTGTACTCGCCGGGGTCGCCGCCCGGGTACGGCCACTCGTCGGTGCCGCTCGGCCGGATCTCGAAGTCGTAGCCCGCGGCGCGGAGGATCGCAGCCCGGCGCGGGGAGGACGAGGCGAGGACGAGGCGCATGCCGGACAACGGTAGCGGGTAGCGTTTGGCCACCACGCATGCCCGAGCCACAGCCCGATCCCCACGCCAACTTCCGCCGCGCCGTCGCCGACTCCCGGCTGATCGACCCCATGCCCACCTTCCGGGGCCTCTCCGAGACCACCGGCATCCCGGTCGAGGACCTGGTCCACCACGCCCTGGCCCGCTGGGCCTCCGCCGGCAGCGAGGCGCTGCTGTTCATCGGCCCCCAGGTGCTGCGCGAGCTGGTCGGCGCGCGCCGGGCGGGCGACTGGGACAAGGTCGCCGGCATCGTGGACTGGCTGCAGGCGGGCTGGGAGCAGGCCGCCGGGTAGCCTACGGGTCGGTGGACTCGAGGCGCAGGCGGTACGTGCCGCTGAAGCCCGGGCCGCCGGCCGCGCCGGTCGCGAACGTCGTGGTGAAGGCGTCGTCCACCTTCACCACGACGCCGGTGGCCGGGTCCAGCCAGGTGGTGCAGCTGCCGTCCACCGTCCCCCGGGAGCGCGCCGCCCCGGTGGCCAGGTCGAACGGCCCCGTGCTCCGGCTCATCACCACCGCCACCTGGCGCCCGCGCCAGGACTCGTACCGCTCCAGCCGGCTGGTCACGCGCAGGGTGGTCGGGCCGGCCAGGCGCAGCTCCGACGTCCAGCCGTCGCCCGGCCGGGCCGGCCGGTCGGGCAGGATGGCCAGGAACTGCGTGCTGCCGGGCACGGTGAACGCGCCCGGCGCGGGCGCGCCGACCACCAGCCCGTCCCTCGCCACGACGAACCGCCAGCCGCCCCCGCCGGACAGCGTCTGGTCGATGGTGGCGGTGCCGCCGCGGTCCACCGACACCACCCGCCACACGGCGTCGGCCGTCCGCCGGGCGTCGTCCTGCCGCTGCCCGCCGCCCGCCGTCCGCTCGGTCCCGGTCGTCGTGGACTCGTAGCGGTAGTGGTGGGTGGACGCGGGCAGGTAGGCGAGACTGAGCGGGCGCGCCGCCTCGGGCCGCGCGCAGCCGCCCAGGACGAGCAGGAGCGCGATCCCCGCCGCCAGCCGCATGCGGCGGGAATTGTAGCTAGTTGTAGACGCTCACGAGCTGGAGGATCACGGACTCCTGGGCGAACGCGGCGTGGGCGTCGGCGCCCGCCGCCATGCGGACGGCGACCCGCCGCCTCGCCGCCTCGTCCAGCTCGGGGAACCGCTCGCCCACGGACTCGAAGCTCTCGCGGCCACCCCCACCGTCCTGCTCCATCAGCTCCCTGCCTACACCGTCTCCCGCTGATCGCCCGCCGCCGGCCTCGTCACCGGCAGCCGCCGTTCGGACCCGCACTCCGGGCACGCATACGCCGCCAGCACCTGCTCGGGGGCCGAGTGGTCCGAGTGCAGGGTCCGCAGGCTCATGCGCACCTCTCCAGGATGCCGCTGGCACACCGGCGCGTCTTCCGTACCCATGGACGATTCACGGTAGGTCCAATTCGTATGAATCTGCTCATACTGGAAAGCTGCGGAATGGCCAGCCCCCAGCTGACCCCCGAGGCTCGCAACCCGGCGGTCAAGATACCCCCGCCCACCGTCCGTGAGGCGACGACGTTCGGCGGCTTCCAGGAGGCCACGCTCGTCGGCGGCCGCCACGGCCTGGACCGCCAGATCGAGTGGGTGCGCGTCATGGAGACGCCGGAGACGCCGCGCCGGCTGCGGCCCGGCGAGCTGCTGCTGACCACCGGCTTCCCGGTCAAGGACGACACAGACGCCCAGATCGAGCTGGTGGATTCCGTCGCCCAGAGCGGCGGGTCGGGCCTCGTGGTCAAGCTCGGCCGGTACATCGACGGCGTCCCGCCCGAGATGATCGACGAGGCCGAGCGCCTGGCCCTGCCCCTGTTCACGATCGACCAGGACGTGCCCTGGAGCGACCTGATGGAGCCGCTGCTGGAGCGGATCATCAACGCCGAGCACTGGCGCCTCAAGCGCTCCCTCGACATCCACCGGCGGTTCACCGACCTGGTCCTGGACGGCAAGGGCGTCAACGAGATCTGCCGCACGCTGTCCGACCTGCTGGACAGCGGCGTCGCGGTGGAGGACGCCTCGTTCCACCTGCTCGCCCACGCCGGCAGCGCCACGAACGACCCCCACCGCCGGGAGACGATCGCGCGCCACGGCACGCCGCCCCGGGTCCTGTACGACCCCCAGATCCAGCGCGTGCTGCGGGACGTCACCGAGAGCCGGCGGCCGATGAAGGTGCCCGCGTTCCCCCACCTCGGCATGAACCGGGAGCGGATCATCGCGCCGATCCTGGCCGCCAACCAGCTGCTGGGCGTCATCTCGATCCTCGACCACCCGCCCGACAACGAGGAGCTGGCCTTCATGGCCGTGGAGCAGGCCGCCCTGGTGATGTCGCTGGCCCTGATCAAGGAGCGGGAGGTCGCCGAGGTCGAGGGGCACGTGCGCGGCGAGTACCTCGACGACCTGATCCAGGCCACGTTCGGCGACGAGGCGGCCGCCCAGCGCCGGGCCCGGCACCTCGGCTACCCGCTGCCGGGCCGGCACGTGCTGCTCGTCGTGGACGTCGACGACTTCCGCGGGTTCATCAAGGCCCGGCAGCTCGGCGAGGACGCGATCCAGGCGATCAAGCGGGAGTTCATGCGCCGGGTGGCGGGCGTGATCCGGGCCAGCTTCACGCGGGCCCTGCTCAGCTCCCGCTCCGACAGCGTGCTGGCGCTCCTGCCCCTGGGCCTCGACCCGCAGGACCACCAGACGCGGGTCCAGGCGATCGGCGTGCAGATCCGCGACGCGGTCGCCGACTGGCGGCCCGGCTTCACCGTCTCGGTCGGCTTCAGCGTCGTGGCCGTGCCCGAGCTGGGCCTGACCGGCCTGCTGGCCGGGGTCAGCGACGAGCGGCTGGTCGAGTTCGTGAACCGCCACCTCGGTCCGCTGGTGGACCACGACCGGGCCCGCGGCGGCAACCTGATCCCGACGCTGAAGGCGTACCTGGAGGAGGGCGAGCAGCAGGCCGCCGCCCGGCGCCTGCGCGTGCACCCGAACACGCTGCGGTACCGCCTGGACCGCATCCGCGAGATCTCGAGCGCCGAGCTCGACGACGCCGAGACGCGCCTCAACCTGGCCGTCGCCCTCCGCGTCCAGGGCCTGCTCGGGCTCTGACGGCGTTGTGAGCGCGCCACGATGAACTCGCCCGGCTTTTAGTGTCGGGCGACTAGTGTCGGGGCGAGCTCGCCCGGTAGCCTCGGGGATACTGATGCCCGACCTCGCCTTGCCGCCGCGCGCCGCGTGGCCTGGGCAGATGCCGGAGCACCGCGCCGCGTGTGGCATGGGCTTCGTGGCGACGCCCGGCGCCCCGCCAACTCATCGAGTCGTCCAGCTGGGCGTGACCGCGCTCGCCCGCCTGAGCCACCGCGGCGGCCTCGACGCCGACGGCCGCAGCGGCGACGGCGCCGGGCTGCTGATCCAGGTCCCGCGCCGGATCTTCGGCCCCCGGACCGCCGTCGCCGTCCTCTTCGAGTGGGACGAGCGCGCGCGGGGCGTGCTGGCCGCCGCGCTCGCCGACCACGGCATGGGCATCGCCGACTGGCGCCGCCCGCCCCTCGACCCGGACAGCCTCGGCGACCGGGCGCGCGAGCGCATGCCGGCCATCTGGCACGCGATCATCGGCCGGCCCGACGTGAACGACGACCAGTGGGAGGAGCGCCTGTTCGCGGCGCGCCGGCAGGCCGAGCGCCAGGCCGAGGCCGGGGGCGTCCGGATGTACGTCGCCTCGTGCTCGTGCCGCACCATCGTCTACAAGGGCCTGACGGCCGGGACGCACCTGGCCGACTTCTACCGCGACCTGCAGGACGAGCGGGCGGAGAGCCAGCTCGCCGTCTTCCACCAGCGCTACTCGACGAACACGCTGCCGGACTGGAGCCTCGCCCAGCCGTTCCGCATGCTCGCCCACAACGGCGAGATCAACACGGTGACGGGCAACCGGGCGTGGATGCGCGCCCGCGAGGCCGAGCTGCCCGAGGCGCTGCGGCCGATCGTCTCGCTCGAGGGGTCAGACTCGGCCAGCCTGGACAACGTCCTCGAGCTGCTGGTCCGGCGCGGCTTCGACCCCGCCGAGGCGCTGATGACGCTGGTCCCCGACGCCTGGGAGGGCCGCGGCGACATGGCGCCGCCGGTGCGCGACTTCTACCGGTTCCAGTCCACGCGATTCGAGCCCTGGGACGGCCCGGCCGCCCTGGCGTTCTCGGACGGCGTGGTCGCCGGCGCCGCCCTCGACCGCAACGGCCTCCGCCCGGTCCGCTACCAGGTGGCGCGCGACGGCATGGTCGTGGCCGCGTCCGAGGCGGGCGTGGTCCCGCTGGAGCCGGCCGACGTGGTCGAGCGGGGCCGGCTGGGGCCGGGCCAGCTGATCCTGGTGGACGTCCGCGAGGGCGTGACGTACCGCGACCACGACGCCAAGGAGCACGTGGCCGCCCGCCACGCGTACGGGCTGCTCGCCGACCGCGTCCTGGTGCCCGTCGAGCGCCGCCAGGTGGAGGCGGAGGTGCCCGAGCACCTGTCCCGGCTCCAGCGCATGCACGGCTGGGGCGCCGAGGACGTGCGCATGGTGATCCAGGCGATGGCCGAGACCGGCCTGGAGCCGACGTACTCGATGGGCGACGACATCCCCATCGCGCCGTTCGGCCGCACCGCGCGCCGGCTCACGAACCACCTGCGCCAGCGATTCGCCCAGGTCACGAACCCCGCGATCGACAGAACCAGGCCGGCGCGGACCTCAGCCGGCGCCAGCACCCGGCGACCGTCGGCCACGACCGGCCGCTGCTGGAGCTGGAGTCGCCCGTGCTGGAGCCGGGCGAGCTGGCCCGCGTGCTGGAGTCGGCGCTCGTGCTCGACGCCACCATCGGCCGGGGCGAGGACCTGCGCGGCGCGCTCGACCGGCTGTGCGACGAGGCCGTCGAGGCGCCCGAGGGCGTGGTGGTGGTGTGCGACCGCCGGGCCGGCCGGACTCGCCCGCCCATCCCGGCCGTGCTGGCCGTGGGCGCAGTCCACGAGCGGCTGCTCCAGTGCGGCCAGCGCATGCAGAAGGACCTGGTCGCGATCACCGGCGACGCGGTGGACGTGCACGACCTGGCCTGCCTGATCACGGCCGGCGCCAGCGCCGTCCACCCCTACCTGGCGCTGGCGACCGCGCGGCTCCAGGACGAGGGTGGCGACGGCCAGCACCACTACCGGCACGCGCTGGAGCACGGGCTGCTCAAGATCATGGCCAAGATGGGCATCTCCTGCGTCGCCTCGTACTGCGGAGCGCAGGTCTGCGAGGCGCTCGGCCTGGGGGCCGAGGTGATGGAGCGGTGCCTGCCCGGCGTGCCCAGCCGGATCGGCGGCGCGTCGTTCGCCGATGTCGAGGCGCGCGTGCGCGAGTGGCACCGGCTGGCCTGGGAGCCGCAGGCGGAGCCCGCCGGCAAGGACGCCCTGGCCGACCACGGCCGCGTGCGATTCCGCAAGAGCGGCGAGTTCCACGCGTACAACCCGCTGGCGGTCCGCGCGGCCCAGAAGGCGGCGCAGACGGGCGACGAGGAGCAGTGGCGGCGGTGGCAGGAGCTGTCCACGATGGGGCCGCCCCAGGACCTGCGCGACCTGCTCGAGATCCTGCCGGCCGCCGACCCCGTCCCGCTGGACGAGGTCGAGCCCGCGTCCGAGATCCGCAGGCGGTTCGTCTCGACCGCGATGTCGCTGGGCGCGCTCTCGCCGGAGGCGCACGCGGCGCTGGCGGTCGCGATGAACGAGATCGGCGCCCGCTCCAACTCGGGCGAGGGCGGCGAGGACCCCGACTTCTACGACTCGCCGGGCCCGCGCCGCGACAACAAGGTCAAGCAGGTGGCGTCCGCCCGGTTCGGCGTCACGCCGGAGTACCTGCGCCGGGCCGCCGAGCTGGAGATCAAGATTGCCCAGGGGTCGAAGCCGGGCGAAGGCGGCCAGCTGCCGGGGATCAAGGTCACCAGCCTGATCGCCCGCCTCCGCCACGCCCAGACCGGCCAGCAGCTGATCTCGCCGCCGCCGCACCACGACATCTACTCGATCGAGGACCTGGCCCAGCTCATCTACGACCTGAAGGCGATCAGCCCTGGGGCGCGGATCGGCGTGAAGCTGGTCTCCGAGGCGGGCGTGGGCACGATCGCGGCCGGCGTGGTCAAGGCCAAGGCCGACTACGTGCTCGTCAGCGGCCACAACGGCGGCACCGGCGCGTCCCCGCTCTCCTCGATCAAGAGCGCGGGCTCGCCGTGGGAGCTCGGCCTGGCCGAGACGCAGCAGCTGCTGGTCGAGCACCGCCTGCGCGAGCGCGTGTCGCTGCGCACGGACGGCGGGCTGCGCAGCGGCCGCGACGTCGTCGTGGCGGCGATGCTGGGCGCCGAGGAGTTCGGCTTCGGCACGGGCGTGCTGGTCGCGCTCGGCTGCGACATGGCCCGGCAGTGTCACCTGAACACGTGCCCCACTGGCATCGCCACGCAGCGCGAGGACCTGCGGGCCAAGTTCACCGGGCGCCCCGAGCACGTCATCACGTACCTGACGCTGCTCGCCGAGGAGGCGCGCCGGCACCTGGCCCGGGCGGGCGCCCGCACCATCGACGAGGTGGTGGGCCGGGTCGAGCTGCTCCGCGAGGCCGCCAACGACGCCGACCTGGACCTGAGCTTCATCTTGCGAGCCCCAGCCGACCCGGTTGCGCCCCGGCGCCGGCTGTGGGCCCGCAACGGTGAGCCTCCCCGGGCGACGCCGGAGGCGGGCGTGGTGGACAACTCCCACCGCGCCGTGGGCGCCGGGCGCCGCGGCGAGCGCCTCGTCTACCGCGGCAGCGCGGGCCAGAGCTTCGGCGCCTGGCTGGACCATGGCATGGAGCTGGAGCTGGAGGGCGAAGCCAACGACTACGTCGGGAAGGGCATGGGCGGCGGCGTGCTCGTGATCCGGCCGTTCGCCGGCGACGGCGCGGCCGACCCGGTCCTGGCCGGCAACACGTGCCTGTACGGCGCCACGGGCGGCCGCCTGTTCCTGGCGGGCCGGGCCGGGGAGCGCTTCTGCGTCCGCAACTCGGGCGCGGTGGCGGTGCTGGAGGGCGCGGGCGACCACTTCTGCGAGTACATGACCGGGGGCGTGGCCGTCGCGCTGGGGCCGGTGGGCTGGAACGTCGGCGCCGGCATGACCGGCGGCGTGGCGTACGTCCGCGAGTGGGGCCAGCTCAACGTGGACAGCGTGTGCGTCCGCCCGGTGCCGGAGGACGACGCGGAGACGCTGCGGGCGCTGGTGGAGGAGCACCGGGCCCGAACCGGCAGCCGCCTGGCCGCGGAGCTGCTGGCCGACTGGCCGGCCGCGCTGCGGGGCTTCCGCCAGGTGGTCCCGGTGGCCGCGGTGGCTCCGGCGCAGGCGGCGCCCGAGGCGTCCGGCGAGCCCGCCATCGAGGAGACCGCGGCCCGGGCGTAGGTCGCGCCCGATTGACGCCGAACTTCACGTAACCGGGGTCTCCTGGCCGGCGTATTACTAGCGTGACGGGTCTGATGCGCTCCGCTGTCGCGTTGCTCGTGCTCGGGCCGCTCGCCCTGGCCGGCCTCGGCGTGGCGAACGTGGCCAGGTTCAACGCTCGCGCGGCGGCGCTGGAGCAGAGCTGGTCGGCGGCCGAGGCGGCCGGGGTGACGGGCGCGCAGCTCGCGCCCGCGCGCGCGAGCCTGTCCTCTCTGGAGGACCGGCGCGTGCTGTTCCTGCCCTACTCCGCGTTCTCCGGCGCGCTGTTCACCGACCCGTTCTCCCAGCCCGAGCAGCTCGCCGCCCGGGGCCAGACCGAGGCGCTCGCCCTGAGCCGGTCGCGCGCCCAGGACGACCTCGACCGCCTGAAGCAGCTCGGGGCCAGGGACTACGACGTCCGGGCCGCCTCGGTGGCCTCCGCCCACCAGCTCGGCGACTACGTGCGCGTGGCCAGGGTCCTGGAGACCGAGGCCGCCCAGCTCGACCAGCTCTCGCAGGCCGGCGGCGGCCTGTCCAACGGGCTGCCCAGGGACGTGGTGGACGGCGTGACCCGGCTGCAGCAGGTGATCTCGGCGGCATCGAGCGCCCAGCTCTCCGCCGACCCCGCCGCGACGGCGCTCGCCCACGCTCAGGACTACCTGAAGCAGCAGACCCCGAACCTCGTCTCGCAGCACGACGCGATCGCCAACGAGGTCAAGTCCGCCGGCGACGCGGTGCAGCACCGGGTGGATACCCGCATCCAGGCGAACCAGCTCGTCGGCCGGCTGCCCGACCTGCTCAACCAGGCGACCCGCTACTCGATCGGGGGCACGTACGCGGCGACCGCCACGCAGGCCAGGACGGACCTGCTGGCCGCCGAGCAGGCCGGCGACGACGCCCGGATGGACGCGACCACGAGCGCGCTGAGGCAGGCCGAGGACCGGCTCAGCGCCGCGGTGACCGCCGCCCAGCAGGCCGCGTACCAGGCGGCGCTGGCCGACTACTCGAAGTGCATCCCCAACGCGCCCGCGCAGCTCATCGTCATCCACACGTCCACGCAGAAGCTGGTCGCGTACAACAACGGGTGCCCGTTCCTGGTCACGCCGGTCACGACCGGACGGGCCGCGGTGCGCACGGACACGGGCACGTTCACGATCCACGCCAAGTTCACGGACTACACGATGATCTCGCCGTGGCCGAAGAGCAGCCCGCTCTGGTACCCGACGACCGTCGTCCACAACGCCATGCAGTTCAACCCCGCGGACGGCTCGTTCATCCACAGCGCCGAGTGGGAGCCCGCGAGCGCCTATGGCTCCGGCTCCGAGAACGGCCCGTACGCGAGCCACGGCTGCGTCCACGTGCAGAACGGGCCCCTCTCCACCCTGTTCAACTGGGCCAACGTCGGGACGACGGTGATGGTCCCCGCCGAGTCCCAGGGGTGATCCGAGAGCCAGGCGTGCGTCCGTAGCCGCCGTCGGCTACGTTCACACCGATGCCAGCTCTCCTGCTCGCGTTCCTCATGGCCGTCACGATGGCGACCGCCAACGTGGCCGGTTTCGCGCTCCGGGCCCAGGGCCTGGACCAGCGCCTGCGGTCGGCGGAGGTGGCCGGGGTCCCCGCCGCCAGCCTGGCGGAGGCGCGGCGCGAGCTGGCCGCCGAGCGGGCGCGCCGGGCCGGCCTCGTGCCCTACGCCGTCGTCTCCGGCGCCGCCCTCGCCGACCCGTTCGCCGGGCCCGAGGCCAGCGCCGACGGCGCGTACCGGACGGCGCTGGGAGCGGCCCGGCAGCGCGCTGCGGCGGCGCTGGCCCGGCGCGACGACGCCGGCGGCCCCAACGACGGCGGCGAGGCCGGCCGCGTCGTCCTGCTGGCCGCAGCCGCGCGCCCGGCCGCCGCCGATGCCCTCGCCCACCGCTGGAACGCCGAGGCGGCCGTCCTGGAGGCGGCGCGCGCGCAGCTGTCCGCGGCCGCGGGCGGGCTGACCGGCGGCCTGCCGGCCGACGTCGTGGCGGGCGTCGCGAACCTGTCCGACGCCATCTCGCGGGCCGAGCGACTCGGGTTCGGCACGGCCTCGGCCGACGCGGCCCTGGTGGCCGCCGACGTCTACCTGGCGCGTCCCTACCCGGACCTGGTGGCGGGCCACCGCGACGTGGCCGCCCGGCTCCGCGCGGAGTCGGACCGGCTGGGCGGCCGCCTCGACGCGGACGCCACGCTGGCCCGCGACGCCGAGCTGCTCCCGCAGGCCGGGCAGTACGGCGCCGGCGACGAGCTCAAGAGCCGGCTCGACCAGGCCAGGGCCGGCCTGGCAGCCGCCGAGTCGGCCCAGGACGACGGCGGCCTGGACGCGGCGGTGACGGCCGTGCAGCGGCTCGACGCCGACCTGCGGGCCGCGACCGGCGGCCGGCTGCCGACCGCCGGCATCGCCTGCCAGGCGGGTGCGCCGGCCCAGCTCATCGTCATCCACCTGGCCACCCAGCAGCTGGTCGCGTACCAGGACGGGTGCCCGATGCTGCGCACCCCGGTGACCACCGGCCGGGCCGCCCTGCCGACGTTCCGGGGCACGTTCCACATCTACTACAAGGCGGCGCGGTACCACATGATCTCGCCCTGGCCGCTCGGCAACCCGTTCTACTACCCGCCGACATGGGTGTCGAACGCGATGGAGTTCATCAGCAACGGGACGTTCATCCACAGCGCCGACTGGGAGCCCGACGACGCCTACGGGCCCGACTCGGAGTACGGGCCGTTCGCCAGCCACGGGTGCGTGCACGTGATGGACGGGCCGCTCCAGCAGCTCTACGATTGGGCTGCGATCGGGGCGACGGTCGTCGTGACCGACTGATCGAACGCGCGCAGAAAGGTTAGGAGGGCCCGGGTGTGCTCCGTGTAGTGCCAGTACGTGCACGCTCCGAACCAGCGGGGCGGGTCCATGTCGAGGTGCCCGCGCAGACCGGCGTGGTTGGCCTCGAGGCGGGCCAGCACCTCGTCCCACGTGAGGTGCCGCAGCATCCGGAGCGCGGTCGCGTTCCAGGCGTCCACCTCCGGCCGCGCCGGCCAGGGCGCGTCCGGCTCGGCCAGGTGGCGCAGCGCCTCCTCCTGCCAGACGGCCACGTGGGCCAGCAGGTCTCGGGGCGTCCAGCCCCAGCCCGGCATGGGCACGTTGCGCAGTCGCTCCGGCACGGCGCGCGCCGCGCGCACGAGCCGGCCGTGGTTGCTGTTCAGGCGCTGTTCAGCCCTGGTCACCCGTCGTCCCCTCTTCTAACCTCTTTTCTACGTGATGGAGGTTACCAATGCAAGCCTCTGGCCCAGCTCGGGCTGTTGACAAGGTCCTTACGGCCATGAAGAATTGGCCCCTCTGATGGCTGCCAGGACCCCTCCCCGCTTCGATCTCGTCGGCGGCCGGCTCTGCCTGGACTTCTGCAACACGACGGGCGACCGCCGCGGCTACCGCGACGAGCGACTCGAGACGTACGCCGACGTCGTGGGCTGGGGCTGGCGCGCCGGCATCCTGAACGCCGAGGAAGCCGTGCGCCTGTCGCGGCTCGGCATACGAAACCCCACGGAGGCGCTCAGCGTCTGGGAGCGCGCGATCCAGCTGCGCGAGGCGCTGACCTCGATCTTCTCGGCGGTCGCCGAAGGCCGCCGGATCCGCCCCGGATCCCTCGACGTGCTGAACGGCGAGCTGGCCGGCGCCATGTCGCGCTCGCAGGTGGTGCCGACCGACAACGGCTTCACCTGGCTCTGGGCCGAGGGCGGCAAGGCGCTCGACTGCGTGATCTGGCCGATCGCCCGCTCCGCCGCCGACCTGCTGACCGAGGGCCCGCTGGCGGCGATCCGCCGCTGCGAGGGGCGCGACTGCGGCTGGATCTTCCTGGACACGTCGCGCAACCGGACGCGCCGCTGGTGCGACATGCGGATCTGCGGCAACCGGGCGAAGGCGCGCCGCCACCACGAGCGCGTGAAGGCGGGCGCGGCCTGAGCCGGATTCCACCGCGCGAGCGGAAAGACGGGCCTGATCCGCGTGTCGTCGGTGGAATCCGGCTGAAGGGAGCCCTTGTCTCGGTCAACGTCGGGCTGGCGCGGCCGACCGCCCACTCGGACGTCGGGATCACCGGTATCGACAAGCGGCCGGTCGACGGTCCGGTGGAGGTCCGCGACCCCGGCCCCAAGGGGGCGGGCGCCAGCGGCGTGGCCGGCGACGCGGTCTGCGACCTCCGGCACCACGGCGGCCACGACCAGGCGGTCTACGCGTACGCGCGCGAGGACCTCGACCTCTGGGAGGCCGACGTCGGCCGCCCGCTGGCCGGCGGGGCGTTCGGCGAGAACCTCACCACGCGCGGCCTCGACCTCACCGGGGCGCTGATCGGCGAGCACTGGCTGGTCGGCGACCGCTGCCTGCTCCGGGTCACGTCGCCGCGCATCCCGTGCCGGACGTTCGCGGGCTGGCTGGAGGACCAGGGCTGGGTCCGGCGGTTCACGCTGCGGGGCGCGCCCGGCGCCTACCTCCGCGTGCTCGAGCCGGGCGCCGTGCGGGCCGGCGACCCGATCGCCGTCGTCCGCCGCCCCGGCCACGACGTCACGATCGGGTTGATGTTCCGCGCGCTGACGCTCGAGAAGGCGCTGATCCCCCGCCTGCTGGCGGCCGGGGACGACCTCCCCGACGACACGCGCGAGCTGGCCCGGCGGCGGACGGCCTGAACGTCAGCCGGCCGCGTCGCGGATGCGGTCGAGCAGGCCCAGCGTCGCGATCGTGCTCTCCAGCGGCAGCGGCGCCTCGCCGCCCGTGCGGACGGCCCCGCAGAACGCCTCGACCATCAGCCGGTACTGGCCATCGCGGTCCGGGTCCGGTGTGAACGGCCACTCCAGCCGCTCCACGCGGTCCGCGCAGACCACGACCAGCTCCTGGTGCTCCGCCGTCTCGAAGCTGGCGAACAGGGCGGCCTGGGCGCCGCCCGGGAACCCGAGCAGCGCGGCGCAGCTCATGTCCACGGCGCCGCCCCGGACGACCGCCTCCACCCGCTCCGGCTCGCCCAGCAGCCAGCGCGCCACGTCGGCGACGTAGAAGCCGACGTCGAGCAGCGCGCCGCCGCCCAGCTCGGGCCGCAGCCGGTAGTTGTCGCCGGCGGCGATGGGGAAGGCGAAGGCGGCCGAGACGTGGCGGATCTCGGCGCCGGCCAGCGACGCGGCCAGCGCGCGCACGCGGGGCTGGAAGCGGTACATCGCCGCCTCCATCAGCAGGCGGCCGGACGCGCGGGCCGAGTCGGCCATCTCGCGCGCCTCCGTCGCGTTCAGCGCCATCGGCTTCTCGCACAGGACGTGCTTGCCGGCCGCCAGCGCCCGCTGCGTCCAGGGCAGGTGCAGGGAGTTCGGGAGCGGCACGTACACCGCGTCCACGTCCGGGTCGGCGAGCACCGCGGCGTAGTCGGCGTGGACCCGGGGGATGCGGTGGCGGCCGGCCATCTCCCGCGCTCGGGCCGGATCGCGCGCCGCGATGGCGAGCAGCTCCGATCCCTCGGCCTCGCGGAGCGCGGCCAGCAGCACCCGGTCGGCGATCCAGGCCGCGCCGAGGACGCCCCAGCGGACCGGGCCAGGGGCGGCTATGCCCGCAGCTCCACCGGGCGGCCGCCGTCGGTCGCCGACCGGGTGGCCGCTTCCATGATCGCCACGTTCCGGCGCGCCTCGGCTGCCGGGACCGCGAGCGGCTCGCCCAGGAGCAGGTGGTCGGCCAGGTTCCGGTAGAAGCCGTGCGGCCGGCGCGGCGCCAGCGCCAGCTCGGTGACGTCCGCCGTCCCGTGGCCGTCGGTCCCTCCAGCCGCCAGTCGGCGGTGATCGCGCCCTCGGTGCCGAGCAGGTACCACTTCGGCTTCAGAGCGGCCGCCACGTCCGACTGCAGGAACGACGCCTGCTCGCCGCCCTCGAACGTCAGGTCGATCCGGACCTGGTCCTCGTTCGTGACGTCGTGCCACACCCGCTTGTGCCGCTGGCCGGCCACCCGCACGACGTCGCCGGGCAGCAGCTGCAGGATCCAGTCCACGTAGTGCGAGCCCCAGTCGAACACGGTGCCGCCCGAGACGGGCGCGTGGCTGTGCCAGTAGCTGCACGGGTGCGAGAACCCGCCGACGAAGGCCTCCATGTAGAACGGGTGGCCGACGTCGCCGCGGCGGACCGCGTCCCGCAGGGCCGTGAAGTCGGGGTCCCACCGCCGGCTCTGGTACACGGTGATCGTCCGGCCCGCCTCGGCGGCCGCGTCCAGCATCGCGTCGGCGTCCGCAGCGCGCAGCGCGAACGGCTTCTCGCAGACCACGTGCTTGCCGGCCCGCAGGCATTCCAGCACCGCCTGCGCGTGGAACGCCGGCGGCACGCCGACGACCACCAGCTCGACGGCCGGGTCGGCCAGCAGGCCGGCCGCGCCGGCGTGCGTGGGCACCGCGAAGCGGCGGGCGGCGTCGGCGCGGCGCTCGGCGACGCGGTCGCACACGCCGCGCAGCTCCAGGCCCTCGACCTCGGTGGCCGACGTGGCGTGCTCGCGGCCGATCGCGCCGTACCCGTACAGGCCGACCCCGATCGGGCTCGCGGCCTCGACGCCGGCCGCCGCCAGCACGCAGCGGTACACCACCTGGCGGTACGCCGGCTCGGCGTAGACCTCCGGACGGGCGCCCAGGCCCAGGTGGACGACGTGGCCGGCGCCGGCGCGGCGGCGGAACGCGACCACGCGCTCGCCGGCGTGCCAGGCCACGGTCAGCAGCGCCTCGGCGCCGTCTGGCGGCGCGTCGCCCAGCGGCAGCCGGTCGCGGATGAAGAACTCCTCGTCCAGCCGGGCGGCGATCGCGCTGCCCGGCACCGGCCGGACGCGGAGCTCGGTCAGCGGCGCGGTGGCGCCCGGCGTCCAGCCCGAGAGCTCCGGGAAGCCGGGGTGGCCGGCCAGCGCGGCGACGGCGGCCCCGAGGGCGACCAGGCCGCCTCCGGCCCGCACGTGGGCGCTCAGGGCCTCCAGCTCGCCGGCGTCGAGCGCCCGGTCCCCGGACGCGACGACGACGCTGGCGCCGGCGGGACGCAGGCGCTCGTCAGGGGCGATCGTGCGGACGTCGAGGCGGGAGAAGGCCGACAGCGGTCCCAGCAGGGAGGCGGCGTCGGACCCGAGCAGGAGCAGCCGGAGCGAGATGGACTCTGACAAACCGGTTCATCGTAATGAGTCCAGGACGTCGAGCGTCGCGGCGGCGCCCCGCTCCCACGTGTAGCCTGCGGCCCGGCGCGGGCCCGCCTCGGCCAGCCGCGCCCGCAGCTCGGAGTCGCCCAGGACCCGCTCGAGCCCGGCCGCGATCGCCTCCACGTCGCGCGGATCGACGAGCAGCGCGGCGTCGCCGGCCAGCTCGGGCAGCGCCCCGGCGTCACCGGCCAGCGCGGGCAGGCCCTCCGCCATCGCCTCCAGCAGGGGCAGGCCGAAGCCCTCGTACAGGCTGGGGAACGCCAGGGCGCCGGCGGCCCGGTAGAGCCCCAGCAGGCCGGGGTCGTCCACGCCGGTGAGCAGCCGCACGCCGGGCTCGGCCCGCAGCTCGTCCAGCGCGCTGCCGTAGGCCCAGCCGACCCGGCCGGCGACCACCAGCGGCGGCGCGCCGCCGCGCGCCTTGAGCAGGCGGTAGGCGGCGAGCAGGCGCGGGTAGTTCTTGCGCGGCTCGATCGTCCCCACGGCGAGCAGGAACCCGGGCGCCAGGCCCCCCGGCAGCGGCCCCGGCTCCACGCCGAGCAGGCTGCCGCCCTCCGGCACCACGCGGACGCGCGCCTCCAGGCCGGGCAGCGGGTAGTGGTCCAGGAGGTCGCGCCGGGTCGCCTCGGACGGGGTGAGGACGGCCCCGGCGCGGCGCAGGGCGCCGGTCATGATGCTGCCCATGTAGACGCGCTGCTGCCACGGCACCTCCGCCGGCCGGACCCGGTAGGCCAGGTCGTGGACGACCATGACGGCCGGGGGCGCGGTCGCCCGGCGGCGGGGCGGGCAGGGCCAGTACGGATAGAACATCGCGTCCAGGCCGGCGTCGGCCTCCACGGCCGGCAGCCAGCGGAGCTTGTTCAGGACCTCGTGCCGGTAGGGCGACAGCACGGCCCGGGCCGAGTCGCCGCCGGCCAGCGCCGCGGGCCGCTCGCGGCTGCAGAACAGGGTCAGCCGGCGCTCGCCGCCGCCGGCCGCGAGCATCGCGCCGGTGAGCCCGACGGCGACCGTGAGCATGCCGGCCCGAGGCCGCCAGCAGGCGGTGAGGTCGACCCCGATGCTGCGGACCACGGCCGTACAGGCTACCCTTCCTCGCCCAGCCTCGAGTCGAACTCCACCAGGTTGCCGTCCGGGTCCGTCGCGTGGAACGTGCGCTCGCCCCACGCGCGGTCGCGCGGTGGGCCGGTCGGGGTGATCCCGTTGGCGCGCACCTGCTCGTACAGGTCGTCCACGCCGGTCGCGGCCGTCGAGACCTCCATGTGGAAGCCCGGCCCGCCCTCGCGCAGGACCCGCCGGTTGAGCAGCCCCAGCCTCATCCGGCCGATCTGCAGCAGGGCGAACTCGTCGCCGCGCTCGTGCAGCAGCCGCGCGCCCGGGATGGCCAGGTAGAAGTCCCGCGAGCGCTCGACGCTCGCCACGTGCAGGGTCAGCCCCTCGAGTGATGTCTGCATGGCGCCAGGCTAATCGCTCAAATCTGAGTTGTCAAATTTGAGTAGTTGCCATGGCCCTTCGGCCAGCGACGGCAGCGCCTCCAGCAGCATCTCGTGCCATCGCACCTCCGCCTCCAGCCTGACCTCGCCGTGCGCCATGAGGATCGCCCCCACCGCCGGGATCGTCCCCCCGGCGAGATGCTCCCGCCGCTCCGACACCAGCTCGGCCAGCCGCCCACGCAGGGTCTGGAGCCGGCGGCGGACGACCTCCTCCAGCCGCCGCGGGTCGATGCCGGCCGCCACCCACAGCGCCAGGTCGAACGGGTCGGCGGAGGGCCGGACCTCGTTCAGGGCCCGGTCGCGCAGGATCTCCAGCTCCGCCTCGCCGGCGGCGGTGATCCGGTACACGGTGCGCGGCGGCAGCCGGCCCGGGCGCTCCGTCTGCACCAGCTCGATCAGGCCCTCGGCCGCGAGCTGGTGCAGGGCGTGGTACAGCGACCCCGCCCGAACGTCGCTCCACGACTCGACGTTGATCGTCTGGATGCTCAGCTTCAGCTGGTGCCCGTGCATGGCCCCGAGGCGGGACAGCGTGCCGAGCACGAGCAGCCGGACCACCTTCATCGCCGCGAAGCGTAGAGAAAGGAAGAGTCCTCCACCCGATTAGTGATGGAGGACCCTAAGAAAGGAGGGAGGGCTTTGGGAAGCTGTGTTCGGACAGGTCGATTGTACTCGACCGTCAATCCGATGTCGAGCCTTAACCGTTCCTACGGTTAGGCGACAATTTGGTTTCGAACACCGATGATACGCCGGTGGTCAGGAGTGGGCTACACGATCTCGGCGTACCGGTCGAAGACCTCCTTGAGGTCGGGCGGCGGCTGCAGCCCCCGCTTCTTGAGCACCTCGAAGAGGGAGAGGATGTGGCGGACGCCCGCCAGGTTCACGCCCTTCTCCCGGGTCAGGTGCTGGATGACCTGGAGCTTGCGGATGTCCCGCTGCGAATATCGACGACGATTTGTCGTCGTTCGGAACGGCTGCACCAGCCCCACGTCCTCGTAGAGCATCAGGGTCCGCGGGTGGGTCTCCAGGATCTCGGACGCGACCGAGATCGTGTACAGGGGCTTGTCGAGGTCGAAACCCGGATCGAGTGCACCCATGGATCGCGCGCTCATTCTTCTTTCAGCCAGTTCTCGACGCCACGCGAGAGGTGGGCGGGCGTCGTCTGGCTCTTGATCAGGTACTCCAGCGCGCCGAGCCTCAGGCCCCGATCCACGAGATCCTGCTCGCCGTAGTTGGACAGGATCACGACCGGGACGTGCCTCGTGCGGTCCGTCGCGCGAAGGCCCTCCAGGACGGAGAAGCCGTCGACCTTCGGCAGCCGGATGTCCAGGAACACGATGTCTGGGTTGACCTCTCTGGCAAGCCGCAGGCCCTCCTCACCATCCTTCGCCATGATCACCTGGTAACCGTCGAGCTCCAGCTTCAGCCGGTACATCTGGGCCACGGTCGGATCGTCCTCGACGAAGAGGACCCTGATCTCGTCACTGGAATGCTCACTACGCCCGTTCGCCACTTCTGATGGCAATCCTATCAGTTAATGGATTGTGGGCAACGCGAGATTCAGCTTGCCGTGCTGGAGGGTTTGATCACCCGCCGCTTCTCGGCGGCGGCCCACAAGGTCTCCAGATCGTAGTACGCGCGTTCGCCCGGCAGAAACACGTGAGCCAGCACCGAGTCGAAGTCCAGCAGGATCCAGGTCGCCTCCTCGTAGCCGCTGACGGCGAGCGGGCGGATGCCCCGCTCCCGCGCCCGCTCGACCATCGCGTCCGCGATCGAGCGCAGCTGGCGGTCCGTCTCGCCGTCGCAGATCACGAAGTAGTCCGCGACGGTGGTCTTCCCCTGCAGGTCGACGATCACTGGGTCCCACGCCTTCTTGTCCTCGGCGGCGTCGATCAGCATCTCGGCCAGGGCCATTGGTGAAAGCGTGCTCAACACCAGGGATTATGCCCGCAATGCCGCGTTTTGCACCTAGGCCGCGTACAGACGATGGCGCTTGAGGTAGACCTCGACCGCGGGGTCGACGAGGCCGGCGAGGCTGGACCCGTGCTCGACCAGGCGGCGCACGTCGGTGGACTCGACGTCCGGCGTCCGCACGTCGCAGAGGATCGCCCAGGTCGGCTCGATGCCGGCCGCGGCCAGGTCGCGCTCGGTCGGGACGGGGTAGCCGGGGCGGCTGACCACCACCGGCCGGGCCAGGCGCAGCACCTCGTCGGGCGCGTGCCAGGCGTGGAGCTCGCGGGCGGCGTCCCAGCCGAGCAGCAGGTGCAGCTCCGCGCCCGGCCGCTCGCGGGCCAGGGCGCGGAGCGTGTCCGCGGTGTACGAGGGGCCCGCCCGGCGCAGCTCGATGTCCGACACCTCCAGGCGGGGGTGGCCGGCCGCCGCCAGGCGCGCCATGGCCAGCCGGTCGCCGGCCGGCGCGGTCGCGGCGGCCCGGTGCGGGGGGACGCCGGCCGGGATCAGCAGGACCCGGTCCAGGCCGGCGCAGTCCGCCCCGGCCTCGGCCATCGCGACGTGCCCGAGGTGGATGGGGTCGAACGTGCCCCCCATGACGCCCAGCTTCATGGCTGATATTCGAACTCGGTCTCGCCGATGCGGACTGTGTCGCCGGGCTGGGCGCCGGCCTCTTCGAGCGCCGACGACACTCCCATGCGGTCGAGCGCGACCTGGAAGCGCTGGGTGGCGGCCTCCGAGTCGAAGCGGGCGCGGGCGACGAGGCGTTCGACGCCCTCGCCGGAGACGAGGAACCCCCAGGGCCGGCGCTCCACCACCGGGGCCGGCGACGGCGCGCCCCGCTGGCGCAGCCGCTGGACCGGTGGCGCGACCTCGATCGCCGGCGGCGGCGGCGCGGCGGCGACGGCGACTCCCACCGCCTCCAGGAGCTCGGGCACGCCCTCGCCGGTCAGCGCCGAGCACCAGAGGACGTCCGGCCGCGCCGTGGCGGCCCGCAGCTCGCGCACCGCCGGCAGGTCCAGCTTGTTCACCGCGACCAGCGCCGGCCGGGCGGCCAGCCCGGGCTCGTACTCGGCGACCTCGCGGCGGACCGCGTCCAGCGCCGCCCAGGGGTCGGGGTCCGACCCGTCCACCAGGTAGAGCAGGACGCGCGTGCGCTCGACGTGCCTGAGGAACCGGTGGCCGAGGCCGGCGCCGCTCGCGGCGCCCTCGATCAGACCGGGGATGTCGGCCAGGACCAGCCGGCGGCCGTCCGCCAGCTCGGCCACGCCCAGCTCCGGATCGAGAGTGGTGAACGGGTAGTCCGCCACGCGCGGCGTCGCCGCCGACACGGCCCGCAGGAGCGAGGACTTGCCGGCGTTGGGCGGTCCGACCAGGCCCACGTCGGCGATCAGCTTCAGCTCCAGGCGGAGCCACCGCTCCTGGCCGGGCAGGCCCGGCTCGGCGAGCTGCGGCGAGCGCTGGATGGAGCTGCGGAAGTGCACGTTGCCGCGGCCGCCCGCGCCGCCGCGGGCCACGACCGCCTCGGCGCCGGGGGCCTCGAGGTTGGCCACGACCGCGCCGTCCGCCTCGTCGAGCACGACGGTCCCGACGGGCACGGCCAGCCGAAGGTCGGCGCCGGCGCGGCCCGACTTGCGGGCCTTGGCGCCGGGCCGGCCGTCCTCGGCCCGCCACTGCCGGCTGCCGACGTACGCGACGAGCGAGGAGGCGTCGGGAGTGGCGTGGAGGACCACGGAGCCACCGCGGCCGCCGTCGCCTCCGTCGGGCCCGCCGCGGGGCACGAAGGGCTCCCGGCGGAAGGATGCGGCGCCAGCGCCGCCGTGACCGGCGCGAACGCGGAGGCGCGCGATATCGACGAAGGAGCCGTGGTCCTCGACGCTGCGGTCCGAACGCACCGCAGCGGAGTCCGGCCCGGTCCGGCTAGACGCCGGCCTCGGCGGCGCTGACGGAGACGCGGCGCCGGTCTTTGCCGACGCGCTCGAAGACGACCTGGCCGTCCACCAGCGCGAACAGGCTGTGGTCGCGGCCCTCGCCCACGCCCCGGCCGGGCATGAGGTGCGTCCCGTGCTGGCGGACGATGATCGAGCCGGCGGTGACGCGCTGGCCCCCGAACGCCTTCACGCCGAGGCGCTGCGCGTTCGAGTCGCGGCCGTTCCGGGACGAACCACCGCCTTTCTTGTGCGCCATCTGCTAGCTGTCCTCCGACGGCTCGGCGGCCGCCTGCTTCCGCGGGGCCCGCGTCCGCGCCGGCTTCTCGGCCTTCTCGGGTTTGTCCGCCTTCTCGGCCCTGGCGGCCTTCGCCGGCTTCTCCGCCTTCTCCGCCTTCTCCGCCTTGGCCTCGCTGCCGATGCCCAGGATCTCCAGGGCGGTCAGGTCGGCCCGGGCGCCGCGGTGCACGCGCACCCGCTTCTTCGGCTTGTACCGGAGCACGTCCACCTTGGGGCCACGCGGATGCCCGATGACGCGGGCCTGCACCGTCTGGCCCTGCAGCTCGTGCAGCCCGACCTTCGTGGTCGTCCCATCGGCGATCAGCAGGACGCGATCGAGCGTCAGCTCCGCCCCGGCTTCGGCTTTCAACCGGTCCACCAGGATGCGATCGCCGGGAGCGACGCGATACTGCTTACCACCGCTGACGATCACAGCCGTCAGCGAACCACTTGGCTCGGGCACGAAGCGGGATTGTACAACACGCACCGGCGGTGGCGCCGTCGCCTTACGTCAACACGGACGTGACGGCCGCGATCGCCAGCACCGCGATCGCCAGCGGCGCCAGCAGCCGTGGATAGAGCGCCCCCCGGCCGACGAGGAGGGCCAGCGCGATGGCGGCCGCGGCGGTCACCAGCGTGGCGGCGAGAAACCGCAGCAGCCCCAGCGCGTCGTCGCCGGCAGGCGGCAGGAGCAGCGAGACGAGCAGGCCGCAGATCGGCAGCCACAGCGGCAGGCGGGCGCACTGCGGCTCGCCCAGGCGCAGCAGCGCCGGCAGGCAGAGCACCGCCAGGAGCCCCGCCGCGATCTTCAGGGGCAGCGCCGCGGGCACGACGACCGCGCCCAGCGCCTGCGGCCGGAGGCTCTCCGAGACGACCGCCGGCGCCAGGAGGGCGAGGACCCAGCAGACGTGCGCCAGCAGCGTCGCGCGAGCCTGGCCGGCCGTCCACGCGGAGGCGCCGGCCAGCCAGGCGGCCGCGAGCGCGGCGA
Organism: Chloroflexota bacterium; assembly: GCA_005880175.1. Next base: position 47,719 of record VBJR01000058.1, read on the forward strand.
CGGCGGCGACGATCAGGTTCCGCTCGATCGGCGGGACCGGGCTGAGCGGCGCGGCGAGCTGGGTCGCGGCGAGCATGGCCAGCAGCGGCGGCACCAGGTCCACGGGCCGGCGGAGCGCCTGGCGCAGCCACGCCGCCGGGGCCTGGACCGCCGCGCCGAGGCCGACCCCGGCGAGCGCGAGCGCGGCCCCGATCTCGGCCAGCGCGCCCACGGCGAGGACGAGGACGAGCCCGGGGTACACGAGCAGCGCCAGCAGGTGCAGCGGCAGCACCTACATCCCTCCGAGCGCGCGCAGCGCGGCGGGAGCCACGCCCAGCAGCAGGCCGAAGCCCAGCGTGATCCACAGCCCCACCGCCGCCCAGCCATGGTGCGACCCGAGGGCGCGCGCCAGCCTGACCGAGTACACGATGCCCAGCAGCATCGCCGCCACCAGCGGGATCGCCAGCGGCCAGGCGGTCTGCGTTGCGGCACTCAGCACCAGCAGCCGGACCGGGAACCCGGAGAACGGCGCCGCGCCGGCGAGGAGCACCGCGAGCAGGACGTTCAGCGCGTTGAGCCGGGCCGGCTGCCGGCCCAGCAGCGCCGGGCGCGCCCACAGGTACAGGGGCACGCGGACCAGCACGATCCCGAGCAGCGCCAGGTACGACGCCGCCAGGCCGTCGGGCAGGAACAGCCCGATGCCGACCAGCGCCAGGCCCCAGTCCACCAGGAAGGAGCACCTCCACGCCTCCACGTCGGACGCCGTCCGCCAGGCGCCGATCGTGCCCCAGGCCAGGTTGACCAGGCCCAGGCCGACCAGCGTGGCCCCGAAGACCGCCCCGTCGCTCGCCGGCAGGGCCGGCAGCACCCGTCCCGGCAGCGAGATCGCGAGCGCCGGTCCGAAGAAGCCCGTCCACGCCACGAACGACGAGCTGGCCGGCTCCTCGGCGTCCACGGCGGCCAGGTACGGGACGAGGCCGGCGGCGCAGGCCAGGCCGAGCGCGATCGCCAGCGCGCCCACGCGGCCCACCCACGCAGCGCCCTGGAGCTGCACGAACGTCCAGCCGAGGCCGATCAGGAGCGCCGCGAACGCCGGCCCCCGCGCCCGCTCGACGAACGGGCGCGCTCCCGTCCGCGCCGCGAACCCGAACGCGATCAGGAGCAGCACGGCCGCGATCGCCAGCGGGTCGGTCAGCGCCATCAGCAGGGCCTGGCCGCCCAGCGCCCCCAGGCCGGTCGCGAGCAGCTCCCAGCGGGCCACCCGGTGCGGCGCCAGAACCGTCGTCAGCGCCAGTGCCGCGGCGGACGCCAGCAGGAGGGCCCGGGCCGCGGGCGTGAGGTGGGGCAGGGCGGCGACCGGGAGCAGCGGGGCGGCCAGGATCAGCACCGCCAGCACGGCGCCCACGCCGCCGACGCCGAGCAGGGCCGGCGTCCCCGGGATGCGGCCCAGCGGCGCGCGGGCCGAGATCACCCGCCGGCCTCCACGGCCTCGTCGCCGTCGATCGCGCCGAGGCCGGCGGCCACGACCGCGCCGGCGAGGAGGGCCGTCGCGCCGCCCAGGGCGCCGAGGCCCAGCGCCAGCGCGGACGCGCCGCCCAGCGCCGCCCAGCGCTGGTCCACGGTGAGGATCCGGCCGGCCGCGAGCGCGGTGACCGCCAGCGCCCCCAGCCGCGCCGCCCCTGCCGGGCTGCCCAGGCCGGACCCGGCCACCAGCACCGCCCCGATCACGACGATGATCGCGCCCACCAGGTACGGCGTCGAGCCGGGCGCGAACAGGCCCCAGCCCGGCCGGCCGGCGCGCAGGCGCAGCCCCGCCGCGGCCGCGCCGCCCAGCGCCAGCGCCGCCACCGCGAGCGGCGGCTCGCCCGCGGCCCCGGTGGCCAGGGTCAGGCCGGCGGTCAGCACCAGCAGCCCCAGCGACTGGCCGCGCCTGGCGTCGGCCACCGCCAGCAGCGTGGCGCCGAACCAGGCGATCACGGCGCCGGCGACCGCCGCGGCCTCGGTCATCGAGTCGACTCCAGCGCCGCCGGAAGCACGGGCTCCGCCCTGTGTTCGAGCTGGTCTTCCCGGGATCGCCACGACGTCGGCTTCAGACCCGAAGGGATGCGCCGGACCCGGGGTCCCCACGAAATCGCGGTGGCGGGGTGCGGATTTCGTGGGGTGGGGTGGCGCCCCCAACATCTCGGACAGGAGGGGGGGTTCCGGAAGGGGGGGCCTGCCCCCACTTGCCCCTTCACCTGGTCACCGCGAACGCCAGCGCGGCGGTGACCAGCACCCAGAACCAGGGCGGGCCCGACCCCGCCCGCTCCAGCTGGGCCGGCCGGAACAGGCTGCGGTACTGCTCGGGGAAACGGACGGCGCGGATCCGCTCGACCACGCGCCCGGGCGCGCCCGTGACGGGCATGGGCAGCAGCGGCTCCGGCGCGGTCTCCGGGTTGGCGGCGGTCGCGTCGGCCCGGCCCCGGACAGCGCGCAGGACGGCCGCGCCCACGAGCCCGATCGCGACCAGCGGGCCGCCCAGCAGCGCCGACGCCCAGCCGCCGGAGGCCGTGCTCACGGACAGCGTGCCGGCGC
>VBJR01000059.1 GCA_005880175.1 Chloroflexota bacterium
TGGAGCCGCTGGTGGAGGCGCTCCGCCGGGTCAAGTCGCCGGCCGAGCTGGAGTGCATCCAGCTCAGCTGCGACTGGGCCTGCCGGGCGCACCGCCGGATGCAGGGCGCGATCCGGACGGGCGTCACCGAGATGGAGTGCTACGAGCCGGCCGCGTTCGAGACGCTGCGCGAGATGATCGCCGAGATGCCGGGCTGGCGCCCGCGCGGATTCGGGGGCAGCGGGCTGACCGCGATGTTCGTCGGCGGGCGGGCCACGGCGATGCCGCACGGGTTCGTGCGCGGCCACGGGATCCAGCGCGGCGACGTGCTGGTCAGCGGCGCCTCGGCCGACATCGACGGCTACGGCTCGGAGCTGGAGCGGACGATGGTGGTGGGTCAGCCCACACCGGGTCACGAGGCGGCGTTCTCGGCGATGCTGGCCCTCCAGGAGCGGGCGATCGAGACGATCGGGCCGGGCGTGCCCCTGGCCGCGGTCGAGCTGGAGGTGGTGGACCTGGCGCGCGAGCTGGGCCACGAGCAGCACCTGCGCCATCACGTCGGCCACTCGATCGGCCTCGAGGGGCACGAGGCGCCGTTCCTGGACCGGGGCGAGGAGGGCGTCTGCGAGCCGGGCATGGTCTTCACGGTCGAGCCCGGGGTGTACCTGCCCCAGCTCGGCGGGTTCCGGCACTCGGACACGGTGCGGGTCACGCCCGACGGCTGCCGGGTGATGACCGACTACCCGCGCACGCTGGCCGAGCTGGTGGTGGGCTGAGCCGGATTCCACCGCGCGAGCGGAAAGACGGGCCTGATCCGCGTGTCGTCGGTGGAATCCGGCTGATCCGGGGCGAGCCGGTCGAGGAGCTCGATCCGGACGGCCGCCCGGTGCGGGTGGTCAGCCGGGCCGAGATGCGGGCGGGCAACCTGCGCCACCGGGCGGTGTACGTGCTGGTCGTCGATGCCGGAGGGCGGCTGCTGGTGCACCGGCGGGCGGACTGGAAGGACGCCGTGAGCTGGCGGAGGAGGCGGGCGTGGCGGCGCCGCTGGAACGGCTGGGCGAGGGCGGCTACGAGGACGCCGAGGTCCGGGTGCGGGGCGACGTGTTCCTGGCCCGCTGCGAGGGCCCGTTCACGTTCGCGGACGGCGAGGTGGTGGAGACGGCGTGGGTGGCGCCGGCGGACCTGCCGGCGTGGCTGGCGGGCCGCCCGGTGTGCCCCGACTCGGTGACGATCGCGCTGCCGCTGCTGCCTACCCCGTAGCCAGCTCCGTCAGGCGGCGTTCCAGGAAGCGCCGTTCGGCGCCGTCGTCGGTGAGCTGTCTGGCCCGCCGGTACGCGTCACGCGCCTCGTCGATGCGCCCGAGGCGTCGCAGGAGCTCGCCCCTGGTCGAGTGCAGGTACCTGAAGTCGTCGAGGCCCAGCTGGTCGACGATGCGGAGGCCGGCCTCGGGGCCTTCGGTCTCGGCGATGGCGATGGCGCGGTTGAGCGCCACCACCGGCGAGCCTGTCAGGCGGCCGAGCTCGCCGTACAGCGTCACGATCCGCGCCCAGTCGCACGGCACCTCGGCGTGCAGCGACGCGATGGCGGCCTGCAGGACATAGGGCCCGCGGCCGCCGAGGACGAGCGCCCGCTCGAGCTCGGCGCGGCCGCCGGCGATCAGCTCGGCGTCCCACCGTGACCGGTCCTGATCGCCGAGCAGCACGAGCTCGCCGTCCCTGAACCGCGCCTCGCGGCGGGAGTCGTGCAGGAGCATCATCGCCAGCAGCCCGTGCACCTCGGGGTCGTTCGGCAGCAGGTCGGCGAGCGCCCGTCCCAGCCAGATCGCCTCCGCCGCCAGCTCGTCGCGGCCGCCGTAGCCCTCGTTGAAGATCAGGTAGACGACCGCGAGCACGGCGTCGAGACGCTCCCCGAGCAGGTGAGGCGGCGGCACGCGAAACGGGATCCGCGCGGCCTTGATCTTCCGCTTCGCCCGCACCAGCCGCTGCGCCATCGTGCGCTCGGGCACCAGGAAGGCGCGGGCGATCTCGTCGGTGGTGAGCCCGCCCAGGGTGCGCAGGGTGAGCGCCACCTGCGCCTCGATCGCGAGCGCCGGGTGGCAGCAGGTGAAGATGAGCTCCAGACGCTCGTCACGAAACGCGGTGCTGTTCATCGGCGCCTCCACACGATCGCCGGCGACGAGCAGGCCGAACTTGGCCGCGAGCACCCGGTCGCGGCGGATGCGGTCCGTCGCGTGGTTGCGAGCCGCCGTCGTCAGCCAGGCGCGCGGGTTGCTGGGGGCGCCGTCGCGTGGCCACCGGTCGGCGGCGATGGCGAACGCCTCCTGCGTGGCCTCCTCGGCGAGGTCGAAGTCGCCGAGGAAGCCGACGAGGGTGGCCACGACGCGGCCCCATTCCTCACGGAAGACCTGTTCGAGCGTCGCTACCAGTACACCTCCGAGGGGCGGATCTCGACGGCGCCACCGTAGCGTGCGGCGGGGACGCGGGCGGCCACCGCGATGGCCGCGTCGAGGTCGTCGGCTTCGAGGATGAACAGCCCGCCGACGGCCTCCTTCATCCCGACGAACGGGCCGTCGGTCGTCAGGGTCCTGCCGCCTTCGACCCGCACGGTGGTCGCGTTCTCGGGCAGGCCCATCGGCGGCGCGGGGGTGACGCCCGGCGTCTGGTTGATCCCCTGGTAGTCGGCGTAGACCTGCTGCTTCTCCTCGTCGGAGAGCGCGGCCTGCCGCTCGAGCGCGGTGCCCTGGTAGATCAGCATCACGTACTTCATCGCTTGCTCCTCGTCACTACGGGATGGTCACGCTACAAGACGAACGACGAGCCCGGAAATCGACAGGTCGACTGCGGAAACGTCGACCTCTCCCGTGCTCGAAGACGCTCATCCCGTGTAGCTCGCCAGCTCGACCAGGTTGCCGTCCGGGTCGCGCACGTAGATCGACGTCATCGGCCCCAGCGCGCCGTCGCGCGGCACCGGGCCCAGGGCCAGCGGCACGCCCAGCTCGGCCAGGTGCTCCTCCCACGCGGCGAGCGGCTCCTCCACCACGAAGCACAGGTCCCCGCTCCCCGGCCTCGGGACCCGCGCCTTCGGCTCGAACTCGTGGCCGGCCTCGTGCAGGTTGATCTTCTGGTCGCCGAACCGGAGCGCCAGCCGGCCGCCGCCGAACGCGCGCACGGTCATGCCCAGGGCGCGGGTGTAGAAGTCCACCGTCGCCTCCAGGTCGGCGACGGTCAGGACGAGGTGGTCCAGCCGCGTGATCTTCATGGCCGCAGTTGTACCCGCGGGGGCCCGCAGCGCCGCGCCGCCCCCTCCCACCCGACTCGGGACAAGGGCCCACGAGCCGTGGGCGTTCCGGCCGACCCCGCTCCCCGTTGAAACCCCGGCGCGTTCGTAGATCGAGCGGTCGCGGACACTGGGAGCCGCGGCCGGCGTATCCACCGAGGAGGCATCGGATGACGCGTTGGAAGAAGTTCGTGGTGGCCGCCACCACCGGGGCGACGCTGGTGGTGACGGCGACGGTCGTCGCGTCCGCGTCCGGCACGGGCCGGGACGCGCTGCGCGCGGCCGGCGGCCGCGCGGTGCTGATGGCCAGCACCTCGACCGGCACCGCCCAGCCGCGGGGCGGATCGGCGAGCGGGACCGGGCTGGGCCCGATCCAGGTCTCGATCGGCAAGACGTGGGACCTGCAGGTGCAGCTGATCACCAGCGGCACCCTCACGGTGGCGTGCGGGCCGTTCCTGCCCGGCACGCAGAGCTCCAGCGGGGCCCAGGTGACCGTCGAAGAGGTGGTCGGCGACAAGGTCGGCCACGCCCAGGGGTTCGTCAACTCGCTCACGTGCGACGGGGCCAGGCACCCGGTGCAGGTGTCCGCTCTCGTGAGCGACCTGCCGTTCAGGTCGGCGCCCGGGGCGGTGAGCGTCTCCGCCAACGCCTGCGGGCAGGACCCGAGCTCGTTCCAGTTCGTCTGCCAGCAGGGCAACGCGGTCTCGGCCATCACGGTCAAGTAGTGGGGGCGGTCTCCCCAGGAGTCGCGGAGGCGGGCCGGGCCCGCCTCCCGATCCACGTCGTCGAGACGTGGACGCTGCGCGCAGGCGCCGTCGTCCTGCCCCTGGCCGTCTGGCCGATCGCGGGCGACGTCTTCGTCCTGGCCAAGCTGGCCGTCCTGGTCGCCCTGGTCCTCGTCCTGCTCGGGCTGCGCGCCGCGGAGTGGGCGGCAGCGGGCCGGCTCAGGCGCCCCGGCACCCCGCTCGACCTGCCGCTGGCCGCGTTCGTGGCGTCGGCGGCGCTCTCGACCGTCCTGGCCGTCGACGTGGGCGCGGCCGTGATCGGCGCCGCCGGCCGCTACGAGGGCCTGTTCACGATCGTGGCGTACGCGCTGCTGTTCCGGCTGGCCGCCCAGGCGCTCGACGGCGAGCGGGCGTGGAGCGTCGCCCGGGCGCTCCTCGTGGCCGGGTTCGTGGCGGCGGCGCTGGCGATCGTGCAGTCGCTGGCGGAGAGCGCGATGATCGGCGGCGCCACCGAGGAGACGGCGCTGACGTTCGGCGGGCTCCTGCGCGCCACCTCGACGTTCGGCAACGCCGCGACGCTGGGCGCGTTCCTGGCGATGCTGATCCCGCTCGCGGTGCGCGAGCTGCGGCGCGCGCGCACCACCGCCGACCGCCTGATCGCCGGGAATGTCTGCCTCGTCCTCGGCCTGGGGCTCCTGCTCACGTTCAGCCGGGCGGCCTGGCTGGGCGCGGCGCTGGGGGTCGCGGTCACGGCCGGCGGTCCGCTCGTCCGCCTGGCCCGCGGGCGGCCGCTGGCGGTCGCAGCCGGCGCCATGCTGATCGCGGTGGTCCTGGCCGCCGCCCTCCACGCCGTGCCGCTGGCGCAGCCCGTGCTGGCCCGCGCCGCCTCGCTGGCCGACCCGGCGCAGGGCTCGGGCGCGACGCGGCTCCACATCTGGAGCGACGCCCTCCGCGTGATCGCGGCCCGGCCCTGGGTGGGCTGGGGGCCCGACACGTTCGGCCTGGTGTTCCCGCGGTTCCAGACCGGCGACTGGACGCCCGGCTTCCTGATCGACAAGGCCCACAGCGACGTCCTGCAGGTGGCCGCCACGCAGGGCCTGATCGGGGTGGCCGCGTACGTCGCGATGGCCGCCGCGTTCGTGGTCGCGTTCTGGCGCGGCCGCTCGCGGCCGGGCGCGCGGGCGCTGCTCGGGGCGTGGCTGGCGTACCAGGTCTGCCTCCAGGTGGACTTCTCCTGGCTGCCCTCGGCGGCGCCCGCCTGGCTGCTGATGGCGGTCGCGGTGGCGGTCTGGCGAGGCGCTCCGCGGGCCATGTAAAGCGATTTGGTCCGCTTCGCCGTACCTGGTACACATGTCGGCATGGTCGAGCAGCCGGCAGACGTCAGGGACAGGGCGGAGGAGCACCTCCGGGCCCTGGTGGGCGGCCCCGCCCACCTTCGGGAGGACCAGTGGCGCGCGATCGAGGCGCTCGCGGTCGAGCGACGGCGCGCGCTGGTGGTCCAGCGCACCGGCTGGGGCAAGTCGGCCGTCTACTTCGTCGCGACGGCGCTGCTGCGGGCGATCGGCTGCGGGCCGACGGTCATCATCTCGCCCCTGCTCGCCCTGATGCGGAACCAGATCGCGGCCGCGGGCCGGGCCGGCATCCGGGCCCGGACGGTCAACTCGGCGAACGTCGAGGAGTGGAACGAGGTGTACGCCGAGATCCGCGCCGGCGCGGTGGACGTGCTCCTGGTCAGCCCGGAGCGGCTGAACAACCCCGACTTCCGCGACCAGGTGCTGCCCCGGCTGGCCGCCAGCGCCGGGCTGGTCGTGGTGGACGAGGCGCACTGCATCTCCGACTGGGGCCACGACTTCCGGCCCGACTACCGCCGCCTGCGCACGCTGCTCCAGGAGCTGCCGGACGGCATCCCCGTGCTGGCGACCACCGCGACCGCGAACGCCCGCGTCACCCGCGACGTGGCGGAGCAGCTCGGCCTGGGGGGCGTGGACGTGCTCGTCCTCCGCGGCACGCTGGACCGGGAGAGCCTGCGACTGGGCGTGCTCCAGCTGCCGTCGAACGAGCACCGCCTGGCCTGGCTGGCCGAGCACCTGGCGGAGCTGCCCGGCTCCGGCATCCTCTACACGCTCACCGTGGCCGCCACCGAGGAGGTCTCCGAGCACCTGCGCGCGCACGGCTACGAGGTCGCTGCGTACTCGGGGCAGACCGACCCGGCCCAGCGCGAGCAGTCGGAGGCCGACCTGCTCGCCAACCGGGTCAAGGCGCTCGTCGCCACCAGCGCGCTCGGCATGGGCTTCGACAAGCCGGACCTCGGGTTCGTCGTCCACCTCGGCGCCCCCCAGTCGCCGGTGGCGTACTACCAGCAGGTCGGCCGGGCCGGGCGCGGCGTGGAGAGCGCCGAGGTGCTGCTGCTGCCCGGCCGGGAGGACCGCGACATCTGGGCGTACTTCGGCAGCCTCGCCTTTCCCCCCGAGCGCATGGTGCGGACCGCGCTGGCGGCGCTGGCGAAGGCGGGCCGGCCGATGTCCCTGCCCGAGCTGGAGACCAGCGTGGACCTGACGCGCACCCGGCTGGAGGCGATGCTGAAGGTCCTCGACGTGGACGGCGCCGTCCGCCGGGTCCGGGGCGGCTGGGAGGCGACCGGGCGGCCGTGGGAGTACGACGGGGACCGCTACGCGGCCGTCACCGAGGCCCGCCACCGCGAGCAGCGGGCGATGCTGGACTACATCGCCACGACCGGCTGCCGCATGGAGTTCCTGCGCAGCCAGCTCGACGACCCGGACGCGGTGCCGTGCGGCCGCTGCGACAACTGCACGGGCCGGAGCTGGTCGGCCGAGACGTCCGACTCGGCCCGCGTGGACGCGCGGGAGCTGCTGCACCGGCCCGGCGTGACGATCGAGCCGCGCCGCCTGTGGCCGCCGGCGATGCCCGCGCTCGGCGTCGAGGCCCGGGGCCGGATCCCGGCGGAGCTGGTGGCGGACCCGGGCCGAGCGCTGGGCCGGCTGACCGCTGCCGGCTGGGGCGGCCGCCTGCGCGACCTGCTCGCGCCGGCCACGGCGGACGGCCCGGTGCCGCAGGACATGTTCGACGCCGTCGTCCGGGTGCTGGCGGCGTGGAAATGGGAGCGCCGGCCGGCGGCGATCGTGACGATGGCGTCCAGCAGCCGGCCGCAGCTCGTGGAGAGCCTGGGCGGTGGGCTGGCCCGGGTGGGCCGGCTGCCGCTGCTGGGCCGCGTGGAGGACGCGCGGCCGGGCGAGCGGGCGGCGTCGCACAACAGCGCCCAGCGGGTCCGTCAGCTGTGGGAGCGGTTCGTGCTCCCGCCCGATCTGCGAGCGGCGCTGCCCGGCCTGCGGGGACCGGTGCTGCTGGTGGACGACCGCGTGGACACCGGCTGGACGATGACGATCGCTGCCAAGCTGCTCCGCGAGGCCGGCGCGTCCGCCGTCCTCCCCCTGGCGCTGGCGGTCACCTCCTGAGCCGGGCCAGCTCCAGCTCGCCGGCCCGGCCGGCGTAGCCGGGGTGGGACGGCCGCCGGGCCAGGTACCACGCCAGCGTCTCGGGCAGCGCGTCCGCCAGGGCGCTGGGCTCGAATCCCAGCTCGCGGATGCGCGTCAGGTCGTAGCCGGCCGAGCGGCGCGGGTTCGGCCCGTACGGGCTGGCGCCGTCCGGCAGCTCGGCGAACGGCACCGGCACCAGCCGCGCCGGCCGGCCGAGCGCGGCGCCCGCCGCCTCCAGCAGGCCGCGCAGGCTGACGCCCTCGAACGCCACGTTGCGCGGGCCCGTCGCGTCGCGGCCCAGGTCGCACGCCAGCGCGCAGGCGAAGCCGACGTCGCGCACCCAGGCCAGGCCGGCCTGGCGCTCGAAGGACTCCTCCGGGACCAGCAGCGGGCCGCTGTCCTCCAGCCGCTGGAGGTACGCGGCGATGCGCAGCGTGTGGTCGTCCGCGCCCATGATGGCCGGCGGCCGGACGACCGCCCACGGCACGCCCGCGCTGCGCGCCAGCACGGTCTCGCACCACCGCTTGCCCTCCAGGTAGTCGAGGCGGTCGGCCGGCACGTCGCCATCCAGCGGGACGAAGTCCTCCTCGCGCGCCGGCCGGCCGTGCAGCTCCGGATACACGCCCGTCGAGACGAAGACGTACCGCTCGCCCTGGAACGCCTCCAGCACGGTCCGCACCTCGGCCGGCTGGTACGCGGCCAGGTCGAGCACCACGTCCGGCCGGGACTGGCGGAGCGCGCCGGCGAGCTGGTCGGGGTCGGCGCGGTCGAACGCGAGGTAGCTCGTGAACGTCCCGTACGGCCGCGGCGTCCGGCCGGCGGCGATCGTCTCCACGCCCCGCCGCATCAGCTCCCGGCACGCCGCGACGCCGACGAACCCGCCGCCTCCGATGACCAGGCACCTCATGCCTCGAGCTCCCGGAGGCGGCACTCGACGTCGATGCCGTCGACCCGGTCCAGCCGGCGGGCGAACTCCGCCGCCAGCGCCACGGAACGGTGGCGGCCGCCCGTGCAGCCGAACGCGACGGTGAGCTCCATCCGGCCCCGCTCGGCATACGCCGGCAGGATGGGGACGACCGTCGCCTCCAGGCCGTCGAGCAGCGCGCCGGCCGCCGGCTGGCCGAGCACGTGGTCGCGGACGGCCGCGTCGCGGCCGTCCAGCGGCCGCAGCTCGGGCACCCAGTACGGGTTGTCGAGGAAGCGCGTGTCCACGACCCAGGCGCTCTCGGCCGGGATGCCATTCTTGAACGCGAACGCCAGGCACGTGACCAGCAGCCGCTCGCGCGAGCGCAGGCGGCGCGCCAGCCCGGGCAGCTCCGCGCGCTCGACGCGGTGGTGGGCCCGCGCGTACGTGCCATCGGGGACGCCGTCGTCCGGGCCGTGGTGGACGAGGACGTAGCGGATCCCGCGCGCGTCCGCCTCGCGCAGGACGCCCGGGTCGTGCGTGGCCAGCACGCTGTCGGCCCCGTCGGCCGGAGCGCCGGAGCGCACCCGCGTCCACCCCTCGGACTCGAACACGGCCAGCGCGTCCTCGACGCGCCCCTCGTCGATCCCCCCCACGATCACCAGGGCCATAGGCTCAGATCAGCTCCTTCAAACGGACGGCCACCCGCTCCGGGATGCCCAGCTTCACGATCTCCGCGACCGGCGCCTCGCGGATCGCCGGCAGGCTGCCGAACGTGCGCATGAGCAGCCGCTTCCGGGCCGGCCCGATGCCCTCCACCGAGTCCAGCGGCGACGACAGCGCCTTGCGCGTCCGGGCCTTCCGGTGGTGCGTGATCGCGAACCGGTGCGCCTCGTCGCGGACGCGCTGGACCAGGAACATGCCTGGCGAGTCGTGCTCCTGGACGATCGGCTCGGAGCGGCCGGGGGCGAACAGCTCCTCGCGCTCCTTGGCCAGCCCGAACGTCGGGATGTCCGCGTAGCCCAGGTCCTCGATCACCTCCATCGCCGCGCTGAGCTGGCCCTTCCCGCCGTCGATCAGGATCAGGTCGGGCCGGCTCGAGAACGACGCGTCGCCCACCTCGGTCGCGTCCTCGCGGCGCTGGGCCATCTCCAGCCGCTCCAGGCGGCGGCGCAGCACCTCCTGCAGCATCGCGAAGTCGTTGGGGCCGGGCGTGTGCTTGATCCGGAAGCTGCGGTAGTGGTCGTTGCGCGGCCGGCCGTCCTCGAAGACGACCATCGCCCCGACCGCCGACTCGCCCTGGATGTTCGAGATGTCGTAGCACTCGATCCGGTGCGGCGGCTCGTCCAGCTCCAGCGCGTCGGCCAGGGCCGTGAGCATCGGCTCGGTCCGGCTCCGGTCGTAGTCGGCCTGGATGCGGAGCTGCTTCAGCTCCTCCTGCGCGGTCTCCGCCAGCTGCTGGACCAGCGCCCGCTTGCGCCCCTTCTGCGGCACCTCCAGCGCGACCGGGCCGCCCCGGCGCTGGACCAGCCACTCCGTCAACGCGTCCGGCTCCTCGACATCGCCGGCGAGCAGGATCGTCCGCGGTATGTGCGTTGCGCTCCCGTAGTACATGAGCAGGAAGGCGCGCAGAAGCTCGGCCTCGGGCGCCTCCCCCGCCCCCTCCAGCGCGTGGCCGTCGTGGCCGACCATCTTGCCCTGGCGCACGTACGCGACCTCGACGAACACGTCCCTGCCCTCCCGCGCGTACGCGACCAGGTCCTGGTCCTCCCGGCTGCGCGTCAGCACCTTCTGGCGGTCGGCGATCTTCTCGATCGCGATGAGCTGGTCGCGGTAGCGGGCCGCGTTCTCGAAGTCGAGCGCGTCGGCCCGCTCGTTCATCTTCTGGCGCAGCTGCTTCGTGAGGACGTCCGAGCGGCCCTCCATGAACAGCGCGACGTCGCGGATGCGCGACCCGTACTCGTAGCTGTCGATGCGCCCCTCGCAGGGCCCGGGGCACCGCCGGATGTGGAAGTCCAGGCACACCTTGTGCTGCTTGAAGATGTCGTCCGAGCAGGTCCGGAACGGCAGCAGCTGGCGGATGCTCTTGACCGTGCTGCGCAGGCTCTGCGCGCTGGTGTACGGGCCGAAGTAGAGCGCGCCGTCGTCCAGGATCCGGCGCGTGTAGTGCACACGCGGGAACTCCTCGGTGACCGGGAGCTTCAGGTAGAGGTAGTTCTTGTCGTCCTTGAGCCGGATGTTGAAGCGGGGCCGGTAGTGCTTGATCAGGTTGCACTCCAGCACCAGCGCCTCGACCTCGTTGGCCGCCTTGACGAACTCGAAGTCCATGACCTTCCGCATCAGGTCGGCGATGCGCGGCGTCTGCGCGTACCCGGGCGTGAAGTACGAGCGCAGGCGGTCGCGCAGGCGCAGCGCCTTGCCCACGTAGATCACCTGCGCGGACGCGTCCCGCAGCAGGTAGACGCCGGGCGAGTCGGGCACCGCCCGCAGCCGGCGCCTGATGGTCTCGGTGGCCGCTTCCATGGATTCGCGAATGATGGTAGCCCGCCTCTACCATTACGGCCGTGCAGCAGCCACCCGCCTATCCACCGCAGCAGCCGGGGTACTACGCCGTCGGGAAGCCGACCAACACGCTCGCCATCGTCAGCCTGGTCTTCGGGATCGGCAGCTACGTCGTACTGCCGTTCATCGGCGGCATCGTCGCCGTCGTCACGGGTCACATGGCCAGGGGCCAGATCCGGCGGACGGGCGAGGGCGGCGGCGGCATGGCCCTGGCCGGCCTGATCCTCGGGTACGTCCACATCGTGCTGGCGCTCATCACGATCGCCGTCATCCTGGTCATCGTCGCGATCGCCGGCTACTCGGCCTTCACCGCGCCGCAGACCTGACGCCCCGCGGCGTCAGGCCGTCAGAAGTGGACGCCGCTCATCAGGTACGCCATCGCGGCGGCCTCCACGGACATCTCGTCCGACTCGCCGTCCGCCCGGTCGTCCTTCGCGCCGCCCGAGTCCGGGAAGGCGTGGTAGGCGCCCGTCATCACGAACGAGAGCAGGCCCGGCGCGATCGTGTCCACCGCCTCGCCGAGCTTGCCCAGCCGGGTCGAGACCTCGGGCGGCCGGCTGAGGATCG
>VBJR01000399.1 GCA_005880175.1 Chloroflexota bacterium
CGTGGTGTTCGCGCCGGCGCTGCGGGCGCGGCAGGGCGAGGCGGAGGCGTTCGCGGGGTTCCTGGGCGCGGCGCACGTGTCGGGCGCGGTGGTGGACTGGGCTGCGTACTACGCGGGGACCGGAGCCCGGCGTGTGGACCTGCCCACGTACGCGTTCCAGCGCCGCCGGTACTGGCTCGACGGCGCCCCGGGCGGCGCGGCGCACCCACTGCTCGACGCCACGGTCGAGGTCGCCGACTCCGGCGGGCTCCTGCTCACCGGCCGGCTCTCCCGGACCCGCACCCCGTGGCTGGCCGACCACACGGTGGCCGGGTCCGTGCTGCTGCCCGGGACCGCCTTCTTGGAGCTGGCGCTGCAGGCCGCGGCCGCCGCCGGTGCGGCCGGCGTGGACGACCTGACCGTCCAGGTCCCGCTCGCCCTGCCCGCGTCGGGCGCGGTGCAGGTGCAGCTCGCGGTCGGCCGCGAGAACGAGCGGGGCTGGCGGACGCTGGCGGTGCACGCGCGCCCGGGCGGCGACCCGGCCGCGGCGTGGACCCGCCACGCCATCGGGCTGCTCGGCCCGGTCGCGCCGGCTCCCGCCGGGCCGGCGAGCTGGCCCCCGGCCGGCGCCGAGCCGGTGGACCTGGCCGGCGCGTACGAGCGGCTGGCCGCGGCCGGCTACGAGTACGGCCCGGCCTTCCAGGGCCTCGTCGCCGCGTGGGCCGCCGGCGCGGACCGGTACGTCGAGGTGCGGCTGCCCGCGTCGGTGGCGGCCGACGGGTACGCCGTCCACCCGGCGCTGCTGGACGCCGTCCTGCACCTGCTGGTGCTCGAGGCGGCGGAGGCCGGCGGCGGGATGCTGCTGCCGTTCTCCTGGTCCGGGGTCCGGCTGGCCGCGGACACGGCGGACCGGCTGCGCGTCCACCTGAGCCGGTCGCCGGACGGCGCCGTCGCGCTGGCGGTCGCGGACGGCGACGGCCGCCCGCTGGGCGGCGTGGCGGCGCTCGGCCTGCGGCCGGCGCAGGCGGCGGCCGCGAGCGCCGGGCTGCAGCGCCTGGACTGGGCCCGCACCCCCCTCCTCCCCGCCGGCGCCGCCGGCCGGCGCTGGGCGGTCGCCGGCACCGGACCGCGCGCCGCGGCGATCGCGAGCGCGGTCCGCGCGGACGGGATCGACGTCGCCGCCGAGCCCGACGTCGTGCTGCTGCCGTACGCGGCGGGCGACGCCGCGGACCCGCCCGCCGCGGTGCGCGCGGGCCTCGCCGGGCTGCTGGCCGAGGTCCGGCGCTGGGTCGCCGAGGACCGCGGGGCCGCCCGGCTGGTCGTGCTGGCCGACCCCGACGGGCTGGCGTCGGCGCCGGCCTGGGGCCTGTGCTGGCCGCCGCGCTGGACGCGGGCGAGCCGGAGTGCGCGGTCCGCGACGGAGCGGTGCTGGTGCCGCGGGTCGCCGCGGCGCCGGCGACCGAGGCCGCCTCGCCCGACCTGGCCGCGGGCACGGTGCTGGTCACCGGCGGCACCGGCGGCCTGGGCGCGCTGGTGGCCGCCCACCTGGTCGAGCGCCACGGCGTGCGCGACCTCCTGCTCACCTCCCGGAGCGGGCCGGCCGCCGCCGGGGCCGCCGACCTGGTCGCGGACCTGGAGCGGCGGGGCGCCACGGTCCGGGTCGCCGCGTGCGACGTCGCCGATCGCGGAGCGCTGGCCGCCCTGCTGGCCTCGGTGCCGGCCGGCCGGCCGCTCACCGGCGTGGTCCACGCGGCCGGGGCGCTGGACGACGGCGTCGTGGAGGCGCTGTCCCCGGAGCGGCTGGACACGGTCCTGCGGCCCAAGGTGGACGCCGGCTGGCTGCTGCACGAGCTGACGGCGGACCTGCCGCTGGCCGCGTTCGTGCTGTTCTCCTCCGCCGCCGCCGCGGTCGGCACGCTCGGCCAGGCCGGCTATGCCGCCGCCAACGCGTTCCTCGACGCCCTGGCCCGGCACCGGGCCGGCCTCGGGCTGCCCGCGGTGTCGATCGCCTGGGGCCTGTGGTCGCTGCCCACCGGCATGACGGCCGGCCTGTCGCGGGGCGACCGGGACCGGCTGGCCGGGTCGGGCCTGGCGCCGCTGGCGGCGGAGCAGGGGCTGGCGCTCCTGGACGCCGCGCTGGCCGCGTCGGGCCCGGTGCTGGCCGCCCGCTGGGACCTGGCCGCGGTCCGCGCCCGGGCCGAGGCCGGCGGCGAGGTCCCGGCGGTCCTCCGGGGCCTGGTGCGCCCCCGGCCGGCGGCGGCGGCGCCCGACGCGGGCGCGATCACGCCGGTCCCGGCCGGGCTGGCCGGCCGGCTGGCCGGGCTGGACCGGGCCGGCGCCGCCGCGGCCGTGCGCGACCTGGTCCGGGGCCACGTCGCCGCCGCGCTCCGGTACGACTCGTCGGCCGCCGTGGACCTGGACACGCCGTTCAAGGAGCTCGGCATGGACTCGCTCACCGCCGTGGAGCTGCGCAACAAGCTCAGCGCGGAGACCGGGCTGCGGCTGCCGGTCACGGTCGGGTTCAACCTGCCGACGGTGACCGGGCTGTCGGACTACCTGGTGGGCGAGCTGGTCCCCGCCCCGCCCGCCCCCGACCAGGTGCTCCAGCAGGCGCTGGACCTGGTCGCCGCCCGGCTCGGCGGGGACGACGCGGGGGCCGAGGAGCGGGACCGGGTGGTGGCGATGCTGCGCGCGGCGGCCGACCGGCTGGGCGGCGCGCGCGGCGCCGACGACGATGCGCTGGCCGGCCTGGGCCTGGACTCCGACGAGGAGATGTTCCGGTTCATCGACAGCCAGCTGTGAGGCCGGTCAGGATGGGGGACGAGCAGATGAGCGACTACCAGACGATCCGATTCCGGCGCGAGGGCGACGTCGGCACCCTGACCCTGGCCCGCCCCGAGAAGCGCAACGCCCAGAACCCGCTGATGTGGAAGGAGCTGGCCCGGCTCGGCGCCGACCTGCTGGCGGACGACACCCTCCGCTGCCTGGTGGTGACCGGCGAGGGCCCCACGTTCTCGGCCGGCATCGACCTGGTCGAGGGCATGAGCGGGATGCTGGCCGGCTTCGCCGAGCGCCCGCTGGACGACGAGGACCTGGCCACCGGCACGGCGCGTCCTGTCCGAGAACGCCCGGGTCGGCCTGCTGGAGACCCGCTACGGGCTGCTGCCCGACATGGGCGCCACGTTCCGGCTGCCCCGCATCGTCGGCGAGAGCCGGGCCCGCGAGCTGATCCTGCTCGGCGACGTCATCGACGCGGCCGAGGCGCTGCGCATCGGGCTGGCCAACCGGGTCGTGCCGGACGGCGACCTCGAGACGGCCGCGGCCGAGCTCGCCGGGCGGCTGGCAGCCCAGCCGCCGCTGGCCGTGCGCGGGTCGCGGCGGGCGATCGAGGCCGGGTGGCACGCCGGGCCCGAGGCGAGCCTGCGGGCCGCCGTGCGGGAGCAGGTCCGGTGCCTGGAATCGGACGACTTCAAGGAGGCCCTGCGGGCGCTGGCCGAGTCCCGGCCCCCGCGCTGGCAGGGCCGCTAGAAAGTGATTTGTCTGAGCGGGTTGAAGCACGAAGCCACGGAGGACACGAAGACGCACGAAGCGCCTGGTGCCGCCGCGTCGTCTCCTTCCCGGAGCGACCCGACGCGTCTTCCGAGGGCGTTGGTCGCCAGCACGCCGAGCCCTTCGTGCGTCTCCGTGCGCTTCGTGCCTTCGTGCTTCAGCTCATTCGGACAGATGACCGGCGCCGTCTCGGTCTCCGGACGTCGTCGGCGAATATCAATCGGCTAGCCGTGAGGGGAGGTCCCGCATGAAGGTCCCGAACACCGAGCACACCTCGCGGCCGTGGCGGATCCACGAGCTCACCCACGACTTCCGGCTCGAGGACGTGTGGGCGCTGCCGACGCCGGGCGGCCCGGACGACTTCCCTCGGCTCGTGCAGCTGGCAGCCTCGCTCGACCCGTCGCAGAGTCCCTCCCGCGCTGCCAGCACGCTCTTCGCGATCCGGTGGAGGCTCGGCGAGCTGCTCGGCTGGGACAGGCCGAACGCTGGCGTCGGCTCCAGGGTGCCGACGCTCCGCGACCGGTCCCCCTGTACCTGCTGCGCGACGAATGGGCCGGCGAGCTGGCCAACCGGACCGTGCACGCGGTGATGCACCTGGGCTGGGTGCCCGACGGCGACGGCCGCTACCACGGCCAGATGGCCGTCCTGGTCCGGCCGAACGGGGTCCTCGGCCAGGGCTACATGGTGGCGATCAAGCCGTTCCGCCACCTGTTCATCTACCCGTCCCTGCTCCGCCAGATCGAGTCGGGCTGGGCGGCCAGCCCGACGCCCCGGCCCTGATCGGGCCGGGGCGCGGCGGCGGGACCGTCAGACGACGGCCAGCCGGGCGGTGCGCGGCGAGCGCGCGTGCAGCTGCATCCGGGCCCCCTTCGCCGGGACCGTGACGACGATGCGGCTCCGGGTCGCCTCCGGCCGCGGGTCGGCGCGCACGACCTCGTACTGGGACAGCACCTCGCGCAGCACCGTCTTCATCTCGAAGACGCCGATCTGCAGGCCGAGGCAGTGGGTGGGGCCGCCGCCGAACGGGATCCACGTGTACGTGCCCGGCTTGGCGCCGAGGAAGCGCTCGGGCCGGAAGGCGCCGGGCTCCGGGTACACCTCGGGGTCGCGGTGCACCAGGTGGGCGCACGCCAGCAGGACGTCGCCCCGCTCGTAGCGGACGCCGCCGATCTCGATCGGCTTCATGACCGAACGGGGGATGCCCATGGCCAGCGGCGGCCGCAGGCGCAGCACCTCGTTGACCACGGCAGTCAGGTACGCGTCGCCCGCGCCCGCGTCGATCTCGGCGAGCAGCCGCTCGCGGATCGCGTCCTCGCGGGTCAGGTACTCGAGCGCCCAGGAGATGCCCGCGGCCGTCGTCTCGGTGCCGGCGAGGAAGATGGTCATCATCTCGTCGCGCAGCTCGGTGGCGGTCAGCGGCGAGCCGTCCTCGTGGCTGATGCCGAGCAGCACGCCGAGCATGTCGTCGCCGTCCACGCCCGAGCGCCGGCGCTCCTCGACGGCCTCGCCGATCAGCGCGTCGGCCCGCCTGCGGAGCCGCAGGAAGTCGTGCAGGCCGAGCGGCCGGATCGCCGACAGCAGCCCCACCATCCCCGGCGACATCTTGTGGATGGTCACGACCGACGTCATGTGGTCGTTGATCCGCATCATCCCCTGGAGCACGTCGAGGAGCTCGGGCCAGCAGCTCGGCCGCGCCGACCCGAAGATCACGTCGCGGATCACGTTCAGCGTCACCCGGTGGATCAGCGGGTGCATGGCCATCGTCCGGCCGCGCGGCCACGCGGCGACCTCCTGCCGCGCGGTCTCGGCGATCGACGCCTCGACGCGCTCCAGCGCCCGCCCGCGCATGCTCGGCATGAGGAGGCGGCGGCGCGTGGTGTGCGGGTCCTCGTCGAGCCAGGCGAGCCCGGTCCGGCCCGTGAACTTCTCCAGCGTCACGGAGCCGCGGCCGGTGTGGAGGACGTCGCGGGGCGCCAGGTACATCTGGCGCACGTCCTCGTGGTCGGTGAGCACGTACAGCGGCTTGGGCGGGATCCGGATGCTCAGCGCGAACCGGCTGCCGTAGCGCTCGCGGCACTCCTCCAGGAACGCCGCCGGGCGGTTCCAGTAGATGAAGGCCTGCACCAGCGCGGGCTGCTTCGGCCCGGGCAGGGTGGTGGCGGGGACGGCGGCCCGGGCCGCCGTCGGCGCCGCGGCCGTGTGGTCCACGGGGCACCCGCCGGCCGGCCCCGGGCCGCCCCCGTCTGCCGCAGTCGTCTCGGGAACATCCATGTCCGTCACCCTCACTCGATCACGAGGTGGTCTCATCGCTGGTGTGCCCTGGCGGTCGCGGTGAGCCAGCCCTCCGCCGCGTCCGCGGTGGCCGCCGCGGCGGCCTCGATCAGGGCGAAGTGGTCCGCGGCGACCTCGACCTGGTCGGCGCCGGCGTCCCACGCCGGCCAGCCGGCCTCGCCGCCCCCGCCCAGGGGCACGCCGGCCCGGATCAGCAGGCTCGGGGCGGCGATGCGGGCGGGCGTCCGCTCGGCCAGCAGGCGCAGGTACGTGCCCATGGCGAGCAGGTTCGCGTCGTCCACCGGGATGGCCTCGTGCTCCCGGGCCAGGATCTCCGTCATGACGAGGGAGAAGACCCGGTCGTTCTCCTCGCCGTCGGGCGTCGGGGTGTCGATCATGACGACGCCGGCCGGGCCGGCGCCCGACCGCTCGAGCCGGGCGGCGAGCGAGTGGGCGATGACGCCGCCGATCGAGTAGCCGACCAGGACGAACGGCGCGTCGCCGGCGACCGCGCGGACCGCCGCCTCCAGGACGGCGATCGCGGCGTCCCACGACGCGGGCGCGGGCTCGGCGTCGCGGAAGCCCGGGAGCGCGCAGGCGAACACGTCCCGCGCGCCCTCGAACCGGCTCGCGAAGCGCATGAACTGGTGGGGGCCGGAGCCGACCACGAAGGACGGCACGCAGACGAGCCTGGGCAGCGCGTCGCCCGAGGCGAGCCGGACGGCGTAGCCGGCGCCGTCACCCAGCTCGGCGGCCGACGCGAACGCGGGCCGGAACCGGGACGCCTCGGTCAGCAGCGAGCGGGCCTGCACGATCGCGCCCGTGGCGTGCGCGTGGCGGAGCAGCGTGCCGAGCGTGCCGTGGCCGTTCCGGTGGACGGACCTGCCGTTGGGCGCCTGCGGCGCCTGCGGCGCCTGCGCCGCCTCGGCGACGAGCAGCCGGCCGACCGCGGCCGAGGTCGGGTGGTCGAACACCAGCGTGCTGGGCAGCCGCATGCCGGCGGCCTGGGTGAGCCGGTTGCGCAGCTCGACCGAGGCGAGCGAGTCGAACCCGAGGTCCTTGAACGTGCGCTCGGGATCGACGGCGGCGGCCGAGGCGTGGCCGAGGACGGCCGCGACCTGGGCCTGGACCAGCTCCAGCGCCACCCGCTCCCCGCGCGGGCGCACGCACCAACCCGCGCAGCAGCGCCGGCAGCAGCCCCGCCCCCGCCTGCTCCCGCAGCGCACCGGCGTCCAGCCGCACCGGCGCCACCAGCCCCGCCTCCAACGCTCGCGCTCGCTCGTACAGCTCCAACCCCTGCTCGCTCGTCAGCGCCTCCACACCCAGACGACCCAGACGGCCCAGCGCCGCCTCGTCCAGCCCTCCCGTCATCCCCGTCGCCTCGGCCCACAGACCCCACGCCAGCGACACCCCAGCCTGACCAGCCGCTCGACGCCGCGCCGCCAGCGCGTCCAGCGCCGCGTTCGCCGCCGCGTAGCTGCCCTGGCCAGGGCTCCCGATCAGCGCCGCCACCGACGAGAACAGCACGAACTCACGCAGGTCCATCCCCGCCGTCAGCTCGTCCAGGTGCAGCGCC
>VBJR01000060.1 GCA_005880175.1 Chloroflexota bacterium
CACCGGCCCCTGCCCCCCGTCCTCCGCCGCCGCGGCGTCGAGCTGGACACGGCGCGGGGCCGGGCCACCCGCGACGGCCGGCCGCTGGCCCTGACGGTCAAGGAGCTGGCGGTCCTGCGCCTCCTCCTCGCCGCGGACGGCGGCATCGTCAGCGCCGAGGAGCTGCTGGAGCGAGGCTGGGACGAGCACGCCGACCCGTTCACGAACACCGTCCGGGTGACGCTCAGCAACCTGCGCCGCAAGCTGGGCGAGCCGCAGCTGATCGAGACCGTCACCGGGGCGGGCTACGTCATCCGATGAGGCTCTCCATCCGGACGCGGCTCGCGCTGCTGTACGGCGGCGTGTTCTTCGCGATGGGCCTCGTGCTCATGGCGATCTCGTTCGCGATCGTGGACCACAGCCTGAGCCCGCCCGTCGCCACCGGCAACGTCATCAGGTACCTCTCGACGCAGGGCCCGGCGGGCGTCCCGCCGCCGCTGCCGCCCGGCGAGCTCGCCAAGCCCGTCCAGATCGTCATCACCCAGGGCCGCGAGGCCGGCTCCACCGATGGTCCGGTGGTCGGCCTCCAGGGCCTGCTCAGCGACTTCCGCGTCCAGACCCTCAAGGACATCCTCTGGCGGTGGGCCGCGGTGGTCGCGCTGATGGCCGTCGCGGCCGGCGCCTTCGGCTGGCTGCTGGCCGGCCGCATGCTCCAGCCGCTGCGCGACATCACCGGCGCCGCGCGCCGGCTGTCGGTGGCCAACCTGCACGAGCGGATCGCGCTCGAGGGACCGCGCGACGAGCTCAAGGAGCTGGCCGACACGTTCGACGGGATGCTCGGCCGCCTGGACGGCGCGTTCGTCAGCCAGCGCCGCTTCGTCGCCAACGCCTCGCACGAGCTCCGCACGCCGCTCGCGGGTGGTCCGCGACGCCGTGGACCGCTGCGAGCGGCTGCTCGACGGCCTGCTGGTCCTGGCCCGGAGCGACCGGGGCCTGGACGCGGCCGAGCCGGTGGACCTGGCCGAGTCGGCCGCGCGGGCGCTCGACCTGGTGTCGGCGGCGGCCGCCGAACGCGGCATCCAGCTCCGCTCGACGCTGAACCCCGCGCTGGTCCGCGGCGACCCCGCGCTGCTCGACCGTCTGGTCGCCAACCTGGTCGAGAACGCCGTGACGTACAACGCGTCCCCGGGCTGGGTCGAGGTGACGACCGCGAACGGCTGCCCGACCGCCAGCGTGCGGGTGGCGAACACCGGGCCGGCCGTGCCGCCCGAGCGGGTGCCCCGGCTGTTCGAGCCGTTCCAGCGCCTCTCCCGGGAGCGCACGGGCTCCGGGCGGGGCGCCGGCCTCGGCCTGTCGATCGTGCGCTCGGTGGCGCACGCTCACGGCGGCGAGGTGCGCGCCCGCGCCCGCGCCGAGGGCGGCCTCGCGGTCGAGGTCGAGCTCCCCGTCCCGGCGTAGGGCCCGCGGCGCGGCTTTACGGCCGCTTTATCCGCTCCGCGTCAGGCTCGGCGCCATGCAGATCCCGAACGTCATCCGCATGGCGGTCGTGCTGGCCGCGGCGACGGCGCTGGCCGCCGCCTGCGGCGTGGCCAACCCGTTCGCGCCGGCGTCGGCCAACTCCAGCAACCAGGACCAGATGCTCAAGTGGGCCCAGTGCATGCGCCAGCACGGCGTCAACGTGCCCGACCCCGTGAACGGCCGCATCACCGTGCAGAACGGCGGACCGGCCGGCGGCACCGGTGGCGCCCAGCCCAGCGGCAGCGGCGGCAGCACGGGCGACCCGGGCGGCGACGGCGGCAAGGTCGCCAATGGGCCCGATCCCAACAGCGCGCAGTTCCAGGCCGCCCAGAACGCGTGCAAGCAGTACGCGCCGAACGGCGCCAAGGGCGGCGGGCAGCCGACCCAGCAGCAGCTCGACCAGATGACGAAGTTCTCGCAGTGCATGCGGGACCACGGCATCCCCATGTCGGACCCGCAGGTGCAGTCGGGCGGCGGCGTCTCGATCCGGGTGTCCCCGCCGCCGGGCGGCGAGCGGATCGATCCCAACTCGGACCAGTTCAAGCAGGCGCAGCAGGCGTGCGCCAGGTACCAGCCGGGCGGCGGTCCGAACGGCTCCAGTACGTCGAACGGGTAGCTCGCCTTGGGCACCGTCCGCACGAAGCTCATCGTCACCCTCGCGATCGCCATCGGCGGGGCCGTCCTGGTCGGCGCGCTCACCCTCGGGCGCCGGCCGGCGGCCCCGGCGCCGTCCCTCGCGGCGTCGGTCAACACCGCGACCGTCACCCGGCAGACGCTGCTCGACCAGTTCCAGACCAACGGCGCGATCGGGTACTCGGGCGCCTACGCGGTGCTCAACCAGTACTCGCCGCCGCCCTCGACGGCGACCGTCGCGTCCGCGCAGCACGCGCTGGACGCCGCCCGCCAGAACCTCGCCGACGCGCACGCGCAGGTCAACTTCACCGGCCAGCAGGACGCC
Source organism: Chloroflexota bacterium (assembly GCA_005880175.1). Next base: position 2,456 of record VBJR01000060.1, read on the forward strand.
AGCGCGGTCGCCGGCGACCAGTCGCAGCTCGCGGCCGACCAGCAGCGGCTGGCGGCCAACAGCACGTGCGGCGGCAGCCAGCCCGACGTCGCCTGCGCCCAGCTCCAGCAGGCGGTCAGCGCCGACCAGGCGAGGCTGGCCCAGGACCAGGCGAAGCAGCAGAGCGACCAGCTCGCCGGCACCCAGCGGATCCACCAGGCGGAGCAGCAGGTGACCAGCGCCCAGGACTCGTACGACCGGACGGTGGCGCCGGGCGGCGGGGGCGGGGGCGGCGGCGGGGGAGGCGGAGGCGCCAATGGTGGGGGAGCGACTCCTGGCGCCTACACCGCCCTCCCCACCCTCGGCCAGACCGTCACCCGCGGGCAGACGCTGTACTCGGTCAGCGGCCGGCCCATCCCGCTGCTGTACGGGGCCACGCCGCTGGTCCGCCAGCTCACGACCGGCGTCAGCGGCGACGACGTCAAGGAGATGGAGGACAACCTGATCGCGCTCGGCTACGGCTCCGGGCTGACCGCGGACGGCAGCTTCACCAGCGCCGATACGGCCGCCGTGAAGCGCTGGCAGGCCGCGCTGGGCGTGACCCAGACCGGCATGGTGAACCCGGGCGACGCGGCGATCCTGCCCGGCCCGCTGCGGGTGTCCACGGTCAAGGTCCAGGTGGGCGCGTCCGCCCAGACCGGCGCGGAGATCATCGACGGCACCTCGCCCGACCACGTCGTCACCGTCAACCTCGACGCCCGCCAGCAGACGCTGGTCCAGGTCGGGGCCGGCGTCAGCGTGGCGCTGCCGAACGGCTCCAGCGTCAAGGGGACGATCACCGACGTCGGCACGGTGGCGACGACCACCGGCCAGGGCTCGCAGCAGCAGACGACGATCCCGGTGACCATCACGCTCGCCGACAACTCCGTGGCCGGCAAGCTGGACGGCGCGACCGTGACCGTCGACATCACGCGGGCCTCGCACCAGAACGTGCTGGCCGTGCCGGTCACCGCCCTCCTGGCGCTGGCCGACGGCGGGTACGCGATCGAGACGGCGGATACGCACCACCGCCGGATCCCGGTCAAGACCGGGATCTTCTCGAACGGCCAGGTCGAGGTCTCGGGGTCGGGCGTGGTCGAGGGCCTGGTCGTGGTGGCCCCCTCCCTGTGAACGTCCTCGAGCTCGTCGACGTGGTCAAGCGCTACCCCGGGGATCCCCCGGTCGAGGCGCTGCGCGGGGTCAGCCTCGCGGTACGGGAGGGAGAGATGCTGGCGATCGTGGGCCGGTCGGGGTCCGGCAAGTCCACGCTGCTGCACATCATGGGCACGCTGGACACGGCCAGCGAGGGCACGGTCCGCATCGCCGGGTTCGACACGTCGACGCTGGGCGACCGCCAGCTGTCCGCCGTGCGGGCGCGGCGGATCGGGTTCGTGTTCCAGCAGTTCTTCCTGCTGGACGGCATGTCCGTGCTCGACAACGCCGCCAACGGGCTGCTGTACAGCGGCCTGCCGCTCCACGAGCGCCGGGCCACGGCCCGGCGGGCGCTGGAGCGCGTGGGGCTGGGCCACCGGCTTCGCCACGTCCCGGCGCAGCTCTCGGGCGGCGAGCGCCAGCGCGTGGCCATCGCCCGCGCGGTGGTCCACCGGCCGGCGCTCATCCTGGCCGACGAGCCGACCGGGAACCTGGACTCGGCGTCGGGCGCCTCGCTCCTGGGCCTGCTCCACGAGCTCCACGCCGAGGGGGCGACGATCGCGGTGATCACGCACGACCGCGAGGTCGCTGCGGCGACGCCCCGCCAGGTGCTCATCGAGGACGGCCGGATCGTGGCCGACTCCGCGTGGTGATCACCACCGTCCCGGCCCCCAGCCGCGTCCACGCGGCGGAGCTGTTCCGGCTCGGCTCGGTCGGCCTGCGCACGCGCCGCCTGCGCGCCTCGCTCTCCGGCCTCGGGGTGGCCATCGGCATCGCCGCGATGGTCGCCGTGCTCGGCGTGTCCTCGTCGTCGAGCGCCAACCTGCTGGCCCAGCTCGACCAGCTCGGCACCAACCTCCTGACGGTGACCCCTGGCAACACGTTCCTCGGCGAGTCGGCGACGCTGCCCCACGAGGCGCCGGCGACGATCGGCCGGCTGGACTCCGTGCAGGGCGTCTCCTCCACCGCCTCCATCGCGAACGTGACCGTCCGCCGGACCGACCAGGTCCCCGTCTCGAACACGAACGGCATCATCCTGCGCTGGGCCGACCTGAGCCTGCTCGCCACGCTCCAGGGCTCCGTGTACCGCGGGCAGTGGCTCACCAGCGGCTCGGCATCGTGGACCTCGACCAGCCGACGCAGGTGGACGTCGGCGGCCGCTGGTACACGGTCGTCGGCCTGCTCCGGTCGATGCCGCTGGCGCCCGAGATCGACCGCTCGGCGCTGATCGGCCTGCCGGTCGCCCAGAGCGACTTCCTGACGAGCGACTCGCCGGACACGGTGTACGTCCGCGCCGACCCCAACCACGTGCTGCCCACGCTGAACGTGCTGCCCGCGGCCGCCAACCCCGAGCACCCCGAGCAGGTGAACGTGAGCCGCCCGTCGGACGCGCTGGCCGCCCGCGCGGCGGCGCAGGGCACGTTCACGTCGCTGTTCCTCGGCCTGGGCGCGGTGGCGCTGCTGGTCGGCGGCGTCGGCATCGCCAACGTGATGGTGATCTCGGTCCTGGAGCGGCGCTCGGAGATCGGCCTGCGCCGGGCGCTGGGCGCGACCCGGCTGCTGGTGGGCGTGCAGTTCCTGTCGGAGTCCCTGCTGCTCTCCCTGCTGGGCGGCGCCGGCGGCGTGGCCCTGGGCGCGGCGGCCACGTGGGTGTACGCGCAGGTGAACGCGCTGCCGGCGGTGGTCCCCGCCGTGGCGGTGGGCGGCGGCCTGGGCGCGGCGCTGGTGGTCGGCGCGATCGCCGGCCTGTACCCGGCCAACCGGGCGGCCCGGCTCTCGCCCACGGAGGCGCTGCGGACCGTGTAACGTCCCGGGCTGGGATGGTTCGTTCGTGGCTGTTCGCACCCGGGCACAGCGAGCGCATGCTGGCCCGGGTGTTCGACGCCGGCGCCGACGAGGCGCTGATCGACCTCGAGGACGCGGTCCCGCCGGACCAGAAGGCGCGGGCCCGCGCCCTGACCGCCGAGGCGCTGTCCGGCCGGCCCGGCTGGGTCCGGGTCAACCAGCCGCGGACGGATGAGTGCGCCGCCGACCTGGCCGCGGTGGGCGGGCTGGCCCGTGGCGTGCGCCTGCCCAAGGTCGAGTCGGCGGCCGACGTCGCCTGGGTGCGCGAGCGACTGGAGGGCCGCGACGTGCCCCTCACCGCGGCCGTCGAGAGCGCGGCGGCGGTGCTCCGCGCGCTGGAGATCGCGTCCGCCCCGGGCGTGGTCAACCTGGCCTTCGGCAACGTGGACTTCGGGCTGGAGCTGAACGTGGACCCGTCCGACGACCAGGCCACCCTGTACGCGCGCTCCCACCTGGTGCTGGCGTCGCGGGCGGCCGGCATCGAGCCGCCGTCGGACGGCGTGTGGGTGCGCTACGGCGACCCGGACGGCCTGCGCGACGCGGCGCTCCGGGCGCGCCGGCTGGGGTTCTTCGGCAAGTCCGCGATCCACCCCTCGCAGGTGCCGGTGATCAACGAGGTGTTCTCGCCGACGGCCGAGGAGCTGGACTGGGCGCGGCGGGTGGTGGCGGCGTTCGAGGCGTCCGGCGGCGCCGCGACCAGGCTCGACGGCGGGGAGATGATCGACGTGCCGGTGGCCGAGCGGGCGCGCCGGCTGCTGGCGCTGGCGAGCCGGTAGGAATTCGTCGCGCCCGGTTCACGGTTCCAGGCGGCGGATGAAGCGGCTGCACTACGCGTGGGTGGTGTTCGGCGTCACGTTCTTCACGCTGCTGGCGGCGGCCGGCATCCGGTCGATGCCCGGCGTGCTGATCGTGCCGCTCCAGCAGGACTTCGGCTGGAACCGGGCGACGATCTCCGTCGCGGTCTCCATCAACCTGGTCCTGTTCGGCCTGTGCGGGCCGTTCGCGGCCGCGTTCATGAACCGGTACGGCGTCCGCCGCGTGCTGGTCGTCGCGCTGCTCCTGATCGCGGCCGGCGTGGGCCTCACCCCGCTGATGCAGGCGCCCTGGCAGCTGTACCTCCTCTGGGGGGTCGTGGTGGGCACGGGCACCGGCGCGATGGCCGGTGTGCTGGCGACGACCGTGGCCAACCGCTGGTTCGTGGCCCGGCGCGGGCTGGTCACGGGCCTGCTGACGGCGGCGACGGCGACCGGCCAGCTGGCGTTCCTGCCCGGGCTGGCGGCGCTGGCGGTGGGCGTGGGCTGGCGCGCCGCGTCGCTGGCGGTGGCCGGGTCGGTGCTGCTCGCGGTGCCGTTCGTGGCGCTGCTGATGCGGGACAGCCCGAGGCGCCTCGGGCTGCGGCCGTACGGCGCGACGGAGGACGTGCCCGAGCCGCCGCGGGCGAACCCCTTCGGGGCCGCCGTCGCCGGCCTCGGGCGCAGCGTGCGGCACAGCGACTTCTGGCTGCTCGCGGGCAGCTTCTTCATCTGCGGGGCATCCACGAACGGCCTGATCGGCACCCACCTGATCCCGGCCGAGGTGGACCACGGCATCCCCGAGGTGACCGCGGCCAGCACGCTCGCGCTGATCGGCGTGTTCGACGTCGTCGGCACCACGATCTCGGGCTACCTGACCGACCGCTTCGACCCGCGCTGGCTGCTCTTCTGGTACTACACGCTGCGCGGCCTCTCGCTGCTGCTCCTGCCGTTCGCGCTGGGCAGCGCGTACCTGCCGCTGCTCGTGTTCATCGTCTTCTACGGGCTGGACTGGGTGGCCACCGTGCCGCCGACCATCTCGCTCTCGTCCGGCGTGCTCGGGCGGGCCAGCGGCGGCATCGTGTTCGGATGGGTGTTCGCGTCGCACCAGCTGGGCGCCGCCTTCGCCGCGTCGGCCGGGGGCGCGCTGCGGACGTGGCTGGGCGACTACCAGGTGGCGTTCATCAGCGCCGGCCTGCTGTGCCTGATCGCCAGCGGCCTGGTGATCCGGATCGGGCGCGCGGCCCGCGGCCAGCCCGCCCTGCAGGCGGCCTGAAGCTCGGGCTGGCCGGCGCCGCGGCGCTGGCCGCGGTCCTGGCGCTGGTCCCGGTCCCCGCGCTCGCCCACGCGTCGCTGATCGCGGCCGACCCGACACCCGGCGTGGTGCTGGCGACCGCGCCCGCCGCGATCACGCTGCGCTTCTCCGAGCCGGTGACCGCCGCCGGGCCCGGCATCACCGTGGTCGCGCCTTCGGGCCGGCCCGCCGCCACCGGCCCCCTCCGCGTGGCCGGGACGACGATGAGCGCCCCGTTCCGCGCCGCCGGCGAGGGCACGTACCTGGTCCGCTGGCAGGTGATCGCCTCGGACACGCACCCGGCGCGAGGCCAGCTCACGTTCAGCGTCGGCCGCGCCTCGCCGGTCCCGGCCGGCGACGAGCTGGCCGCGGACGTGGGCGACGTGTCGCCGGCCGGGCTGCTGCTCCAGACGCTGGGCCGCTGGCTCCACCTGATCGGCATGGCGCTCGCGTTCGGCGTGATCGCGTTCCGAGCCATCGTCCTGCCGGACGCGGAGGCGGGACCGGCGCGGCGGCTGGACCGCCTGCTCGGCGCCGGCGTGGCGCTGCTGATCGCGGCGGAGCCGGTGGCGCTGGCCGGCCAGGCGGTGAGCCTCGGCGTGGTCGCCGGCGACCTGGTCGTCTCCAGCTTCGGCCGCGTGCTGAGCCTGCGGCTGGGCGGCGCGCTGCTCCTGTGGGCGACGCTGAGCGCGGTGCGCGAGGCGGGGCGCGGCCGGTGGGCGCTGCTGGGGCTGGGCGCGGCGCTGGCCGTGGTGGACGCGCTCGCCGGCCACCGGATCGCCGGCTGGCCGGACGCCGCGGCCCTGGTGCTGAGCGCCACGCACGAGGGCGCGATGGCGGTGTGGGCCGGCGGCCTGGCGGCCGTGCTCGTGGCCGGGGGCGGGGCTCGCTTCGGACGCCTCGCGCTGGCCTCGTTCGCCGTGCTCGTGGTGAGCGGCGCGGCCCTGGCCCTCGCCCACCTGCGGAGCCCGGCCGACCTGCTGTCCACGACGTACGGCGCGGTGCTGGCGGTCAAGGTGGCGGCCGTCGCCGCGGCCGCGGTGATCGCCGGCCTGGGCGCCCGGCGCGTGGAGGCGGCGGCGCTCGCCGGCGTCGCGGCGCTGGCCGGCCTGCTGGTCAGCCTGCCGCCGCCCCGTTAACATCCACCACCTACGGCATCCCGCTAGTGGATAGAGAGGAGGAGGGTGTATGGAAACGCACAGGCGTTTCGTCGCCGCCACGGCCATCTCGGCGATGGCGGCGCTGGTCGGGCTCACGTCCGCCACCACGGCCTCGGCCGCCGCGCCGGGCGCCGGCGTGACGTTCTCGTCGCAGCCGGCCGTGGCCCAGCTCGTGGCCCACTACACGGTCTCGCCGACGGCGGGAGCGCACGCCGCGGCCACACAGGCCGCCGGCGACGACCGGCAGCTGCCGCGCCTGAGCAAGCGCGGCCAGGCGGCTCACCGCTCGGCCGCCGACCTGTCGGCGGCGCCCGCCAGCGACAACGTGTCGGCCGACACGCCGGCCGATACGGCGACCGCCAGCCCGGACAGCCAGGCCGCGGCCGCCGCCAGGGCCAGCGCGAGCTTCATCGGCGAGCAGTCGTCGGCGACGACCTGCCACTACTTCCTCGTCGGCTGCAACCCGCCCGACATGGCCGTGGCGGCCTCGCCGCGGTTCGTGCTCCAGGGCGTGAACACGCAGTTCGAGGTCCTGGACACGGCGGGCAACGTCCAGCCGGGCTGGCCGGTGAGCGCCCAGCAGTTCTTCGGGGTCCCCAACCAGACCAAACCGGACGGCACGCCGTGCGACGTGGCCCACCTGAGCCAGCCGTTCCTCAGCGACCCGCGGGCGCTCTACGACCCGGGGAGCCGGCGCTTCTGGGCGGCGTCGCTGCAGGCGGAGAACGCGCTCGGCATCGCGCCCGACTGCCCGTTCAAGTCGGTCTACTACATCGCGGTCAGCCGGACCAGCGACCCGCGCGGCGACTGGAACGTGTACGAGTTCAACATGTCGCTCGACGGCCAGTTCGCGGCCGACTTCACGCAGATCGGCGTCAACCGCGACGGCGTGTTCTTCTCGGCCAACATGTTCGGTCCGTCCACCGGCACCAACGGCGGCTTCTACGCCGAGGTGTTCGAGGCCAACAAGGCGCGGATGGAGCGCGGCCTGGGTGGCTTCACCGCCGACGGCTTCTTCAACCTGCAGGCGCAGGGTCCGGCGTCGGCCACCGCGGGGCCGTTCATCGCCGACACCGTGCAGCCGGCGCTCAACGTGGACGGCAGCGGCGGCCCCGGTCAGGCCTTCCTCGACACGATCGACGGGCCCGACCCGGTCACCGGTCATTTCTGCGGCTTCTTCGGAGGCGGCGCCGCGGACGCGTGCTCGGGCGCCATCCTCTGGCGGATGTCCAACCCGATCGGGCACGACCTCGGGGGGCCCGCGCCCACGCTGACGGGCACGTTCGTCCCCAGCAAGCCGTTCGTGTTCCCCGACCCGGCAAACCAGCCGGCCTGCAGCGCGTGCGTCGACGCCTCCGACCTGCGGATCTCCGCGACGCCGGTGGTCCGCGACGGCGTCATGTACGGCGCCTGGGAGACCGACCTGAACAACGGCACGCAGATCGTGCCAGCGGTCGAGTGGGCCCAGGTGGATCTCCGCCGCCCGGCGACGGCGTCGCAGACCGGGTACTACAGCCTCGCCGGCGACGCGACGGCCTCGTTCCCGGCGGTGATGCCTGACGCGCACGGCAACGTCGTGATGCTGTTCGACCGCATGAGCAGCGCGGTCTTCCCGGAGACGCGCTTCATCGTGAAGCACGGCAATGCCAACTTCCACGGCGTGGGGACGCTCCTGAAGGCGGGCGAGACCTCGTACCGGCCGCAGCTGTGCGGGACCGGGACGCCGCCGACCGTCTGTCGCTGGGGCGACTTCTCCGCGATCTCCTTCGACGGCCAGGGCAGCATCTGGTTCGCCGGCCAGTACGCCAACGCGCTCAACCTGGGGCCGCCCCAGAACGGGCGGAACTGGGGCACCTGGATCGGCGCGGTGCGCGCCAGCTAGAGGCGACGTGCTCCGGCGGGGTTGGGCCGCGCCCAACCCCGCCGCTCATCTCGACGCCAGGCCGCCGGTGCCGCCCAGCGCCTGCGCCAGGTCGGCGATCAGGTCGTCGGCCGACTCGATGCCGACGGAGAGCCGGACCAGGTCGGCCGGCACCTCCAGCGGCGAGCCCGCCGCCGAGGCGTGCGTCATCCGGCCCGGGTGCTCGATCAGCGACTCCACCCCGCCCAGCGACTCGCCCAGCGTGAACAGCCGGGCCCGGTTGCACACGTCCACCGCGGCCGCCTCCCCGGCCCGGACCCGGAAGCTGACCATGCCGCCGAAGCGCCGCATCTGGCGGGCCGCCAGCGCGTGCTCGGGGTGGTCGGGCTGGCCCGGGTAGTGGACCGCCGACAGCTCCGGCCGGGTCGCCAGGAACGTCGCCACCCGCTCGGCGTTGTCGCAGTGGCGCTCCATGCGGACGGCCAGGGTCTTCAGGCCGCGCAGCGTCAGCCAGGCGTCGAACGGGCTGGCGACGCCGCCCATCGCGTTCTGGTGGTACGCCAGCTCCTCACCCAACGCGGGGTCGGCGACGACCAGCGCGCCCCCGATCACGTCGGAGTGGCCGCCGCAGTACTTGGTCGTCGAGTGCACGACCACGTCGGCGCCGAGCGCCAGGGGCCGCTGCAGGTACGGCGACGCGAACGTGTTGTCCACGACGACCCGGGCGCCCGCGTCGTGGGCGAGGGCCGACAGCGCCGCGATGTCGGCTACGCGGAGCAGCGGGTTGGTCGGCGTCTCGATCCACAGCAGCTTCGTGGCCGGCGTGAACGCGGCGGCGACCGCGTCGGGGTCGTGGAGCGGCGCGGCGGACCAGCGCAGGCCCCAGCGGCTGGCGACCCTGGCGAACAGGCGGTACGTCCCGCCGTACGCGTCGTCCGGGATCACGACGTGGTCGCCGGGCGCGCAGACGGCGCGGAGCAGCGTGTCCTCGGCCGCCAGGCCCGAGGCGAACGCGAGGCCGCGCCGGCCGCCCTCCAGGGCCGCCAGGCACTCCTCGAGCGCCCGCCGCGTCGGGTTCGCCGTCCGGCTGTACTCGTAGCCCTGGCGGGGAGCGCCGACCGCGTCCTGGAGGTACGTGGACGTGGCGAAGATGGGCGGCACGACGGCGCCGGTGACCGGTTCGGGCTCCTGGCCGGCGTGGATGGCGAGCGTCTCGAAGCGGTGGGTCATGCCGCGCAGACTACCCACATGCGGGCGCGGCCACGGGTCGCGCTGCCGTGTGGTAGAAGGAAACCTGCCATGACTTCCAGCGAAGGCGCCCAGCCCGCCGCCGTCGTCCCGCCCAGCCCGCGGTTCTGGGCCAAGCTGCCGGTGGCCACCGGCAACCTGGTCCAGCTGGCCGGCATGGTGGCCGGCGTCCTCCTGATCCTCGCCGCCGGCGCGACCCACGCCGTCGCGGCGCTGTCCGTGCTCCTCGCCGTGCTCGGCATCCTCGCCGTCTACCTCTGCTGCCACGCGATCGCCCACTGGCTCGTCGGCCGGCTGGTCGGGCTGCGGTTCGCGTACATCGGCGTGCGCGGCACCGACCACCCCGAGGCGTACCCGCCGGGCCTGCGCCAGGTCATGGCGGCGACGCCGATGTTCACGACCGTCTCGACCCGGAAGAGCCGGGCCGGGACGAGCCGCGAGGCGCTGGCCGCGTACTACGCCGCGGGCGAGACCTCGACGACGATCTGCACCGTGCTGGCCGCGCTGCTCGCGTTCCTGGTCGGCGTCCCGGGCGGCGGCATCATCCTGATCGTCTCGGTCATCTGGGTGCTGCTGGCCGTCGCCACGACCACGTTCACCCCGAAAGGCGACTACTACAAGGCCCGGGCGGTCCTGCGCTCAGCGCCGCCGGCCTGAGCCCACGTACGCCAGCAGGTCCTGGCGCGTGATGACGCCGCCGGGCTTGCCGTCGATCAGGACCATGGCGGCGCCGGCGTCGCGGAGCAGGGCGACCGCCTCGCCCACCGGCTGACCGCCGCCGATCGTCGGCAGCGGTTCCGACATGTGGCTGCCGATCGGGTCGCGCAGCTGCGCGTGTCCGGCGAACAGCGCGTCGAGCAGGTCGCGCTCGACGACCGAGCCGACCACCTCGGCCGTCATCAGCGGCGGCTCCGCCTTGACCACCGGCATCTGCGAGACGCCGTACTCGCGCAGGATGTCGATGGCGTCGCGGACGGGGTCGTTGGGGTGCACGTGGACGAGCTGAGGCAGGCTGTCGCCCTTGGCCGCGAGCACCTCGGCGACCGTGACCTCGCCGCCCGGCGGGCGCAGGAAGCCGTAGTGCGTCATCCAGCCGTCGTTGAAGATCCTGGACAGGTAGCCGCGGCCGGAGTCGGGCAGCAGCACGACGACCAGGTCGTCGGGGCCCGCCCGCCGGGCCACCTCCAGCGCCGCCCACGCCGCCATGCCGCACGAGCCGCCGACGAGCAGCCCCTCCTCGCGGGCCAGCCGGCGCGTCATGGCGAACGAGTCGCGGTCGCGCACCGCGACGATCTCGTCGCAGATCGCCCGGTCGAACGTCTGGGGCCAGAAGTCCTCGCCCACCCCCTCGACCAGGTACGGCCGGCCCGTGCCGCCCGAGTACACCGAGCCCTCCGGGTCGGCCCCGACGACGCACACCGCGCCGCCCGACCGCTCCTTCAGGAGGCGGCCCGTGCCCGAGATCGTGCCGCCGGTCCCGACGCCGGCCACGAAGTGGGTGATCCGGCCGTCGGTCTGGTCCCACAGCTCCGGGCCCGTCGTCTCGTAGTGCGACCGCGGGTTGTTCGGGTTGGCGTACTGGTTGGGCTTCCAGCCGCCGGGCGTCTCGGCGGCCAGCCGGTCCGACACGCGGTAGTACGAGCGGGGATCCTCGGGCGCCACGGCGGTCGGGCAGACGACCACCTCGGCCCCGAACGCCCGCAGCACGTCGAGCTTGTCGGCGCTGACCTTGTCGGGGCACACGAAGATGCACCGGTAGCCGCGCTCCTGGGCGACCAGCGCCAGGCCGACGACCGACTCGTGGTAGCGCACAGAGCTGAGGGTAGGCGAGCCGCCGACCTGGGCGGATCGGCGGCACTCTGGGCGTAATCCGCTCGGGCCGCCCGTGTCTGCGACGCATGGACGCCCGGGGCGTATCTTTCTGCTGTCGAGGGAGGATTGAGCTCACCGCAGGCCCCGTCGGACGCGGAGCTGGCCAACCGGCTCAAGGCTGGCGACACCGACGCGCTGGGCCAGCTGTACGAGCGGCATGTCCGCGGCATCCACGACTACCTGGCGCGGTTCACGCGCGACCCGGCCGCCGCCGAGGACCTGACCCACTCGACGTTCCTGCGGGCGTGGGAGGGACGAAGCGCGCTGCGTGATCCCTCGAAGGTGCGGGCGTGGCTGTACGCGACGGCCCACCACCTGGCGCTGAACCACGTGACGCGGGGCCCGGCGGCGGAGGCGATGGACGAGGAGGCGGCCGGCCGGGTCGCCGACCCGGCCCGGGGCCCGGAGGCGGAGGCGATCGCGCGCGAGGCGGCCGAACTGGTCTGGTCGGCGGCGTCCAGCCTGGAGGCGCGCCAGTACGCCGTGCTCGACCTGTCGGTGCGCCAGGGCCTGTCGACGCGCGAGATCGCGGACGTCCTCGGCGTCCCCGTGGCGCACGCGGCGGTGCTGGTCAACCGGGGCCGGGAGGCGCTGGGGAACGCGGTGCGCTACCTGCTGGTGGCTCGCCGGCGGGACCACTGCCGGCGGCTGGCCGAGCTGGTCCCGGCGGGCGTGCGGGTCCTGACGGCGCAGGAGCGGAGCGCCGTGGACCACCACATGCGCCGGTGCGAGAACTGCCGCGAGCTGGGCCTGCGGCTGACGGCGCCGGCGCAGCTCCTGGGCGCCCTGCTGCCGCTGCCCGTGCCGCTCGCGCTGGCGGAGCAGGGGCGGCAGCGGCTGGTGGCGTCGGTGCACGCGCAGCCGGCGGCGGCTGCCGCGGGGGGCTCGGGTTCGTGGCCGCCCCGGCGGCCGATCTGGGACGGCCGCGGCCGCTGGGCCACGGGCCTGGCGATCGGGCTGGCGCTGCTGGTCCTGGGCGGCGGGACCGCGACGTTCCTGCTGCGCGCGCCGGCGGTGCACCCCGGCCCACCGGGGAGCGCGCTGCCGGCGGTCGGCCCGGCGGTGGCCGGCCCGGTCGCTGCACCGTCTCCGTCACCTACGATCACGGCCCCGAGCCCCAGCGCCACGCCGGCCGGCATCCCGTCCGGGACGACCACCGTCCCCGGCCCGCCGCCGGTCGAGACGAGGCCGACGCCGACACCGGACGGCGGGACGCCCACGCCCGGCCCCACACCGGTCGTGACGCCCACCCCCAGCCCCACGCCCGTGCCGGCCACGGTGCCACCTACCAGGCCACCCCTGGCGGTGCTGAGCGTGGTGGTCCGGGCGCCGGGCCCGCTCGGATGCGTGCTGAACCAGCTGCTGCAGCTGTTCGGCTGCGACTTCACCGTGCTGGTCGAGCTGGCCCCCGGCAGCAGTCAGGGGCCGGTCCAGGTGACGCTGACCGCGACGCCCACCCAGGGTCCGCCGGCCGTCGTGCAGTTCCTGGCGACGGCCGGCGTGCCGGCGTCGGTGACGGTCCGGTTCGCCGGCCAGCGCGATCCCCGGCAACCAGGCCACGTTCGGCCGCTGCTGAGCGTCAGCGCACGTCCGGCGACCCGGGCGTCGTGGCCGACGGCGTGGCCGTCGCGTGCACGGCCGGCTCCGCGGCCGGCGGCGCCGTCGCGGCGTGGGAGGCGGTGATGACGGCGATCGCCACCATGGTCCCCGCCAGACCGAACATCACGGCCGCCCGCGGGCTGAGGTGACGCGGTCCCCTCGACGCGGGATACACGGGTGCCATTGGAGGTCTCATCGCTCGGTCTCCTGCGGCCGGGGGGCGCCTGCCTCCGAGCGCCTCCTGCCCCTTGCCTCTGCCGTGCTGACACGAGGCGGGCGCGACGATTACGGTCAGACCGTCACGAACCCGCCGGGCAGAGCTTCAGGACCTGGTCGTCGCCCGCCCGGGGCGTGCCCCGCGTGTCGCGGTTGTTCGTGAGCACGTACAGGCAGCCGTCCGGGCCCGCGACCGCGTCGCGCAGCCGGCCCCTGCCCTGGAGGACGATCTCCTGGGCGGTCACGTGCGAGGGGTCCGCCGGGTCGATCACCAGCCGCCGCAGCGCCTCGCCCTTGAGCTCGGTCACCAGCAGCGTCGGCTGCTCCGTCCGACTCGGCGCGTAGAACGTCATCCCGCTCGGCGCCCAGACCGTGCTGTCGCCGCTCACCGCGATCGGCGGCACTCGGGCCGCGGGCAGGCTGCCCTGGGGGAAGCTCGTGCGCGTCGTCGCCGCCCACTCGGGCCAGCCGTAGAACCCGCCCTGCTGGACCAGGTCCACCTCGTCCCGGCAGCACAGGCCCAGGTCCCCGGTCGGCCCGTTGCTGCTCGCGTAGAGCCGGCCCCCCGCGTCGAACGCCAGCCCCTGCGGGTTGCGGAAGCCCCAGGCGTACACCTCCCGCCCGCTGCCGTCGGTGCGCACGCGCAGGATCTTCCCGCTCAGCCCGTTCGGGTCCGCCGCCCGCGCGGCGACGTCGCCCTCGCCGGTCGTGAAGTACAGCCAGCCGTCCGGCCCCAGCTTCAGCCTGCCCCCGAAGTGGTAGCACGCGCCGCCGGGGATGCCGTCCACCAGCACCTGCTCCGACGTCAGCTTGTCGCCCGAGATCGTGAACCGGGAGACGCGGTTCGTGTTGCCGCCGGACCCGGCGTACGTGTAGTACAGGGCCTCCAGCTGGCCGTTGCGGATGACCCGCACCCGGCCCGGCCGCTCCGTCAGCCAGATGGCGCCGTCCGCCGCGAACGCCAGCGCCCACGGCGCGACCAGGTCCTGCGCCACCGTCTGCTGGCCGAGCTGCAGCGCGCCGGGCGGCGCGAGCGTCGGCACAGGGGTCGCCGCCGTCCCCACCGCCGAGGGCCGGGCGGTCGGCCTGGCCGTGGGCTTCGCGGCCGACCCGCCGCCGCACGCCGCCACCATCGTCAGCAGGGTCAGCAGGACCACGGCGGCGCGGGGCGGCACGCCTCGGAACGCTACCAGGGGGGCACCTGGACCGGCGTCGCGCGGCTATGATCGGCGGCGCCCCGCGAGTGCGACTCCGCGCGACGTGGTGCGTGGAGATCGCCGGATGAGAGCGCTGCTGACGAAGACGTTCGGGGACGTCCGCCGCCGCAAGGTCCAGGCCGCCGCGGTGCTGGTGACCGTGATGCTGGCCACCGCCACCTCGGCGCTGGCGCTGACCGCGCCGCCGCCGTTGGGCGTCCTCGCCCTCGCGGCCAGCGCGGCGATCGTCGTCAACCTGGTCAGCGGCATCGCCGCCCACGGGGAGGCCGGCGTGATGCGGGCGATCGGATACACGCCAGGCCAGGTGGTGGCGGTCTCTGTGCTCCAGCTGCTGGCTCCCGCGACGGTCGGCTGCATCGCTGGAGGCGTCGCCGGGGCGGTCCTCGGCCGGTCACCGCTGGACAGCGCGGCCGCCGCGGGCGCGATCCTCGCGGTCGTCGCGATCGCCGCGGCGCTCCCTGCGCCGCTGGAGCCGGGAGCGGCCCCCGGCGGCAGGGCGGTCGCCCGACTGCTGAGCCGCGGGGCCACGCGGCCAGTCGGTCTGGGGGCCGGCAGCGCGTTCGCCCAGCCGCTCCGCGCCGCCCTGGCCGCGCTCGCCGTGCTGGTCGCGGTCGCCACCGCGATCTCCTCGGCCACACCGTCCCTGGCGGTGCTCCTGGCGCTGATCGCGGCCGCCGGCGTCTCCGGCACGGTGCTCCTGAACATGCGCAACGCCGGCACGCTGAGAGCGATCGGCATGACGCCGGCGCAGATGCTGGCGACGATGGCCGCATCGGCCGGCGCCATCGCCCTGGCCGGGGCCCTGCTGGGCGTGCCGCTGGGCTACGTGCTGCGGTGAGACCGCCCGGCCTCGACCGCCGGGCGGTCCGCATGCCTGGTTTCGATGTCAGCAGTCGTGGTTGTCGCTGGCCTGTCCCGCCGACTCGGCCAGGACCGCCCGGTGTCAGACCGGGCGGTCCACGTGCCTGCGTGAACTACCCCGGCCGGAAGCACTCGCAACGCGAGTCACGTCACACACACCCTCGCTGACGACGAGAGCCGTCGCAGCCACACACCGGATCCGGCTACACCGGCATTATCTGGGCCGTACTCGACATGTCAAGGGCCGGCGCGAGACACTGGCAACGGTCAGGCGGGCACGCGCTCCCGGTACACAGACGTGCGCCAGCCCGCCGGCGCCTCCGCGCGGCCGCGTACGACGTCGAAATAGGCCGTCTGGAGTTGTGACGTCAGCGGCCCCATCGCACCGTCGCCGACGCGGTAGCCGTCGATCTCCACCACTGGCGTCACCTCCCAGGCCGTGCCCGCGAACAGCAGCTCGTCCGCGATGTACAGCTCGGTCGGGTCCACCTCCCGCTCCTCGACGGGGATGTCCAGGTCGCGGGCCAGCCCGATCACCGTCGCCCGGGTGATGCCCTCCAGGATCGCGTCCGTGGTGCGGGGGGTGATCAGCACGCCGTCGCGCACCAGGAACACGTTCTGGCCCGGCCCCTCGGACACCTTGCCCTGGTCGTTCAGCATCACCGGGGTGTCGAAGCCCTTCGTGCGCGCGTCCACGCCGGCGACCCGGCCGTTCAGGTAGTTCGCGCTCGCCTTGACGCGCGGCGACATGGCGCTGTCGCTCAGCCGGCGCCACGGGCTCAGCGTGGTGCGCACGCCCGTCGTCAGGCGCGGGCTCGGGGGCCGCTGGAACGCCAGGATGAACGCGCCGGTCGCCCCGTCCACCTCGTGGCCGACCGCGACCTCGTCGAAGTAGACAACCACCCGGACGTGCGCGTCGTCGCGGACCTCGTTCGCGTGCAGCAGGTCGACGACGCCCTGCAGCAGCTCGTCCGGCCCGTACGGGGCGCGCATGCGCAGGAAGCGCATGGACGTGCCGAACAGCCGGTGCATGTGGTCGGCGACCCGGAACAGCAGCAGGTCGTCCCCGTCCGCCGACCGGTAGGCGCGCAGGCCCTCGAAGACGCTGGCCCCACGCAACGATCCGCCCGTTCATCCAGGTGTTCTGCGGGTTCATCTGCCTCGACGATACTCCGCGGCGGGGTCAGGCGAGAGGGCCAGCACGTTGGCGCCTGGCGCCGGCTCGCGGCCGACCTCGAACCCACCGGCCTCCGTTTGATGCAGTTGATGCGCATATACTGATGCTATGCGCACCACGGTTGCGATCAACGACAATCTCCTCCTCGCCGCGAAGACCGTCGCCCGCCGCCGCGGTTACACCTTGGGGAGGCTCATAGAGGAGGCGCTGCGTCGCGAGCTGGCTCAGCATGCTGGTGTCCGCCCGCCCGAGGTACCCGTCTTCCGGGGCGGCACAGGCCCCCAGCCGGGTGTGGATCTGAGGTCGAACCGCGCGCTGCTCGAGCTCGTCGAGCCCGCTCGGGCCGTCGGTGAGCCGTGAAGCTGCTCGATGTGAACGTCGTCCTCGCGGCCCATCGCGAGGATCACCCCGACCACGCGACGGCTCGACCCTGGCTCGACGGCTTGCTGGCATCTGGTGAACAGTTCGGGGTGCCATGGATGGTCTGGTGGTCCTTCCTGCGCCTCTCGAGCCACCCTCGCGTGTTTTCTCTGCCGACGCCCTTGGCCGATTCCCTCGGCTTCATCTCCGCCGTGCGCACCCAGCCTGGCCACGTCCCCATCGAGCCCGGCGAGTCGCATCTCGACTGCCTGCGCGCCGTCTGCGGGGAAGGCGAGGCAACGGCCGACCTGGTGCCCGACGCCGTGCTCGCGGCGCTGGCCACCGAGCATGGCGCGCAGGTGGTGAGCTTCGACCGCGACTTCGCTCGGTTTCCGCGGCTCGCGTGGAGCAGACCTGAACCGTAGCGGTCAGGCCGAGGCGGCCACGCCGCGGAGCGCCTCCCGCTCCCGCTCCACGAGCTCGCGGGCCGCCCGGGCGCTGCGCACCTTGATCTCCTCGTAGCCGCGGATCCGGTCCGGGGCGCTCGCGAGGCTGACCGCGGTCTCGTACGTGGCCGGCGTCACCTCGCGCAGGATCTCGGCGACCAGGTCCTCGTACCACCCGATCAGCTCGCGCTCCAGGCGCCGGACCCGGGTGCCGCCGAACGGGTCGAGCCGCGTCCCGCGCAGGCGCCGCATCGGCACGAGGAGGCGCAGCACCGGCCGGAACCAGCCGCCGAGCTCCAGCTTGCGGCGCAGGCCGCGGTCGCGCAGGAACGGCGGGTGCAGGTTGTACCGGACGCGCGGCTCCACGAACGTCCGCCGCACGCGCTCGGCCCACTCGTCCTTCAGCAGCAGCCGCGCCACCTCGTACTCGTCCTTGTACGCCATCACCTTGTACAGGCCGCGGACCACCGCGCCGGTGAGGTCGGTCCGGCCGGGCAGGACCGACCGCTCGCGTTCGTGCACCGCCAGCACCCGGTCCAGGAAGCGCCCGGCGTACGCGGCGTCCTGGTACTCGACCAGCTCGCCGAGGCGCACCGCGACGGACCGGCGCAGCGAGTCGGGCAGCCCGGCGGCCCGCTCCAGCAGCCGCTCGTACGGCGCGCCGAGGCGCCTCGCGTACCGCGCCCGCTCCTCCTCGGCCGTCGGGACCGGCGTCCCGAGCGCGGCCCGCACCGCCGCCGGGTCGTGGGCGTACAGGCGGCCGTACCGGAACGCCTGCAGGTTGCGCTCGACGGCCACGCCGTTCAGCGAGATCGCCGCCTCCAGGCTGGCCGCCGCCACCGGCAGCCGCCCGGCCTGGTACGCCACGCCGAGCAGGAACGTGTTCGTCAGCATCTGGTCGCCGAACACCGCCTCCGCCGTGCGGCCGGCCTCGACCCACGTGCCCTCGTCCGCGCGGCTCCAGCGGTCCGCCGCGCGCTGGAGCGCGCTCCGGCCGGGCATCAGCAGCTCCACGTGGCGGACGGTCTCGGCCGTCGCCTGGACGGTCGCGTCGGCGACCACCACCGTGCGCTCGGGGGCCATACGGTCGGCGTTGGCCTGGCTGACCGCGCCCAGCGGGTCGAGCGCCAGCACCAGGTCGGCCCGCGCCAGCCCGACCTTGTTCGACACGTACGGGTCCGGCTCTCCCGGGAGCACGACCAGCGACGAGAGGACCGCGCCGCCCTTCTGCGCCAGCCCGGTCTGGTCCAGCGTGTGCACCGCGCGGCCCTCGATCATCGCGGCGTACGCGAGCACCTGGTTGGCCGTGACCACGCCGGTGCCGCCGATGCCCGGCATGTAGACGCGGTAGCCGTCCGGGCCCACCTCCGGGCGCGAGGCCGGCTCGGGCACCGCGCCGGCCTCCAGCGCCGGCGCCGGCCGCCGGACCGGCCCCTTGTCCGTGTAGACCGTCAGGAACGAGGGGCAGTCGCCGCGCGTGCACGAGTAGTCGCGGTTGCAGGAGGACTGGTGGACCTGCGTCTTGCGGCCCAGCTCGGTCTCGACCGGCTGCACGGACATGCAGTTGGAGACGTCGCCGCAGTCGCCGCAGCCCTCGCAGACGTCCTCGTTGATGAACACGTGCTTCACCGGCTCGGGCAGCCGGCCCCGCTTGCGGGCCCGCCGCTTCTCCGCCGCGCACTCCTGGTCGAACAGCAGCACGGTCGTGCCGCGCACCGCCCGCAGCTCGCGCACCGCCTCCTCGTACCGCTCGCGCGGGTACACCACCGCGTTGCCGGCGAGCGCCGCGCCCCGGTAGGCCGCGGCCTCCTCCGCGACGACGATCGTGCGCCTGACGCCCTCCGTCTCGAGGTACCGGGTCAGCGTGACCACGTCGCCGGAGCCGACCACGTCCTGGCCCCCGGTCATGGCCACGTGCCGGTTGTAGAGCAGCTTGAACGTGATGTCGATGCCGGCCGCGACGCACGCGCGCAGGGACTGGGAGGCCGAGTGGAAGAACGTGCCGTCGCCGACGTTCTGCACGAAGTGGCGGGCGTCGATGAACGGGGCCACGCCGATGAACGCCGAGCCCTCCGCCCCCATCGGCGCCGCGTTGATCGTCTGCCGCTCGGGCTGCGTCATCATCGGCGCCATGCCGTGGCAGCCGATGCCGCCGCCGACCAGCTCGCCGTCCAGCGCGACCGTCGAGCGGCTGTGCGGGCAGCCGGGGCAGTAGTTGGGCGAGCGCCGCGCGAACACCTGGTACTGGCGTCCCCGCACGCCGGCGATCTCAGCCACGCGCTGTCTCGCGGTGGTGCCGGCGCCCAGCTCGACCAGCCGCGGCCCCAGGCGCTCGGCCACCGCGTCCGCGTCCAGCTCGCCGTGCCAGGGGAACCACGGGCGGCCGTCCGCGTCCCGCTTGCCGGTCACGCGCGGGCGCCGGGACAGGTCGTACAGCGCGCTCCGAAGCTGGGACTCGACCAGGTCGCGCTTCTCCTCGACCACGACGACCTCGTCCAGCCCGTCGGCGAACTCCGCGACCGCCCGCGGCTCCAGCGGGTACACCATCCCCAGCTTCAGCACCCGGACGCCGAGCTCGGCGAGCTGCGCGTCGCCCAGGCCCAGGTCGCGGAGCGCCTGGACGACGTCCGTGAACGCCTTGCCGGCCGCAACGATGCCGAGCCGGTCGCGGCGGCCGCGCTGGACGACGCGGTTCAGCTCGTTCGCCCGCGCGTAGGCGTGCACCGCGGGCATCCGCTCCTCGTGCAGGTGCCGCTCCAGCTCGATCGAGCCGGGCGCGAAGAACACGAAGCTGTGCGGCTTCCGGAACCCGGGCAGGTCGGGCAGCACGATGCTCGGCCGGTCCGGGCCGACCCGGACGCTGGCGCCGCCGTCGCAGAGGTTGGTGACGCACTTGAGCGCCGGCCAGGTCCCGGTCAGGCGGGAGAGCGCGATGCCGTGCAGGCCGAGCTCCAGCAGCTCGGACACCGAGGCCGGCGCCAGCACCGGCATGCCGCACGCCACGAAGTCCCACTCGCTGTTGTTCGGCAGCGTCGAGCTCTTGGCCTGCGGGTCGTCGGCGG
>VBJR01000061.1:0-1798 GCA_005880175.1 Chloroflexota bacterium
GTCGCGTCCAACCGGCTCGTCCTGTCGCAGACGCTGATCGCCGCCGGGACGCTGCGGGCCCGCCAGGGCCGCGACGACGACCGCGGCTGGCTGGACCGGGCGGACGCGCTGGCGCGCGAGTACCCCGAGGTCGAGACGGTGTCCCCGGTGACGCCCGCGCTCGCCGAGCGGGCGGTGCTGCGCGGGGACCTGGGCCGGGCGCGCGAGCTGGCGGCGACGGGGGACGCCGCCGCGGGCGGCCCGTGGGCGCGGGGAGCGCTGTGGTTCTGGGCGCGCCAGGCCGGGGCGGACGCCGGCGGCCCCGAACCCCTGCCCGAGCCGTACGCGCTGCTCCGCGCCGGCGACTGGCGGGCGGCGGCCGCCTGGTGGGATGCCCGCGGGTGCCCGTACGAGCGCGCGATGACCCTGAGCCTGTCCGGCGACGGCGGCGCGCTGCGCGACGCGATCCGGCTCCTGGACCAGCTGGACGCCCGCGGGGCCGCCCCGCTGGTCCGCCGCCGGCTGCGGGCGCTGGGCATGGGCGCCGTCCCCCGCGGCCCGAGCGCGTACTCCCGCGCCAACCCGGCGGGCCTCACGGAGCGCGAGGTCGAGGTGCTGACGCTGGTGGCCGGCGGGCTGGGCAACGCCGCGATCGCCAGGCGCCTGTTCCTCTCGGCGAAGACGGTCGAGCACCACGTCTCGTCGGTCCTCCGCAAGCTGGACGTGGCGGACCGGGCGGCCGCGGTGGCGGCGGCGCGCCGGATCGGCGTCCTCGCCTGACCCGTCCGGGCGGGCAAATCTGGGGGTGCCGCCCCGATGCGGGCGGCCCGGAGCCACGCCTAGCCTGGTGCCCATCGATCGCACTTCGCAGCAGGAGGAATTGACGATGAGTGGCAACCCGGTGGCGTGGTTCGAGATCACCGGGCCGGACGCGAAGCGGCTCCAGGACTACTACGGCGCCCTGTTCGGCTGGTCGATGGAGGTGATGGACGGCTACGGCGTGGTGGCGCCGGCCGAGCACGGGATCGGCGGCGGCATCGGCCGGAGCCAGGACGACGGCTCGGGCATGGTGACGTTCTACGTCGAGGTGGACGACGTCGCGGCGTCGCTGGCCAGGGCCAGAGAGCTCGGTGGCACCGAGATCGCGCCCCCGACGCAGGTGCCCGGAATGGACCTGACGATCGCGTTCTTCGCCGACCCCGATGGCCACGTGGTGGGTCCGTCGCGCGGCGCGACGGCGAGCCAGGCCTGATGGACGTCGCGGCTCTGCAAGCGGCCTACGACCGGTTCCTCGACACGGCGCGCGACATGCGCGACGCCCGCCCGCCCGACGGCGAGTGGACCCCGGAGATGGTGCTTGCCCACGTGGTCGTGTCCGACCGCATGATCGCGGAGACGGCCGCCCTGGTCCTGTACGGCGCGGAGGCCCGGTTCGACAACCGGGCCAGCCAGAGCCGCCCGTACCTGGAGGTGGTCGCCGCCGCGGCCGGCGGCTGGGACGGCCTGCTGGCGGCGGTACGCCGGACCGGCGAGGAGCTGATGGCGGTCGCCGCCCGGATCGAGCCGGAGCACGCCCGGGTGATGGTCCCGAGCTACGTGGTCGCCGACGGCAAGGTGGTCATCGACGGCCCGGCCCCGCTCGAGCAGCTGGTCATGGTCCCGGCGATGATCCATCTGTCCGGCCACGCCGAGCAGCTGAAGTCGTACGCGCGCTGAGCCGGATTCCGCCGCGCGAGCGGAAAGACGGGCCTGATCCGCGTGTCGTCGGTGGAATCCGGGTGGCGCGTGGGCGGAGCGGTGCCGGGGCGCCGCTCCGCTA
>VBJR01000061.1:1983-24532 GCA_005880175.1 Chloroflexota bacterium
GTGGCCGGGACGTCGCCGTGGTCGGCGCCCTCGAAGAACGGCGCGCCGCCGCCCTCCGGGCGGAGCGCGTCGCTCTCGATGACGATCGGGGCCCGCGAGGTCGTGCCGGGCGCCGGCTCCTCCTCGGCCGGCAGGTCCTCCTGGATCCGGCGCTCGTTCGGGTGCACGTTGACGGTGCGCAGGACGGCGTCGCCCGTGTTCGTGAACCGGTGCATCGCGCCGGCGGGGACGATGGCGATCTGGCCGGCGTGCAGGTCGGCCGAGACGCCGTCCACCCACGTGCGGGCCTGGCCGTCCAGGAGCACGAAGATCTCGGCGTACGGGTGGCGGTGGAGCTGGGCGCCGAGGCCGGGCGGGACGTCGAGGACGAAGCACGACGTCGCCACGCCGCCGTTCCGGTAGCCCTCGAACAGCGGCGACCCGCCGGGCATGCGCATCGACTCCGTCTCGACGACCAGCGCTCGGTTCGTGTCAGGGTTCGTCGTCATCCGACCCAAGGCTACGGGCGATCACGCCCCGCCCGGGCGGGTCCGGGCGCCGGACCGCAGCGCGGCCAGCTGGAGGGCGCCGCTCGCGACCAGCATCGTGAGCAGGGTCAGGTGGTACGCGACGTCGCCGGCCTCTCCGCGGCGCAGGGTGACCGTCAGCCCGTACAGCGTGCCGGCCAGCGCGAACAGCGTCGCCGCCGGCGCCAGCCACCGCGCCAGGGACAGGCGGCCCAGTGTGGCCACGGCGCCCGCCGCCACGACGACGGCGATGACGGCCTCGGGGATCGCCGCGCCGGCGAACGGGTCGCTGACCGTGGTCCCGCCGAGCGGGATCGCCACGCCGAAGTGCAGCAGCGAGGCGGCGGCGAGGGCGACGGCCGCCACGGCCAGCAGCATGCCGGCGGCCATCGACAGCTTCGTGAACTCCATACGACCCAGTCTGGGAAGCGGTCTCTCCCGTGTCGTCCGCCGGGTCGCGGCTTCCACGTACGCCAGTTGACGTAGGGCGCCTGCGCGCTCAGCGTCCCATCGGGCACCGGCCGGAGTGGGCAGGGCCCTACCTATACTTGCGGGCCGTGCTGAAGGCCTGCGCCCTCATCGCACTCGCGGTCGCCGCGGCGCCGGCCGCCGACAACGTGTCGCGCCCGGTCCCGCGGGCACACGCCACGCAGGTCGTCGGCGCCGCCCACGTCGAGGGCTCCTCCCCCGGCCTGCCCTGGCCGGAGGGGGCCCAGGCGGCGGTCGGCGTGTCGGGCCTCGGCGTGGTCGCCGCCACCTCGTCGGCCCGGCCCCTCCCCGTCGCCAGCGTGGCCAAGACCATGACCGCGCTCCTGACGCTGGAGCAGCGGCCACTGCGCGCGGGCGAGCAGGGGCCCGCGCTCACGATCACCGAGCTGGAGATCGCCGACTACCGCGACCAGGTGGCGAAGGGCGGCTCCACCGTCCCTGTCGCCGTGGGCGAGCAGCTCACCGAGTACCAGGCGCTGGAGGCGCTGCTCCTGCCCTCCGCCAACAACGTCGCGATCCTGCTGGCGCGCTGGGTCGGCGGCTCCGTGCCCGCGTTCCTGGCCCAGATGAACGCGCGCGCGAAGGCGCTCGGCATGACGCGGACCACGTACACGGACCCCAGCGGGCTCGACCCGACGACCGTGAGCGTGCCCGAGGACCAGGTCCGGCTGGGCGAGCAGGCGATGACCGACCCCGTGTTCGCCCGCATCGTCGCGGAGCAGCAGGCCGTCATCCCTGTCGCCGGCACCGTCTCGAACGTGAACAAGGCGCTGGGCCGGGACGGCATCGTCGGCGTCAAGACGGGCAACAGCGAGGAGGCGAAGGCGGTGTTCCTCGGCGCGGCGGCGTTCCAGCCGGCCGGCGGCGAGCCGGTCGTCGTCTTCGCGCTCGTGCAGGGCCTGGGCTCCCTGGACGCGTGCTTCGCCGCGGCCCAGCGGCTGATCGACGCGGTGAAGGGCGCCCTGCGGGTGGTGACGGTGGTCGCCCGCGGCCAGGTGCTGGGCAGCTACGCGACGCCGTGGGGCGCCGGGTCGGCCATCGTCGCCGGCGCGGACCTCCGCGCGCTGGTCTGGCCGGGGACGACGGTCACCGCCGTGCTGCGGGCCCCGGACCTCCGCGCCCCGGCCCATCCCGGGTCCGCCGCGGGCGCGCTCGACGTGTCCGTGGGCGGCCTGGCGACGTCGGTGCCGGCCCGGCTGGCGGCCGGCGTCGCCGCGCCGAACCTCCTCTGGCTGCTGACCCGGGACGTCACCGTCTCTAGACTTCCGCCGATGGCACTGCTGACGTGGCTGAGCTTGTCGCTGGCGGTCGTCGCCGTCCTGCTCGCGCTGGTCGCGCTGCTCCGCATCGAGCTGCAGGGCCCCAACGTCGGTCTGCGGCTCGTGAGCCGGCCCGCGCCGGACGCGTGGAGCGTCTCGGAGACGGAGCCGGCCGAGGTGACGGGCTCGTGCGTGGCCCTGCTGACCAACCTGGGCGCGGCCTCGGGCGCGGCGTGGGACTTCCGGGTGACGGTCACCACCCTCCAGGGGACGTTCCCGGCGGTGGCCTCGATCGTGCCGGCGTCGGGCGACGCGAGCGCGACGCCCAACGTGTTCCAGGTCGAGCCCCGCTCCAGCGTGGGCCTGCTGGTGACCCTGTGGCTGCCGATGGACGTCGCCCGGGGGGCCGCCGGCGACCTGCGGGTGTCGATCGACTGCGGCGCCACTCGCTGGCCGTGGGGCCGTGCGGCGCGGCTGCAGTCGGGGCTGGCCATCCCGCAGGTGGAGGTGGCCCGGGCCGTCGAGCGCTGGAACCACGGCCGGAGCCGGGCCGCCGGCAAATAGCGGCGCCCTGGCTCCGCCGCGGGTGCCGAGCCAGGGCGGCAGGACCGCTTGCTGGCCGGTGTGGCCGCTGAGGGACTTCGCCGTCGAGCTCTCGGCCGCAGCCTCTTCGACGTCTTTCCGGACAATCCGGACGACCCGGAGGCGGCCGGCGTCCGCAACCTCGCGGCCTCCCTGCAGCGGGTGCGCCAGGAGGGGGTCGCCGATGCGATGCCCGTGCAGAAGTACGACATCCGGGTGCCCGACGAGCTGGGCGGCGGCTTCGAGGAGCGGTTCTGGAGCCCGCTCAACGCGCCGGTCTTCGGCCCGGACGGCGAGCTCGCCTGCATCGTCCACCGCGTCGAGGACGTCACCGAGTTCGTTCGGCTGCAGCAGGCCCGCTCCGAGCAGGGCGCGCTGACCAGGGAGCTGCGGGAGCGGGCCGAGCGCATGGAGGGCGAGGTCGTCGTGCGCGCCCGCGAGGTGGCCGAGACCAGCCGGATGCTCAAGGAGGCGAACGCCGAGCTGGCCCGGCTCTACGAGCGGACCCGGGAGCTGGACGAGCTCAAGAGCCAGTTCTTCGCGAACGTCAGCCACGAGCTGCGCACCCCGCTGGCGCTGATCCTGGCGCCGGCCGAGCGGCTGCTCGCCGCCCGCTCCGCCGATGACCCCGACCGCCGCGAGCTGGAGCTCGTGCTCCGCAACGCGCGGCTGCTCCTGCGCCGCGTCAACGACCTGCTCGACGCCTCCAAGCTGGAGGCGAGCAGGGTCGGGGTGGCCTACGCCGAGATCGACCTGGCGGAGCAGGTCCGCGTCGTCGGCAGCAACCTGGAGTCGCTGGCCGCGAACAGGGGCATCGCGTACACCGTCCGGGCGGGCGGCGCGCTGCGGGCGCAGGCCGACCCCGAGCAGCTGGAACGGGTGCTGCTCAACCTGCTCTCGAACGCGTTCAAGTTCACGCCCCCGGGCGGCACGATCCGGCTGGAGCTGCGCGTCGAGCCGGGGTCGGACCGGGCCCTGGTGGAGGTGGCCGACAGCGGCCCCGGCATCGCGCCGGGGCAGCGCGAGGCGGTGTTCGAGCGGTTCCGCCAGGTGGAGGGCGACGCGACACGGCGCTTCGGCGGCACCGGGCTCGGCCTGAGCATCGCGCGCGAGCTCGTGCTGCTGCACGGGGGCAGCCTGGCCGTGTCGGACGCCCCCGAGGGCGGGGCGCTGTTCGTGATCGACCTGCCCCTGGCCGCCCCGCCCGGCGCCGTCGTGCGGCCCGCCGTCGCGGCCGGGCCGGTCACGCGGGCGGCCGTGATCGAGGACGAGCACGCCGGGGGCGCGGGGGCCCCGGCCGCCGCCGCGGCCGGACCCGAGGACCGGCCGCTCGTGCTCGTGATCGAGGACAACCGCGACATGAACCGCCTGGTCGCCGACTGCCTGGCGGACGGCTACCGGGTCGAGACCGCCTTCGACGGGCGGGAGGGCCTGGCCAGGGCGATCGCGCTGCGGCCCCGGCTCATCGTCAGCGACGTGATGATGCCCGGGATGAGCGGCGAGGAGCTGGTGCGCGCCGTGCGCCAGCAGGCCAGCCTCGTGGACGTGCCCATCCTGATCCTCAGCGCGCGGGCGGACGACGAGCTGCGCGTGCGGCTCCTGCGCGAGGGGGCGAGCGACTACGTGTTCAAGCCGTTCTCGATCGAGGAGCTGCGGGCGCGGGCCGACAACCTGGTCAGGGCGAAGCTGGCGGACGAGCGGCTGGAGACGATGCGGCTGACCCTCGAACGCGTGCGCATCGGGCACGACGTTGGCCGCGGTCGAGGACCTCACGTCGGGCGAGGTGCGGGACCGCGTCCGGGAGGCGGTGGACGAGCTCGACCACATCGTGACCGACATCCGGTCGGCGGTGTTCCCGGCGGCAGCGCCGTCCTGAGCGGCGGCCCTCCGGAGCGGGCCGAACGCCGGCGGTGTGGCCACCCTCGTACGGTACGTGGAGCATGACCGAGTTCGAGAGCCGGGTCGCCATCGTGACGGGCGGGGCGGCGGGCATCGGCCTGGCCACCGCTCGCCGGCTGGCCGCCGCCGGGGCGGCCGTGGTGATCGCCGACGTGCATGGCGTGGAGGAGGCCGAGGAGCAGCTCCGGGCCGGCGGCCTCGAGGTGCGCGCGCGCCGCGCCGACGTCAGCTCGGCCGCGGACGTCGAGGGGCTGGCGCGGTTCGTCCGGGACACGTACGGTCCTGCCGGGCTGCTCGCCTGCTGCGCCGGCATCCAGCGCTACGGCACGGTGGTGGACACGCCCGAGGTGGACTGGGACCGGATCATGGCCGTGAACCTGAAGGGCATGTACCTGGCCGCCCGGTTCGTCGTGCCGCACATGCGGGAGCTCGGCGGCGGCGCCATCGTCAACGTCGCCTCGGTCCAGGCGTTCGGCGTGCAGCGCGCGGTCGCGGCGTACGCGGCCAGCAAGGGCGGCGTCGTGACGCTGACGAAGGCGATGGCGGTGGACCACGCGGCGGAGGGGATCCGCGTGAACGCGGTCTGCCCCGGCTCGGTGGACACGCCGATGCTGCGGTGGGGAGCCGACCGGTGGCGCGGATCGCGGCCGGCCGACGACCTGATCGCCGAGTGGGGCCGGTCGCACCCGCTCGGCAGGGTGGCGGCGCCCGAGGAGGTCGCCGAGCTGATCGCGTTCCTGCTGAGCGACCGGGCCGGGTTCATCACGGGCTCCGAGCACCGGATCGACGGCGGCCTGACCGCGAGCCTGGCCGTGGTCCTGCCGGAGTCCCAGCGATGAGTTTCCCGACCTGGCCTCGTCCTGGGGTGTGAACGCACTCACGCCCAGGAGGTCAGCACCATGGCAACCACGTCGATGACCCGGTCCGCGATGCTGCCGGTTCCCGGCGGCCGGCCGGCCGTCGGCGCCGACTCCACCGGCCAGCTCGCCCACGAGGGCGGCCTGGGGCTGGCGAGGGCGCTGGGCGTCGAGGCGGTGGTCTTTCCCGGCGACCACGGCGGGTTCGACGGCCGCCCGGCGGAGTTCGCGGCCCGGCTGCTCGACGTGCTGGAGGGCGGACGACGCTGAGCGGCCGCCCCGTTACCATCGACTGGTGAGCCAGTCCCCCACCTCGGTCACGTACGAGTTCGGCGAGCTCGAGCAGTACCGGCCGCAGCTGACCGCCCACTGCTACCGGATGCTGGGGTCGCCGTTCGAGGCGGAGGACGCCGTCCAGGAGACCCTGGTCCGGGCGTGGCGGGGCGCCGAGCGCTTCGAGGGGCGCTCGGCGGTCCGCCCGTGGCTCTACAAGATCGCGACGAACGTCTGCCTGGACATGGTCAAGAGCGCGCAGCGGCGCGCGCGGCCGATGGACCTCGGGCCGGCCCGGGAGCCGATCGAGTCGAACCTGTACATCCCGGGCGAGGCGCGGTGGATCGAGCCCATCCCGGACACGATGGTCACGTCCGGGGAGGACCCCGCCGCGGTGGCCGAGACCCGCGAGTCGGTGCGGCTGGCGCTGGTGGCGGCGCTCCAGAACCTGCCGGCGCGCCAGCGCGCGGTCCTGATCCTGCGCGAGGTCCTGCGCTGGGAGGCCTCCGAGGTCGCCGAGCTGCTCGACACGACCGTGGCGTCGGTCAACAGCGCCCTCCAGCGGGCCCGCGCCACGCTGGCGAGCCGGAACCTCCGCCCGGACGACGGCAGGGGGCCGCTGACCGACACCGACCAGCGCTTGCTGGAGCGCTACGTGGTCGCGTTCGAGCGGTACGACCTGAGCGGCCTCACGTCGCTGGTCCGGGAGGACGCCTCGCAGTCGATGCCGCCGTACGACATGTGGCTGCGCGGTCGCGACGACATCTTCACCTGGTGGTTCGGGCCGGGCATCGGCTGCAAGGGCTCGCGCCTGCTGCCGACCGCCGGAGCCAACGGCCGGCCGGCGTGGGGGCAGTACAAACCGAGCCCGAACGGCGGCTACGACCCGTGGGCGCTGATGGTCGTGGAGCTGTCAGGGGGCCTGGTCTCCGAGGTCACCTTCTTCCTCGACACGGCCCGGATCTTCCCGCTGTTCGGGCTCCCCGCCCGCCTCGAGGCCTAACACCCCGGCGAGGCCGGCCAGCTCGATCAGCTCGACGAGCAGCTCGTCCGGGTCGGCGAGGCGCAGCGCGGCCCCGCGCCGCTTCGCGAGCAGGCAGAGACGCGCGATGGCCTCCACCTGCGCGGCGTCGGCGGGGCCCAGGGCCGAGCAGTCGAGCACGACGGTGGGCCGTCCCATCGGTACCCGGACGACGGCGACGGGCCGAACTCATCGGTCGCGGGAGAGATTCTCGGCGCCGATGAGTCCGGGGCGGCCGGCTCGTCTCCAGGGGCATGAGACACTCACGCTGGCTCTCGCTGGTCGTCCTCTGCGCCGGCTTCCTGCTGATCGTCGTGGACATGACGATCGTCAACGTCGCCCTGCCCTCGATCGGGCGGGATCTCCGCTTCACCGAGAGCGGCCTGGCGTGGGTGGTCAACGCCTACCTGGTCGCCTTCGCGGGCCTGCTGCTGCTGGCGGGCCGGCTCGCCGACCTGGTCGGCGGCAGGCGGGTGTTCCTGGTCGGGCTGGTCGTCTTCACGACGGCGTCCTTCCTGTGCGGCCTCGCGGGGTCGCAGCCGGTCCTGATCGCCGCCCGGTTCGTGCAGGGCGTCGGCGGCGCGCTGAGCTCCGCCGTGATCCTGGCGATGATCGTGACGATGTTCCCCGAGCGCGGGGACCAGGCGAAGGCGTTCGGGGTCTTCAGCTTCGTGGCGTCGGCCGGGGCCTCGGTGGGCCTGGTGGCCGGCGGGGTCATCACGCAGATCGTCAGCTGGCACTGGATCTTCTTCGTGAACGTCCCGCTCGGGATCGTCACCGTGACGCTGGCCCACCGGCTGCTGCCGGGCGACCGCGGCGCCGGGCTGGCCGAGGGCGCGGACGTGCTCGGCGCGGCGCTCGTCACCGGCTCGCTGATGCTGGGCGTGTACGCGATCGTCTCCGCCTCGGGCCTGATCGGCCTGGTCGCCGTCGCCCTCCTGGCCGCCTTCGTGGTCCGGCAGGCGCGGGCCAGCAAGCCGATCCTCCCGCTCCGCCTGTTCCGGTCGCCGATCCTGTCCGGAGCGAACGCCGTGCAGGCGCTGCTGTCGGCCGCGTTCCTGAGCTTCTTCTTCCTGGCGTCGCTCGACCTGGAGCGCGTCCTCGGCTACGGCCCGCTGGCGCTCGGTCTCGGCTTCCTGCCGGTCGCGGTGGTCATGGGCTGCTTCTCTGTCAAGTTCTCGGCCGGGCTGGTGATGCGGTTCGGCGCGTACCGGGTGGCGATCGCCGGCCAGCTGGTGGTCGCGGTGGCGCTGTTCCTGCTGGCGTTCGGCCCGGAGCACGTCGTGTACGCCCGCGACCTGCTGCTGCCGATGGCGCTGCTCGGCCTGGGCGGCGGTCTCAGCATGCCGGCGCTGACGATGATCGCGATGTCCGACACGCCTCCGGCGGACTCGGGGCTGGCGTCGGGCCTGCTCAACACGAGCGGCCAGGTGGGCGGAGCGCTCGGCCTGGCGCTGTTCGCCACGATCGCGGCGACCCGGACGGCGGCCCTGAGCGGCTCCGGTGCTCCGGCCCTGCCGGCTCTGGCGGGCGGCTATCACGCGGCGTGGCTGGTGGCGGCGTTCGTGGTGGTGGTCACGATCGGGATCACGGCCGCGACCCTGCGGGCCCGGCGGGCGTCGGAGGGGGTCGCGCTGGAAGCGGCGGCGTGAGGCGCGGCGCGGCCGGGCGACGGGGCTGGATCGTGGTCCCGTCGCCCGGCGCTGTGCTTCCGCGTCCGCGACCGACTGGCGAGACTGCCAGATCGTACTTCGTGTGCAATCGGCCCGGTTGGCAGCATCCTGCCACCGGTCCGTACCGGCACCGCTGAATCACCTGTGCAAAACCACTGCATCCGGCGATGTGCCGCTGCCACGACACGGCGATAGTGCTCGTGAGGTCTGTGCGGGCACTGACTCTCGATGAGAGGACCGCCGGACCAGGTTGCGTGCAAGGAGACAGACATGTCCGAGTTCGATCCGACGGCGACGTCGCGGGCGCTCGATACGATCCTGAACCGGGTGCACGAGCTCCCGAAGTTCGGGGTGGGCGACCCGAGGTCACAGGTGGACGGCCTGCGGAAGGGCGGGCTGCTCACCGATGAGGACGCGCAGACACTGCGAACCGTCCTCACCAGCCTCCACTCGCAGCCCCCGCCGGCGGGGTCCGCGGTGGTGGAGGAGATCGACGCGCTGCTGAACGGCCACACCCCCATCCGTCCGGTGATGGTGTCGATCCTCAAGACGATCCGGTTCATGGCCAGTCTGCAGGCGACCGCCGACAAGGACGGCCAGCAGCCCGAGACCCTGCTCTCGATCCCGCAGATCGACATGGGGGCCGCCGGCGACGGCGCCGTCGAGGGCGGCGGCTTCGGCGCGCTGGCCGGCGGGGAGATCGGCGCGCTCAGCGGCCCGGGCGGCGCGGCGCTCGGCGTGGCGATCGGCGCCCTGGTGGGCGGCCTGGTCGGCGGACTGGTGAAGGGCTTCTCGCACGGCGCGCAGTCGGGCGGGAGCTCCGGGACCGGCGGGAAGCAGCTGACGGCGGCTCAACCGGCTCTCTGACCGCGGACGGCTCGTCTGTCAACGCCGCGGGTGGCAGCCCCCACGACCGACTGTGGCGGGCTGCCCCCATTCAGCGATGACCGGGTCGGGCCGCGACGGTCTGGTCTACGTTGCCGGCCGGTCGGGCAGGCTCGAGATCGTCCGGTCGTACATCGGCGGCCCGACCCGGCCCCGATCCGCCACCATTGGGTGCTCATGACCTCGCGACCAATCGCGGTCCTCGCCCTCGTGGCCGGCTGCCTGGCCGGCTGCGGGTCGGGCGACCAGTACGCGCCGAGCACCTACCAGACCACCTCCCGGCCCCTCGTCGCGAACAACCCCGCGCGGTGCGCCACCGCTCCCGCCGTTCGGGCCGGTCAGGCCGGGGCCGACGACTGGACGTCCTACGACAACGGTCCCGAGCGCCATGGCGTCGGCCAGGCCCAGCCCGCCGCCACCCGCGCCCGGCCGGCGTGGGGCGTGTGGCTGGACGGGTGGACGTTCACGCAGCCGCTCGTCTACCAGGGCCTGGTGGTGGTCGCGACGGAGCACAACAGCGTCTACGCGTTCGACGCCGGCACCGGCTGCCTGGCGTGGCAGACCAGCCTCGGGCCGTCGTTCGACGCCAGGGTCCTGAAGTGCGGCAACATCCCCGAGCTGGGCGTCACCGCCACCCCGGTGCTCGACCCGGCCACCCTCACCCTGTACGTCACCTCCTACCAGCCGCCCGGGCAGTTCCAGCTGTTCGCGCTGGACCTGCCCGCCGGAGGCATCAAGTGGCGCCGGCCCCTCGACCTGCCGGGCGGCGACCTCCCCAACCAGCTCAACCGGCCGGCCCTGACGCTGGCCAACGGCCGGGTGTACGTCAGCTTCGGCGGCCGGGCCGGCGACTGCGGCAACTTCCACGGGTACGTGGTCGGCGTTCCCCAGGACGGCCAGGGCGCCCAGGACACCTACCGCTCGCCGGGCGTCCGCGGCGGCGCCGTCTGGGCGCCGGCCGGGCCGCTGGTCCTGCCCGACGGGGACCTGCTGGTGGCGACGGGCAACGGCCAGTCCACCGACCGGCTCGACGGGGGCGACAGCGTGATCCGGCTGTCGCCGAGCCTCCAGGCTCTGGACTTCTTCGCGCCGACGGACTGGGCCCGCCTGACCCGGGTGGACTTCGACCTGGGCAGCACCGGCCCCACCCTGCTCGACGGCGACCGGGTCTTCCAGATCGGCAAGGAGGGCGTCGGCTACATCCTCGACCTCACCCACCTGGGCGGCATCGGCGGGCAGCTCGGGATGGCCAGGCTGGGCGGCCACGGCTCCTGCTACTCGATCGGCGCGACCGCCTACCGGACGCCGTACGTGTACGTCCCCTGCGACCACGGGATGAAGGCGGTGGACACCAGGACGTCCACCCCGAAGGTCGCGTGGACCGCTCCCGACTTCCGGTCCGG
The DNA here is from genome assembly GCA_005880175.1 of Chloroflexota bacterium. The sequence continues at coordinate 12,831 of VBJR01000061.1, forward strand.
CTCCCCGATCATCGCGGGCGGCCGGCTGTGGAACATCGATTTCGAGGGCGGCTACCTGTGGGGTCTCGACCCCGCCAGCGGCCGGGTGCTCGACAAGGTCCCGGTCGGCCCGGCGCCGTCGGGCAACCACTTCCTGTCCCCGAGCGCCAGCGCCGGGCGCCTGTTCCTGCCCGACGGCAACCGCCTGCTCGCGGTCGGGTTCGCGGGTTCGTGAAAGGACCCGGCCGTGCGCCCGGCCGGTACATTAGCTCATACTAACCCCGCGATTAGCGCAAGCTAATGACGTGGCCCGGGCCGGGCCCGGCAGCCACGAGGGGAGGTGAATATGAGCGAGCGAACGATGAACGGGACGCGACCGCACCGGCACGGAGTCACCGCCGATGAGTGAGGCGGAGACCCTCGTCCTCGGCTTCGTCGCCGGGGTGACGATCCTGCTCGGCCTGCCGATCGGCCGGCTGCAGACCCCGCGCAAGGGCCTCCGGCAGTTCCTGAACGCGCTCGCCGTCGGCGTCCTCCTGTTCCTCGTCTGGGACGTGCTCACCCACGCCTGGGAGCCGGTGGACGCGGCGCTCGGCGCGCTCCACGACCACACGGGCGGCATCGGCCCGGTGGCGGGCTACGGCTCGCTGTTCCTGGCCGGGCTCTGCGTCGGCCTGCTCGGCCTGGTCTGGTACGAGGGCTGGCTGGCCCGGCGCGGCCGGCCGGCCGGGTACGGTCCGGGCGCGATGGCCCCCGGCGAGCTGACCGCCCGCCGCCTGGGCGTCGGCGCCTGGTCGCCGGCCCGCCGCCTGGCCCTGCTGATCGCCGTGGGCATCGGCCTGCACAACTTCGGCGAGGGACTCGCGATCGGCGGCAGCGCCGCCACCGGCGCCATCAGCCTGGCGGTGCTGCTGGTCATCGGCTTCGCCCTGCACAACGCGACCGAGGGCTTCGGCATCGTGGCGCCGCTCGCGGCGGAGGGCGAGCGCCCGTCCTGGGGCTTCCTCCTGCTCATGGGCGCCATCGGCGGCGGGCCGACGTTCATCGGCACCGCCATCGGCCGCCAGTTCACGAGCGACGCCGTCAGCATCGTGTTCCTCACGCTGGCCGCCGGCTCGATCCTGTACGTCGTGATCCAGCTCCTGGGCGTGGCCCAGAAGGTGGGCCTCAAGCACCTGCTCTACGCCGGGATCCTGGTCGGGCTGGCGGCCGGGTTCGTGACCGACATGGTGGTCACCGCCGGCGGCGCGTAGGCGCCGACAGCAGCTCCCTGACGGCGGTCGGTGACCCCTCCCTGCTGTCGTACGGCCTGGGGATGGTCTCCGCCTGGGGACGGAGACCGGTCGTCCAGAACGCGCAGCGCGGTGCGGGCGTCAGCTCGTCGCTGGCAGGGCGCCCCCATCCGGACGCCGGCGGCCGGCGTCTCCGGTCGCGCCGTGACCCTCCAGGCGATCCAGCAGGCTGCGCAGCGCCCTGACCTCCTGGTCGAGCGCGGCCTCGCCGCTGCTGGTGGCCTGCACCCAGGTCCGCGGGCGCCGGCCCTCGAAGGTCTTCTGGATGACGACGTAGCCATGCTCCTCCAGCACGGTGAGGTTCCGCGACAGGTTGCCGGCCGTCAGCCCGAGCAGGTCCGCCAGCGTCGCGAAGTCCGCGCGCTCCACCTCCTGGAGCACCGCGAGGATGCCCAGCCGGACGCGCTGGTGGATCAGGTCGTCGAGCTCACGCGTGGGGTGCATCGGGCCTCCAGCGCCGGAGCGCGAGGAGCGCCGTGCCGGCCACCAGCGCCATGCCTCCCTCGGCGGTCGCGAGGGATCCGGCCGGCGCGGTCGGGCCCAGCGCCGAGAACGCCGTCGCGACGCCGGCCATCGTGGCCGCCCACAGGGCCACGACTCCGCTTCGCTGGAGCGCGGCGAAGGCGAGGCAGGCCAGGGCGGCGCCGAGCCAGGGGCCGGCGTCAGGGGGACGGGTCGGCACCAGGGCGGCCGCCGCGAAGCAGACCGCGAATCCGACGGCCGACACGGTCGCGAAAGGCCAGGAGCGGCGGCGGAGCCCGGTCCGCAGCCCTCGCCGCCGGTAGAACACCGCGACGATCACGGCGGCCAGGACGCTGGCCGATATCTGCAGGAGGGCGAGCGCGTCACGGCCGAACGCCAGGCCGCCGAGCCCGGCGCCCAGCATGGCGGCGCCGAACGCCTGCATCGGGAACCAGAACGCGACGAGCCGGTCTCGCGCGGTCCTCCGGAGGTCCTCGATGCCGGTCAGCGTGCGCCGGGCGACCTCGGCGTCCACGACCGCCATGGTAGCCGAGGCACCCGATGGGAACGTGCTTTTGATTCCAAACTACTTTCGTCTAAGATGATCGCGTCGCCGGAAGCGGGATTCACGTCAGGGGGAGGAAGCTGGTGAACACGAGCAGGGCGGTCAAGGCAGGACTCGTTCCGGGAGCGGCAGCGGCGGTGATCTTCCTGGTGATCACCGGCCTGGCCGGCAAGCTCGACGCAACCTGGGTGATCGGGGGCATCGTGCTCGGGATCGTCTCGGGCGCGGTCTCGCTGTTGATCGCGACGCTGGTCGCGGCCGCCCACCGCCGGCGCGCGGAACCGCCATCCGCCGGTTCGCGCTGAGAGCGGTTCCCGGCCGCGGCCGGGTGTGAGCGTCCGGGTGCGTCGATGACAATGTGAGACATGGTCACCATCGACGCTGTGCGGGCCGTGGCTCAGGGCCTGCCCCGGAGCTACGAGGTGGTCGTTCACGGGAGGGTCAAGTTCCGTGTGGGACAGATCGTGTGGCTGGCCTTCTCCCACGACGAGAAGACCATGGGGTTCGCGTTCCCCAAGGAGGAGCGCGACTGGCTGATCGGCGGGGCGCCGGACAAGTTCATGCTGCCGGGTCGATCTGACCTCCGCTTCAACTGGGTGCACGCCCGGTTGGACGCGCTGGACGAGGCGGAGATGCGGGACCTCGTCCTCGACGCGTGGCGGATGGTGGTGCCGAAGAAGGTCGCGGCCGCGCACGCTGCGGCCCGCTGATCCCGCACGCCGGGCGGCCCGGCGAACTGGCTCCAGAGCGCCCTTTCATTCAGCGCACGAACTGGGGGCCTGGTGCCCAACCGCACCATCCCACGCGCTGAGCGCTCCCGTCAGACGTGCGCGAGGACGCCGTCCAGCGGCCGTGGGACGCGGGCGAGATCGAGCGCGTCCACGAGCAGCGCCGCCGCCCGGATCTTGCGGCCGCTGTGCGTGCCCAGGAAGCGGCGGAGCTGCTCCGCGCCGCCCCGTCCCCGCCACGCGGGCTGCTTCTGGAACGTGCGGAACGACTCCAGCTCACCCGCGGCGTCGATGACCCGCTCCACCGCGGGGACGCCGAGCGCGCGGATGAGCTCGTCCTCCAGGTCCGCGACGCACACGTAGAAGCCCAGCCGCTCCATGTCTGAGCGGGTGAGCGGGGAGCCGACGCCGGCCCGCTGCAGGCTGCGGCGAAAGTCGCCCTCCTCCCCGGCGTCGCAGAGGCCCGCCAGCCGGAGACCGGGTCCGGGCGCGCCGAGCTGCCGGAGGAAGTGCCCGATGTTGGTGGCGCCTCCCATCGGCACGATGGAGACCCGCTCCGCATCGAGGTTCCGTCCGCGGCGCCTGGCCAGCGCCTCCAGCGCGCGCTGGTCGCTGACGCCCTCCACGAGCAGGACGGTCCGCAGGGGCTGCAACCTGCCGGACAAGATACCGAAGCGGCAAGTCGGCTCCGGCCGGGTCCGGGCGCTCGCAAACCGGCCCGGCCTCAAGCCAGTGAGGACAGCTCCAGCGAGTCCAGGAGCGCTCGCAGCTCGGCCGGGCCGAACGGCTTGGGCAGCTGCACGAACGGCATCATCCCGGCGCCCGCCTCGTTCATGTCCGCCGACGCCGTCGTGAAGACCACCCGCATGCCCTCCAGCTCCGGCTCGGCGCGCAGGCGGGCCACCAGCTCGAACCCGTCCATGCCGGGCATCGCGATGTCCGTGACCAGCACCTCGGGCCGCACCTGCCTCGCGATCTCGATGGCCTGCGCGCCGCTGCCGGCGACCCAGAACTCGTGACCGGTGCCCCGCATCGACAGCGCGATCAGCTTGCGCAGGAGCGCGTGGTCGTCACAGAAGAGGATGCGCATGCGCCTCCTCGGGCACGGTCAGCGGCAGCTCCACCGTGAACAGCGCGCCCAGGCCCAGGCCGCTGCCGACGGTGCTCGACAGCGCCTCCCGCTCCAGGCGCACGTGCCGGTCGAAGATCGTCTCCTCGGCGCCGTCCGGCAGACCGGGCCCGTGGTCCCTGACCCCGACCCGGATCCCGCCGTCGATCGCGCTCGACGTCAGCGAGATCGGCGAATCCGACGGGCTGTACTTCACCGAGTTGGAGAGCAGGTTGGAGAACACCTGGGTGAGACGGTCGGCGTCGGCCACGATCGCCGGCAGCCGGGGCTCCAGCCGCAGCGTCACGCGGCGGCCGGCGAACGCCCGCCGCGTCCGCTCGGCGAGCGTGACCAGCATCGCGTTCACGTCCACCGGCCCCACCCGCAGCAGCGTGGTTCCCGACTCCAGCCGGTCGAGGTCGAGGATGTCCTCGATCAGGCGCCCGAGCCGCTGCGCCTCGCTGCTGATGTCGGCCGCCGCCTCGCGCACCTCCGCGGCCTCCAGCTCCCCGTCGCGCATCAGCTCGCTCAGGCCGCCGATCCCGGTCAGCGCGGTGCGGAACTCGTGGCTGACGCTCGCCACGAGGGCGCTCTTGGCGCGGCTCAGCGCCTCGACGCGGGCGTTGACCTCCTCGATCGCCGCCTCCAGCCGGCGGCGCTCCTCGACATCCTCCAGCATCGCCACCACGAAGCGGCCGCCCCCGGCGTCGGAGGTGGCCCGTGTCGCCGTCAGGCGGCCCCAGAACAGGCCGCCGTCCGGGCCCCGGAACCGCCGCTCGACCGCGACCTGCCCGGCGCCGTGGCGCGTCAGGCGGCGCAGCGCCGCGCGCAGGATCTCGGCGTCGTCGTGGTGGACGAGGTCGAACAGCACGGGCCACGAGGCGCCGGCGGAGAGGTCGAGCATGTGCTGCAGCCGCAGGTTGGCGCCCAGGATGCGGCCCTCGAGATCCAGGGCGCAGATGCCCAGCGGCGCGTGGTCGAAGACGGCGCGCAGGCGCTCGCCGGTCAGGTCGTCCTTCGCGTTCGCCACCCCCGGGCCAGCCATAGTGCCTGGATAGGCCGGGCGCGGCGCAAATGTCAAGTTTCCCTGTGGGGCCCCGTCCGGGCGTCCTCGCGGAGGACGTCGTGGAGGATGACCATGGCGTGCAGGTCGTTGACCATCGCGTGCTGGGCGGGCAGCGATCCCTCCCGGTACTCGACGGAGAGCACGACCGTGGCGCCCGGCCCCGGCGAGCCGGTGCCCGTCTCGATGGGCCCGGGCCGGTAGCGGTCGTCGGCCCCGGCCGGCAGGGCGTCCAGCACCGCGGCCGCCTCGTCGAGGTGGCGCCAGCCGAGCGCGAGCCAGCAGGCGCCGCCGCCCCGGCGGAGCACGTACCCGAGCCAGGGACCGTCCGAGCGGTGCGAACGGCCGAGGCGCAGGAGCACGCGGTGGGGCGGGCCGGGATCCACCCGGACCGGCCGCGAGACCGTCGCCCGCACGGCCCGGGCCAGCTGTCCGACGCCGGACGAGCCGGGCCGGGCGAGACAGGCCTCGACCGCCTCCCGCAGGGTCACGGCGGACCCGCCCGGCCGGTCCTCGAGGACGGCCAGGAGCCGGCGCAGGTGCTCCGCGTCGAACGGCTCGCCCCCGGGCGGTTCCAGGCTGAGCCGCGTCACGTCCTCGGCGATGCCCGCCAGGACCTGGACCACTTCCTCGCCGGAGCTCCCGAACCGGCGGCGATCGTTGTGCTTCACGGTCTCAGGTTCCGCCCCCCGCTCCGCCGCCGCACCGTGCAGATGCACGGAAACGCGCCGAACCGCTGCCCGGTCGGCCGGCTCCTCAGCGCTCCACGATGCCGAGCTCCGCGGCCCGCGCCACGGCGCCCAGCTTGGAGTGCACCTCGAGCTTCTCGAGCAGGATCTGGACGTACCAGCGGACGGTGGCCAGGGCGAGGTGCAGGGACTCGGCGATGGCGCGGTTGTCCAGGCCCCTGGCCATGAGGTGGAGGATCTCCTGCTCGCGGGCGGTCAGGGACTCGGCGACCTGCCTCCGAACAGCCTCCTGGCGGGTCCGCTCCCGCTGCCGCGCGAGCAGGGAGACCAGCTCGGCCGGCTGCAGCAGGATCTCGCCCTCGTGGGCTCGCCGCACCGCCGAGACCAGCCGGTCGAGCGGCTCCGACTTCACCAGGTAACCGCAGGCGCCGGCGTCCAGCGCCGCCAGGACCGCGTCGTCCGAGCGGTCGGCGCTCAGGAAGACGACCTTCGGCCGCGGCTCCGCCAGCCGGCGCACGGCCTCGGCGCCCGTGCCATCGGGCAGGTGGTAGTCCACGAGCAGCACGTCGGGCGCCGTCTCGGCCACCCTCGACACCGTCTCCGCGACCGTGCCCGCGGTGCCGACGACGTCGATGTCGTCCTCTCGCGACAGGGCGACCAGCAGCGCCTGCACCATCATCACGTGGTCGTCCGCGACCATCACCCGCAGCCTGTCCACCGATCTCGACATCGTAGTCGGCCACCGGCGGGAACCTCGCCCTGCAATTGCTGGGCGGACTTCCGGTCGCCCGGCGGGTGTGCCGCGGACGGCTGGGCGAGAAGCTCAGGTGGATGAATGCGAGGACTCGACACCAGGATCTGGCGCCGGACACGACCGTGCCCGTGCTGTCGGACTCGGAGCGCCACACGTACCGGGGACTGGCGCTCCTCTGGCTGGTGGCCGCGGTGGCATTCCTGGTGTGGTGGTGCTGGCCCTCGCACGTGATCTCGCTGGTCGGGTTCCTGGTCCCGTCGTTCGTCGTCGGGTACGCGCTGGTGATGCCGGCGTACTTCTTCTACTTCGTCGGGCGCATGCGCCGGCCCAACCCCTCCCTCCAGCCCCCCGCGGGCCTCCGGGTGGCCTTCGCGACCACGTTCGTCCCCGGGTCGGAATCCCTCGAGGTCCTGGCCCGGACCATCGTCGCCATGCGCGACCAGGAGGGCCCGGCCCACGACGTCTGGGTCCTCGACGAGGGCGACGCGCCCGCCGTGGCCGACCTCTGCCGCCAGGTGGGCGCGCGCCACTTCTCGCGCAAGGGCATCGCCCGGTACCAGGCGACGGCGTGGCCGTTCAAGGCGCGCACCAAGGCCGGGAACTACAACGCCTGGCTGGACTGGATCGCGCAGCGGGGCATCGAGTACGACGTCCTGGTCCAGATGGACACGGACCACGTCCCGCAGCCCCGATACCTGCTCGAGATGCTGCGGTCGTTCGCGGACCCGGCCGTCGCCTACGTCGCGGCCCCCTCGATCACCAGCGCCAACCACGGCGACTCCTGGGTGGTCGGCGCCCGGTACGAGGTGGAGGCGACGCTCCACGGCGCCCTGCAGATGGGCTACAACGGCGGCTTCGCGCCCCTCATCATCGGCTCGCACGCCGCCTTCCGGGTCGCCGCGCTCCGCGCCATCGGCGGCTTCCAGCAGACGCTGGCCGAGGACCATCACAACACGCTCCGCCTCAACGCGAGCGGGCTGCGCGGCGTGTTCAGCCCCGACGCCATCGCCGTCGGCGACGGCGCCGACAGCTTCGCCGCGGCGATGACCCAGGAGTACCAGTGGGCGCGGGCGCTGACCCAGATCCTGCTCGGCTTCTTCGCCCGCGACGGCCGGACGCTCCGGCCGCGGGTCTGGGCGCAGCTCCTGTTCGCGGAGACCTGGTACCCGATGTTCGCCCTCAGCCAGGCGATGGGCTGGCTCATGCCGGTGGTCGCCCTCGTCTCCGGTCACCCCTGGATGCGGATGAGCTACCTCCAGTTCGTCGCGCTGCACGCCCTGACGACCGTCACGTGCCTGCTGCTCGTGTCCTGGCTCCGCCGGCGCGGCTGGCTGCGACCGGCCACGGCGCGGTTCCTCACCTGGCGCTCCGCGCTGCTGACGGTGGCCCGCTGGCCGTTCGTCCTGATGGCGGTCGCGGAGGCGGTCGCCGGCCGCGTCCTGCGCCGCGACTTCCCCTTCCGCGTCACCCCGAAGGGGAGCCGCGAGCGGCGCGAGCTGCCGCTGCGCCTGCTGCTCCCCTACGTCGTGCTCGTCTGCGGGTCCCTGCTGGCGGCGGCCCTGTACCTCCACCGGGGCGGCACCGGCGCCTCGGACGGCTACCTGTACCTGGCCCTGGTCAGCGCCGCCGTGTACCTCTCTCTCATCCTCGCGGTGGTCGTCCTGAACCAGCGCGAGAACGTCCGCACCTGGCGGGTGCCGGCGTTCAAGGCGCTGCGCATGCACCTGCCGAGCTACGGCGTCGCGTTCGTCCTGATCGGCGCGTTCGCCTCGGTCGCCGTCGCCGGCTTCCCGCGCGCCGCCGACGCGGTGGCCCTGGATGCGGGTGCCCCGCTCGGCTCGGCCGTCCGCTCCGCGACCTCCGTCGTGCCGGGCGCCGGCTGCCGCGGCACCGCGGCGACCGCCCTCGAGCTCGCCGGCGGCGGCGAGACCGCGCCGGCCGGCGCCGGCTCGCGGCCCGGTCCGGGCTGCCCGGCCGTGACGCTGCCGATCGACCGCCCGTTCATCGGTATCTACGACCCGGCGGGCGCGCTGAACGCGCCGGCCGACGCCGAGGAGGTGTTCGTGCAGTGGAAGCCCTCCGCCGGCCAGGAGGTCCACGACCAGGTGGCCCGCATCGTGGCCGAGCGGCGGGTTCCCGTCGTGACCATCGAGCCGTACCCCTGGAACGTGGACGGGCTCGGCTCGACCACGCTGCTAACCGACATCTCCGCCGGCCGCTACGACCAGGCGATCGACGGAATCGCGGCCGCGGTGCGCGACGCGTCGCCCACCCCCGTCTACCTGCGCTTCGCGCACGAGATGGACCTCACCGGCCTCTACCCGTGGTCGCAGGGCGATCCTCAGGCCTACATCGCGGCGTTCCGCCACTTCGCGCTGACGGTGCACGCCACGGCTGGCAACGCCCGGCTCATCTGGTCCCCGCAGGGCGCCGCCGCCGACTCGGCGAGCTACTACCCGGGCGACGACGTGGTCGACCTGATCGGGGTGACGGGCCTCGTCGCCACCCAGTGGGAGGCGACCGGAGTCGTCCCCTCGTTCACCTCCATGCTGGACGTCCGGTACGCCCTGGCCACGCGGTTCCAGAAGCCGATCGTGATCTCCGAGCTCGGCACCAGCACCCTGAACGACTCGGACCGGATGCGCTGGATCGAGGAGGCGCGCACGTCGATGGCCAACTATCCGCTCCTGGTCGGCGCGATCTGGTTCGACGCCCGGACGCCCCACGCGCCCGCCGGAACCGAGTACGCCGACTGGACCCTCAACCAGGCCGAGCTGTCGGCGCTGTTCGCCAGGCAGGTGGCCCGATGAGCCTGGCCGGCGAACGGCGGCTCGACCTCGCGGTGGTGGCCGCGCTGGCCCTCCTGGCCGCGGGCCTGGGCGCCGTCCGTGGCGTCGGCCAGGCGCCGGCCGGCGACCTGGCGATGAGCGCCCTCGCGCTCGCCGGGGCGGCCCTGGCCGGCCACCTCCTCCTGCGCGGCCTGGGCGTCCCTCGGACGGCCGCGGTCGCGCTCCCGGTCCTGTTCGCGCTGCTCGGGGGTGCCCCCGCGGAGATGCTGTGCGTGCTGGCGCTGTGGGCGGACCTCATGGCGACCCGGGCCCGGGCCTCGCGCGGCTGGCTCTGGCGGCTGGTCTCGGTCCCTGCGCTCCTCGTCGCCAGCCTCTCGACGGTGGCCGTGGTCCCGCTCCTGCTGGCCGGCGAGCTCGCGATCTGGGGACGCCTCCGGCATCGCGAGCCCGCGCGGACGCTGCCGGCCCGGCTGGGGGCCGGCCTCAGCACGGTGGCCGGCCTGGCGGGCGGCCTGCGGATCACGGCCGAGGCGGTCCAGCGCACCGGGACGCCGCCGGCAGGTGCCGGTCACCTGGCCGCGGGACAGCTGACCGGCCTGCTGTCGTCGCTGCCGCAGGCGGCCGCCGCGGTGCAGGGCTCGCTGGCCTGGTGGCCGGCGGCGGCCGCGGCCATCGCCGCCGGCCTCGCCCTCGCCTGGTACCTCTGGCGCCTGGCCGACCCGAAGCGGTCGGACGTCGGGCGCCGGCGCTGGTGGCTGGGCCTGGCCGTGGCCGGCATCGCCGTCCTGGCGGGCGGCGACGGCATCGCGCTGGCGGCCACCGGCCAGCCGGCCGTCCTCGGGGCCGGCCTGGCCATGGCGGCGCTGGGCGCCGCGGGGATCGTCGCCGGGGTCGCTCCCGCCGCGCTGGCGCGCCGCGAGCTGCTGTCGGTGCTGGCCGCCGTGCTCTGCACCGCCGGCATCGCGTCCGCGACCGCGGCCGCCGCCCGTTCGGCGGCGACGTACGCGGGCGAGCAGGCGATGGCGGCGCAGATCGTGCGCGACCTGCCCGACCCGCCGGCGGGGAGCGTCATCCTCGTCGAGGCGGGCTGCTCCGACGCCGAGACCGGCTGGCCGGACGTCGGCCGGATCGTCTCGTCCGCCTACCGCGACCCGTCGCTGTCCGCGGCGGTCCTGACCGGGATCCCGTCGGCCGACCAGGACGGCCTCCGGGCCGCCGTCGCCGGCGGAGCGACGACCCGGTACGCGTATGGCGACCTGTTCATCTACAACGAGACCCGGCAGCACGTGTACCGCATGAGCGACCCGCAGGCGGCGAACCGCTACGTGGTGAGTGAGCGGGCCACGGCGGCCTGCGACCGCTGAGAGGGACGGAGGAGGGCGGCGGTGCGACCGCCGCCCTCTTCCCCATTGGCCCCAACCGCCGGTCAGCGCCGCCGGCGCGTCTCAGGACGGATCGAGGCGTTTCGTCAGACGCCAGCGGTTGGAGTTGCCTCGGCGCTCGTAGGCCACCTCGTCCACCGCGGTGCGGGCCAGGCGCAGGCCCCGGCCCCGCTCGACCATGTCGTCCACCATCGCGGCCGGGCCCGGCGGGCTGCTCCAGCCCTGGCCCGTGTCGCTGAACAGCGCCGCGACCTTCCCGGCCTGGGCGGTCACCTCGAAGTGGAGCGAGGGCGGCCGGGCGTGCTCGATGATGTTCGCCGCGATCTCGGCCACCGCCAGCTCGAACAGCATCCGCCACTCGGCCGACGGGGGCTCGGCCATCCGCTCCAGGAACCGCCCGAGGGCCAGGTGCACCGCGTCGAGATGATCGCGCGCGTCGCCGTCCCCGCCGAGCGTGAGGTCGACCTCCTCCGGCCGCGTGCCCGCGATCGCCTCGTCGATGCTGGTGTACGGCCGCAGGACCCGATCGAGCGAGGTCAGCCTGAGCGTCGTCAGGACCTGCTGGTTGGCGAGCGCGATCCGCAGGTCGCCGCCCGCCTGGCGCACGAGCTTGAGGCCGCTGATGACCGCGCCCAGCCCGGCGCTGTCGAGCGAGACGACCTCGCTGAGGTCCAGCACGACGTTCGTCGCCCCGGACCGGACCAGCTCGTGCACGTGCTCCCGCACCTCCGTCTGCGAGCCCGCGTCCAGCCGGCCCCGGATCCGCAGCACGGGGGTCTGCTCGCTCGACGGCCGCCGCGCCGCCGGGCCGGCTCCCTCCGCGACCAGCTCCCGGCGCCCACCACCCGAGTCGCCGGGCAACGCTGCCGCGGCCACCGTCTGGAGGCGCCG
>VBJR01000062.1:0-13963 GCA_005880175.1 Chloroflexota bacterium
CCCGGCCACCCACCAGAACGGCCGGCGCGACGCCGGCAGCGGCGGATGGAGCACCGTGTCCACGGCCTCCAGCGCGCCCCGCGTCACCTGGAGGTCCGGCCGGAGTGAGTCGATGAACGCCCGGTTGCCGGACTCCGTGGCCGGCACGTCGTCCGCGGGGAGGCCGACCAGCGTCGCCTGGCGGACCATCTCCGCGACGTAGCGATCGCCGTCGGGCTCGCCCAGCGGGCCCACGAACCGGCGGTACGCGGCCAGGAACGACTCGACGAGCGTGGCGTGGATCCACAGCAGCAGGACGGGGTCGTCGGCGGCGTACGGAAGCCCGGTCACCCGGTCGATGCCGTGGATCGGCCGGTGGACCTCCCGCACGCGGCTGCCGAGCGCCTCGGCCTGCCGGGTCGTGCCGAAGATGGTGGTCACGACGTAGTTGCTGGTGCGGGCGTAGCGGCCCCAGACATCGGCTTTGTAGTCGCTGTGGTCCTCGACGGCGGCGATGGCCAGCGGGTGGAGCGCCTGGACCATCAGGGCGCGCAGGCCGCCGACCAGGAGCGCCGGCTCCTTGTGCAGCTGCCACGCCATCGATCCGGGCCCGAAGAGCCCGAAGTCGCCGGTCACCCCTCCAGTATGTGGGCCGCCCGGGCCGGCGCCTCCACCTCGTGGCGGAAGTACACGTGCAACTCGTCGCGGGCCGCCGCCTCGGCGCGCAGCTCGCGCCGCCAGCCGTCCAGCTCCACGGCGTCGTAGTCCCGGCGCAGGCGGTAGTAGGCGAGCCCGGACACCTCGACCCGGGGCGCCCGCGGCCACTTGTCCTGGTCGGTGACCACGAGGGCGGCGCCGTGGCCGCGGAGCACGGCGTAGACGTCGTCCGCGAACCAGGACTCGTTCCGGAACTCGACGGCGGCGCGCAGCCCGAGCCCGCCGAGCAGGCGGTCGAGCGCCGCCAGGTCGCGCTGCCGGGTGGGCGGGAACTGCACCAGCACCGGCCCCAGGCGCTCGCCGAGCCCGCCGAGCCGGGCCCCGAACTCGCCCGCGACTCCCTCCCAGGGGAACGCCGGCCCCGAGTACGTCAGCGCCCGGTGCGCCTTCATGCAGAAGCGGAAGCCGGCCGGCACGCTCGCCGCCCAGCCGGCGATGGTCTCTGCCGGCGGCGTGCGGTAGAAGCTGCCGTTCAGCTCGACCCCGTTGAGGCGCTCCCCGTAGTAGCCGAGCATCTTCGCGCCGGCCAGGCGCTCGGGGTAGAAGATGCCACGCCAGGCCGGGTAGCTGAAGCCGCTGGTGCCGGCGTAGATCGCGCCCAACTCAGCGGGTGGCGGCGAGGTGCCGGGCCCGGAGCTGGCCGCAGGCCGCCTCCTCCTCCCTGCCCCGAGTGTCGCGCAGCGTCGCGTTCAGGCCCGTCGCCCGGACCTGGCGGACGAACCGCGCCACCTCGCCCGCGTCGGGCTCGCGGTACGGCGCCTCGTCCACCGGGTTGTACGGGATCAGGTTGACGTGGGCCAGCCGGCCCCGCAGGAGCGCGCCCAGCTCCCGCGCGTCGCGCTCGGTGTCGTTCACGCCGGCCAGCAGCACCCACTCGTAGCTGACCCGCCGGCCCGTGCGCTCGGCGAACCGGTCGGCGGCGGGGATCAGCTCGGCCAGCGGGTAGCGCCGGTTGATCGGGACCAGCTCGTCCCGCAGCTCGTCGCGGGCCGCGTGGAGCGAGATGGCGAGCGTGAACGGCAGGCCCTCCGCCGCCAGCCGGTCGATCCGCGGGACCAGGCCGGACGTGGACACGGTGACGCGGCGGGGACTGAGCCCGAGCCCGGCCGGGTCGGCGATCCGGCGGATGGAGCCGAGGACCGCGTCGTAGTTGGCCAGGGGCTCGCCCATACCCATGAACACGACGTGCGTGAGCCGCCGGCCCGCTTCGGCCAGGTCGCGGCCCGCGTCGACCGCCTGGTCCACGATCTCGTGGGCGGCCAGGTTGCGGCCGAACGGGCCCTGGCCGGTCGCGCAGAAGGGGCAGCCGATCGGGCAGCCGACCTGGGAGGAGATGCAGAGCGTCGAGCGCCGCGGGTAGCGCATCACCACCGACTCGACCGCGTAGCCGCCGTCCAGCTCGTACAGCTTCTTGGTGGTCTGCCCGCCGTCGGCCTCCAGCCGCCGGACCTCGCGCAGCGAGCTGGCCCGGAACGCCGCCTCGAGCTCGGCGCGGAGGCCGGCCGGCAGCTCCAGCATCTCCTCGAAGCGGGCGCCGCCCGCCAGCCGGCGCCGCAGCTGGCGGGCGCGGTACGCGGGCTGGCCGCGCTCGGCCAGCCAGGCGTCGAGCTCGTCGGGCGACCGCTCGGAGATGGCGGGGAGCGGCCGGACGGTCGGGATCACAGGGCAACCATACGGGCCTGCGCTAGACCAGCTCGAACACCGCGTCGCGCTCGGCGACCCGGCCCTCGTCCACGAGCTTGCGCAGGTGGGCACGGAGGGTCATCTCGGCGGCCCGCAGGAGCTGCTCACGGGCCTCAGTCGCGGCCAGCTCGTCGGAGTACACGCGCTCGGTCAGCCCGGTGGCGGTGCCCGGGCCGCCGCGGTCGAGCTCGTCCACGACCTGGCGCTCGCGCGCGAGCCGGTGCTGGCGGTACTCCTCGATCTTGGCCTCCGCATCCTCGACCGGGTCCCAGTGGCCCGGGAAGAGAAGGCGCGGCCGCAGCTCGGCGACGCGCTCCAGGGAGCGCAGGTAGGCGGCGACGTCGCCCTCGGGGTACGTGACCATCGAGCTGCCCCGGCCCAGGATCAGGTCGCCGGTGAACAGGACGCGGTCGTCGGGCATCCAGAACGCGAGGTGGTCGGGCGCATGGCCGGGCGTGTGGAGGGCGGTGAGGTCCAGGGCGCCCACGCGCACGACGTCGCCGTCCGCGAGGTCGGGGTGGCGGGCGACGCGGGCGTGGTACTGCCCGGCGAACCGCTCGGCCAGCTCCAGGTGGTCGGCGTGGCCGTGGGTGACCAGCACCACCCCGACCGCGTGGCCACCCACCGTGCGGCGCAGGGCGGCGAGGTGCTGGTCGTCGTCGGGCCCGGGATCGATGACGACCAGGGCCGGGCCGTCGCCCAGGACCCAGGTGTTGGTGCCGGGCCCGGTGAAGGGCCCCGGGTTGGGCGCGAGGACGCGCCGTACGGTTGCCATGCCCGACATGTTGGGCCCGAAGCCCCCCAAGCCGCATCCAAGAAGCCCCCACCCGCCCGAGGGGGGCGGGCCCACGGTACCGCCAGGGCTGAGCCGGGTCAATCTGACCTGTTCAGTCGCCGAGAGGGGTTACCGTGGCAGCTCGAGTGAGGACGCCTGGGGGTCGGCCGACCACGCGTTCCCACCCTCCGGCTCAGACGCTCCCCTTCGCCATGGACGACTCAGGCGGGGCCGCTGACACCCCGGCACCCATCCTGCCCGGGCGCTGGGCCCTTCGATCACTGGCCGGGCAGTCACAGCGCCCGGCCAGGACGGGGCCCGGCCGGCTGGCGCCGGCAGGGGGAGCCGGGGAGACGTTGAAGTGCCGACAGTTCAACGTCTCCCGGCGGCCTGAGACGTGCAGGTGTCGACACTTCAACGTATCGGGCCCGCTGGAGTCCAGCCACCCCTCCAGCAGGTCGTCCACCAGGTGCCGGACCAGCGGCTCGCCCATCTCCGGCACCGGCAGCGGGCGCCGCACCGGCGCGGAGATCACGTCCAGCCGCCACCAGGCGCCCACCCGCTCGCCCATCACCGTGCACCCGGCGCCGCCCATCCAGTCGCACGCCCGCGTCAGCGCGTCCTTCAGCACCGGCTCCGAGGCCCGCACCACCGCGTCGCCGGGCAGCAGCCGATTCGCCCCCACCGCCGCCAGGTTCAGCACCGCTCCGATCACCACCGCCCGCGGCGGGTCCATCGGGTCCAGCGCGACCGCCTCCATCGCCAGCGCC
The DNA here is from genome assembly GCA_005880175.1 of Chloroflexota bacterium. The sequence goes on from VBJR01000062.1 coordinate 3,925, forward strand.
CGCCGCCCCACGTCCTGGGCCAGCTCGTAGATGTCCTCCAGCAGCTCCTGGCGGCCGAACGCCGCCTGGCGCGCCGACTCGGTCAGCGCCAGCACCGACGAGCGCAGCTTGTGGCCGAGCCGGCTCAGCAGGTACGCCCGCCGCTCCCGCGCGATCCGCTCACCCTCCTCCAGGGCTCGCCGGTACGACGCCCGGCTCAGTTCGCCGGCCGGCCCCCAGCCCACCAGCCGCCCGCTCGACCACAGCCCCTCCCACGGACCGCCCGGCGGCGGGAAGTCGGGATCGGCGGGCCCGTGCCGGCGGCCGCTCATGACCTCCTCCAGGCCGCCCCCGACCCGGGCCCACAGCGGGTCCGCGTGGTCCGGCCGGAGCGGCTGCTCCCCGGCCCGAGGCTCGCGCGGCTGGCCCAACCGCGTCACCTGGCCTCGCGCAGAGCGTGCCCCGGGCGCGCCGCCAGGGCCGGCACCGTGAACTTGAACGTCGTGCCCGCCGGGCCGGTCGACTCCAGCCAGATCCTGCCGCCGAAGGAGCGCTCCACCACGAGACGGCACAGGTACAGGCCCAGACCCAGTCCGCCGCGGGCGCGGTTCTGCCCGGCCAGCCCGGTCTTGGCGAACAGGCTCGCGACCCGGTCCGGAGGCAGGCCGCCACCGTCGTCGGTCACCGTCACCTCGACCCAGGGGCCGGCGGCGCGGCCGCTGACCCCGATGTGGCGGGCGCGCGTGTACTCCAGCGCGTTGCCGACGAGATTGGACAGCACCTGGTCGAGATGGGTCGGTTCGCAGTACGCATCGGGCAGGTCAGGACTCAGGCGCACATCTACCACATCGACCCGGCCTCCGTACCGGCTGCGCAGCACCGTCAGCACCTGCTCCATCGTGCGCGCCAGCGCCGTTGGGGCCCGGTTGGGCTCGAAGCGGTGCGCCTCCAGGCGGGCGATGATCAGCTGGTTCTCGACCAGGCTCAGCAGCCGCTCCGACTGCTCGTACGCCTCCACGACCAGCGAGTGCCGCTGGTCCGCGTCCATCACGGTGCCCCACTGGAGCAGGCCGGCGATCGTCGAGCGCATCGCGGCCGCCGGGCTGCGGACCTCGTGGCCGATCGCGCGCAGCATCAGGTCCTTGGCCTCGAGCATCGCGCGCTCCTGGGTGACGTCCTCGTGCAGCGTGAGCACCCGGTCCGGCTGGCCGTCCGCGCCCGGCACGGGCACGCGGCGGACCTGGACGACCATGCCCCTCGCGTCCAGCCGCACCTCGAGCGGCCCGCCCGGCACCGCCTCGGGATCGGACACGACGACCGCGTCCGGCCGCTGGAGCAGGCGGCGGGCCGGGTTCCCGACCAGGCCGGCCGCCGGCACCCCGTAGATGCGCTCGATCTCCGAGTTGGCGTACGCGACGTTGCCATCCTCGTCCTCCAGCACGACGCCCACGGGCGAGTGCCGCATCACCGTCTCCAGCATCTCCTTCTGGCGGTTGATCTCCGCGACGAGCGCGAGGCGGGTCAGGACGAGCTGGGCCTGGCCGGCCAGCACCGCCATCAGGCGACGGGTCTCGGACGGCGACGTGCCGGCGGTGTCGGCCGTGATCATGCCCACCACCCGGTCGTTCACCACGACCGGCTGCGCGACGCCCGCCGCCCCGCCGATGGCCCCGACGTCGGGGTGCGCGGACGCGGCCGAGCGGAGCAGGCGGCGCAGCCGGCGCCCCGTCTCCCGGTGGGGGCCGGCCAGCGCGGCGCGCCACCAGCCGGGCTCCGGGGCCGCGATCCCGGCCGCCGACGCGCCCCCGGAGCCGCGCACCATCACCGCGCCGTCGAGCAGCCACATCGCCCCGCGCGAGCTGGCCAGCGCCTCCTCGACCAGGCGGCAGATCTCGGCGCGCGCCCGCACCGGCCGCGTGATGTCCAGGTTGGCGAAGCCGGCGACCGCCTCCAGCGTGTGGATCCGGCCCCGGGTCTCGGCGGCCAGCCGCGCGTTCTCGATCGCGATCGCTGCGTGCTGCGCGAAGTCGCCGATCGCCACCAGCGCCTCGCCCACGCCGCTCGGCCCGTGCAGCGAGCCGAGCGCGCCCACCAGCCGCTCCCCGTACCAGAGCGGCACCAGCGCCCACCCGGTGCGGCCGTGGATGCCGGCGACCGGCCCCCGCGGCGGTTCGTCCCACGTCCGCGCGTGCGTGCGGCCCGACCACCGCAGGACACGGCCGGGGTCGCCCCCGCTGGCCGCCCGGGCGGCGACCCGGCCCTCGTCGTCGAAGGCCCAGCAGGCGGCCGCCGTCGCCTCCATCATCGTCCGCGCCTGCTCGGCGACGCTGGCCAGCACCCCCTCCAGGTCGTGCCCGGCCAGGCCCGCGACCATCTGCAGGCGCAGGGAGTTGGCCAGCGCCAGCTCGTTGGCGCGCAGCAGGCGCACGGTGCGCAGGGCGATCGCCACCACCGGCGCCGCGCTCTCCAGCAGCTGGATCTCCTCGGGCGTGAACGGGACGTCCGTCATCCGCTGCGCCGACACCGAGCCCACCACCCGGTTCTCGTTGAACAGCGGCACGATCAGCACCTGCTTCGGGATGTGCGGGCCCCACGTGGGCCAGCCCTCGCCGGGGGCCGCCCGCCGGAGCTCGGTCGGCAGCGCCTCGGCGATCGTCGTCCGCTCCTCCAGCATGCGGGCGAAGTACCGGGTCCGCTCGATCTCGACGGGCTCCAGGTGGCGGACCACGCCGTTGTCCGAGCAGTAGCCGGTGACCCGGTTGCGCTGGTCCGTGTACGCGAACAGCAGGATGGGCGCGTCGAGGAACGAGCCCACCGCCCGGCTCATCGCCTGCGTGATCTCCGCCTCGTCGGCGGCGCCGGCCACGCTGAGCTCGAGCAGGTGGAGCGCAGACAGCCGGTGGCGCTCGGTCTGGGCGGCGTGCAGGTGCTCGGCGTTGGCCAGCGCCAGGCCGACGTACGTGGCCACGTCCTGGAGCACCTGCGCGTGCCACTCGTCGAACACGTCGGCCCGGTACGACTGGAGCGAGAGCAGCGCCGTGATCTCCTCGCCGTGGCGGACCGGCACCCAGATGATCGAGCGGGCGACCACGCGCCGGTGCCGGCCGGGCCGCGTCACGTCCACGACCACCCCCTCCCCGAGGATGCGCTGGCCCTCGGCCCGGTGCCGGGTCTCCAGCGCGCGCGCCCACACGGCGCGCCGGATCAGGACGGGCCGGCCGCTCTCGTACGCCTCCCGCGACGGCCCGGCCGAGGCGAGCGGCACCGGCGGGCTCGGCACCTCCTCGCCGCTGTCCCAGACGTAGCCCTGGGCGACCGGTCCGTCCGGGGTCTCCGTCACCGCGGCGAGCGTGAAGAGGTCGAACTCCAGGTGGCGGGCAAGCTCCTCGCGGAGGATGCGCATGATCGACCAGCGGTCGAGCGTCGAGGCCAGGCGGCGCCCCACCGCGTTGACGACCTCGAGCCGCCGCCGCTGCATCTCGATCGCCTCGTAGGACCATGCGTTGCGCAGCGCCAGCGCCACCTGGTCGGCCACCTGCTGCAGGAACGCCAGCGTGGACGGCTCGTACGCGTCCGGCTGGCGCGTCCACGCGCACAGCGCGCCGCGGACCGCTCCGCCCTCGACGATGGGCACCGTGGCGGCCGAGCGGGCCGGCGCCCCGGGCCCGGCGGCCGGCTCAAGCTGCCCGCGGCCCGTGTCCACCACCGGCCGGGCCCAGGCCAGCCGCCGCGAGCTGGCGGGCACCCACGTGCCGCGGACGCGGCCGCCCGGGCCGCCCTCCAGCAGCCGGGTCCGCGAGCCGTCCTTGCGAGCCGCCAGCTCGATGCCGTCGAGCGGGATCAGCGCGCCCAGCGTGCCGAGCAGCGCCGAGACGACGCCCTGCTCGTCGTGCGTCGCCGACAGCGCCCGCGCGATCGCGTTGAGCGCGCCCAGGCTGACCGCCTGGTTGCGGGTGAGCTCGTTCAGGTACGCGTTGCTGACCAGCGGCCCCAGGTGCGCGTGCACGGCCTCCAGCAGCGCGACCTCCTCGGCCGGGACGTCGCGGCGCGTGAACAGCTGGTAGCTGACCGAGCCGACCGGCCGGCCGCCGTGGAGGACCGGCACCCAGACCAGCGTGCGCGGCCGCCGCGACGTCCCGGGCCCCCGGCCGCGGAGGTGCGTGGCGGCGGCGGGAGGGTCCAGGACGCGCGTTCGCGGGCTGCGGTAGTAGTCCACGAACAGCGACTCGACGAGCAGCCGCCGGCGCACGTCCTGGAGGACGCCGTGGTCGATCGCCAGGCTGTGGTACCAGCCCTCTCGCTCCAGCACTTGCAGGTTGAGGCTGTCGTAGCCGAACACCGGCCGCAGCTCGGTGTACAGCACCTGGATCAGGTCGGCCTCGGTCGCACAGCTCGAGAGCGCGCGCGCGACCCTCGCCTGCAGGCCCGGACGCGACGCATTCGGGCCCCGATCAGCGGCCGCCCTGCGCTGTCGGGATTCCATCTACGCCTCCGTATACTGCGCCAAAGCCGTGCCGTTCACGTCGCCCAAGCCGCTGCATCCGCCGCCCCGCGACCTGCTGGGGAGCACCGTGCTGGTGGTGGACGACGAGCGGGCGTGGCGCGTGATCCTGGAGACCGACCTCCGGTTGCTCGGGTACCGGGTGGCGCTGGCCGAGGACGCGGCCCAGGCGCTGGAGCGGGCGCGGCGGGACCGGCCCGAGGTGGCGATCGTGGACCTGATGCTCCCGGAGCCGATGGACGGCTGGGCCCTGCTCGACGAGCTGCGGGCGCAGGGCACCAGGATGCCCGTCATCTTCTACACCGCCTACCCCGTGTTCCCGAGCCGTCCGGACGACGCGGACGTGGTCGGGTACATGAGCAAGGCCGACGATCGCGCGGACCTGTACGCGCTGCTCCCGGACGCGATCAGAAAAGCGAAGAGCCGCCGGCCGTGATCGACGCCCGGCGGCTCCGTCTCGTTCCGACCGCTAGAAGGGGAGATCGAACCAGCCGGCGCCAGCTGACAGCGCGAGGGCCAGGAGGGCCGCCGCCACGGTGACTCCCGTCAGCAGTCGCATCTTCGAGCTCATGCGTGAACCTCTTGGAGAACTCCGGTACCCCATCGCCTGTCAGGCTACCGGATCCGGGCAGAATTGTTAAGTTCGTCAAGTATCTCGACTGACGAGCGCGCTCTGTGCTTGACAGGAGCGCACGAGAGGGACGTCCGCGATTGCGCGGGCACTTGCAAACCGGCGTCCCGCAAGGCATGCTGCACAAAATCCCAGCAGTGATAACTAGTCGGCCGTCGATGCCTTGGTCCTGAGGAATCGGGGCCGGTCCACGCCTCCACCGCTGCCCCCGGGGCTCGAGGTCTACCGACCCGCGGAGCTGCTGGGCTCGTCCCTGCTCGTGGTCGAGGACGAGCCGCCGATGCAGGCGCAGCTCCGGCTCGACCTGACCGACCTGGGGTACCAGGCGCGCGTGGCGGGATCGGCCGACGAGGCGAAGGACATCCTGAATGCCGAACGCGTCGCCGGCGTCCTCCTGGACCTGGTGCTGGACGAGGGCGAGGAGGCGGGCTTCGAGCTGCTGCGCTGGATCCGGCAGAACCACCCGGGCCTGGCGGTCGTGGTGCTCTCGGCGGCGCAGGGCAGCGCCGCGGCGATCCGCCGCGCGTTCGAGCTGGGCGCCAGCAGCTACTTCGTGAAGGGCAACGCGACGATGGCCCACATCTACTCGGACCTGGCCGCCCGGCTGGTCGAGGGCGGCACGGGCCGGTCGGGGAACTATCGCTTCGGCCGGCTCGACTTCGACCCGACCCACCGCACGATGAGCCTGGGCAAGAAGCAGATCCGCCTGACGTCGCAGCAGACCGCGCTCGTCGTGCACCTGGCCCAGGGCTCCAAGGCGATCACGGCGGGCGAGCTGATCGCGGCGGGCCTGTTCCGGCCCAACGCGGCCCGCTCGACCGTCCACTCGGCGCTGCTCACGCTCCGGCGCAAGCTGGACGAGCTGGAGCCGGAGCTGGGCGCGAAGCTGCTCCGCTCAACTCCGCGCGGGTACAACCTGGGTCCGATCGTCTAGGCGGCGGTTGAGCCTCGGAGCCGGGCCCGGACGGAAAGGTTGAAGTGTCGATACCTGCACGCCTCGAGCGGTGGGGAGACGTTGAAGTTCCGACACTTCAACCTCTCCCCGGACGCATCCGGGACGGGCTATGGGGGCGGAGCCTGGAAGCACGGCGCGGGCGAGGTCGCGGCCGGTCAGCTGCCCCCGACGGGCCTTCATCGCGCCGGTCTCCAGGGGTGCCCCGATGTTCAGTAGCTTCCTGGGGCCTCCCGAGGTGTCGTTCGCCGAGCACGAGACCTCCCGCTTCATCGAGTCCCGGCTGCGGGAGCTCGGCCTCGACGTCCGGGAGTGCCCCACCGAGACCGGCGCCCTGGCGGTGCTCGACACCGGACGGCCCGGCCGGACCGTGATGCTCCGCGCGGACATCGACGCGCTGCCGATCCTGGAGGAGTCGGGCGTGTCCTACGCGTCCCGGCACGAGGGCCGGATGCACGCCTGCGGCCACGACGCCCACACCGCCATCCTGCTGGGCACCGCCCACGCGCTGGCGGAGCGGGTCGAGGACCTGACCGGCTCCTACCTCTTCTGCTTCCAGCCGGCCGAGGAGCTGGTCAGCGGAGCCCGCGAGATGATCGCGCGGGGCCTGTTCGACCACCACCACCCCGACGTGACGATCGGGCTGCACATGGCCTCCTGGCTGCCGAGCGGCACCGTGACCACCCGGCCGGGCCTGCTCTGGGCCGGCGGCGACGCGTTCGAGCTGGCGATCCTCGGGCCCGGCGGCCACGGCGGGATGATGAAGCGGGCCGGCAACGTGATCTCCGCGCAGGCGTTCCTGTTAGAGCGCCTCTACACCGTCGTGGACGGGCTGGAGTACGAGGGCACCGGCTGCCACTGCACGGTCGGCGACGTCAGCACCGACGGCACGTGGAACGTGGTGCCCCGCTCGGTCCGGGTCCGCGGCACCGTGCGGACGTTCACGCCGGAGCTCCGCGAGGAGGCGCTGCAGCGGATGCGGGACCTGCTGCTGGAGGCGGACACCGAGTTCCAGGTCCACTCCGAGCTGAAGCTGGTGCACGGCACCATCCCGATCTTCAACGACCCCAACGTGACCGCGACCGTGCTGGACGTGGGCGCGCAGCTGATCGGCGACCGGGCGAGCCGGCTGGGCAAGCCGCTGACCGTCAGCGACGACATGGCCGAGTTCCTGACCCGCATCCCGGGCTGCTACTTCATGCTCGGCGGCTGCCCGCCGGACGCCGAGACGCCCCCCGCCCACCACTCGCCGACGTTCCGCCTCGACGAGGCCTCGTTCGCGACCGGCGTCCGCATGATGGTCGCGACCGCCGCCCGGCTCGCCGCCGAGCCGCCCCAACCCTGATGCCGGCTCGCCGCCCGGGCGCTCCGTGCTCCTGATCGCCTTCGCCGCCGCGGGGCTGCTGGCCGGGCTGCTGACCGGCGGCAGCCTGGGCAACCTGCTCCGGCGCCGGCTGCGCTGGCCGCTGGTCGTCATCGCGGCGTTCCTGGTCAAGGAGCTTGAGTTCCGCAGCCCGCTCGGCGACTCCGCGTTCGGCGGGCCCGTGTTCGTCCTGTCGCTGGTCGTGCTCATCGCGTGGACCCTCTGGCACCTGCGCGAGCTCCCGGGCATCGTCCTGGTGACGATCGGCATGTCGATGAACCTGGTCGCGACGCTGGCCAACGGCGCCCACATGCCGGTCGTCCCGGAGGCCGCCCACCTGGGCCCGGCGCAGCTGGTCGAGCGCGGGGTCTGGGCGCAGTACACGATCATGGGCCCGGACACGCGCCTGGGCTGGCTGGGCGACTGGATCCTGCTCCCGGGCCTGCTCGGGCGCCTCTTCCCGCAGGCCTACAGCCCCGGCGACCTGGTCTCGTGCGCCGGCCTGGCCGCCGTGCTGTTCCTTGCCACGCGCCCTCGCGCGACCACTGAGACGACCCCCGCCATTACAACTCGCTGACGGCGTCTCGCGGAGGCGAAGGTATAGTGCGGGTACCGCCATGATTGTCTTTTGGATCTTCGCCGTGGTGATGGCCGCCACCGCATTCGCCTACGGGCTGTTGTTGCAGTGGGGCCCAGTCGGTTCGTTCCTGTTCGCGCTGGCCGCGCTCGTGGTCCTTCGGGGACTGCTGAGCTGGGTCCGGCGTTCGCTGGTGCTGCGCGAGGCGATTGCGGACGAGCCCACCGCTGCGAAGCGGACGCTCGAGACCAACCGCTACATCTTCTGGCGCCGCGCGAGCGTGATCGGCGTCCTCGCGCTGCTGTACTTCGGCGGCGCGTTCTACCTGTTCGGACTCGGATTCCTCGAGGCGCTGGTCGCGCTCGGCAGCCTGCTCGGCCAGGCGCTGCTGCTGGTCGTCCAGCTCGGCGCGCTGTTCCTCGCGAACTTCGCGCTCTTCTTCGGCCCGTTCATCCTGTTCTCTCGGATGGGCCGGGAGACGTACCGGCCGGGCGACGCCAACTACGACGTGAAGCTCGAGGACGTCCGCGGTCAGAAATCCGCGGTGTCCGAGATGCAGCGCATCTTGCGCCTCATCGAGCAGGGCCGCAACTACGTGAAAGCCGGCGGCAAGCGCGAGCGCGGTGTGCTCATGGTCGGCCCGCCCGGCACTGGCAAGACGATGCTCGCCAAGGCGATCGCGTCGGAGCTGCACACCCCGATCATCGTCAGCTCGGGCGCCGCCTACAGCGGCATGTTCATCGGCATGGACATGGTCGCCGTCTACATGTGCGTCCGCGCCGCGAAGAAGCTGGCCCGGCGCTGGGGCGGCTGCATCGTGTTCATCGACGAGTTCGACGCCCTGGGCCAGAGCCGCGGCGGCATGGGTGGCGGCGGCATGGGCGGCATGGGCGGCATGTTCGGCGGCTTCCGGATGGGCCTGAACATGCTGCTGGTCCAGATGGACGGCATGGACAACGCCGGCTTCCTGAAGAAGGCGTTCCGCCGGTTCGTGAACCTCACGCTCGACGGCCTGTTCGTCCCGCAGGAGATCCGGTTCAACGGGACGCGGATCGCGCTGCGGATCCCGCAGCTCAGGCCGCCGCGCTACAACCTGTTCTTCGTCGGCGCCACCAACCGGCCGTCGGTCCTCGACGAGGCGGTGACCCGCCCCGGACGCTTCGGCCGCCAGATCATCTTCCGGATGCCGATGCGCGAGGACCGCAAGGACATCGCGGACCTCTACTTCACCAAGAAGGCGCACGACCCGGAGCTGGACCTGCCCTCGCGCCGCGAGGAGTTCGCCCGGATCACCGAGGGCTACTCACCGGCGATGATCGAGCAGGCCACCTCGATGGCCCTGATGTACGCGTTCGAGGACGGCCGCGCGTACTTCACCTGGCGCGACCTGCGCGACGCCATGGGCAACATCGAGGCCGGCCTCGTCCAGCCCGTCGAACGCACGGAGCGCGAGCAGATCGCGACCGCCCGGCACGAGCTGGGGCACGCGGTCGCGGCCCGGTTCTACCTGCCCGAGTACGCGCACGTCCGGCTCTCGATCCGGATGCGCGGCCTCACCGGCGGCCACCACCGCGTCGCCGCCGAGCAGGAGGAGTTCTTCAAGTTCCGGACCCAGATGGCGGCGGACATCCGGCATGCGCTGGGCGCCATCGCCGCCGAGCGGGTCTTCTACGGTGAGAACAGCGACGGCGTGTTCAGCGACCTCAGGAGCGCCACGATGCTGGCCTCCCACATGGTCGGCCTGGTCGGCATGGGCGCCGAGGACATGCCGCCGGAGCTCGGCAAGAAGGCCGTGAACATCGGTCAGTTCCTGATCTCCAGCGCGGAGCTGGGCGGCTCGCCCCTGGAGGGGGGCAGCCGAACCTCGGCTGCCCTGCAGAGCCCGATCGCGCGCCGGACGGTCGCGCAGATCCTCGGCTCCGCCTACATCGACTGCTGGCGGCTGATGTACGTGAACCGCGAGGGGATCGACCAGGCCGTCGAGGCCCTGGTCGTCCAGGGCGAGCTGGTCGGCGACGAGATCAAGGGCCTCCTGG
>VBJR01000062.1:14052-23425 GCA_005880175.1 Chloroflexota bacterium
CCGGGCGCGACCGCGGGGGCGGCCTTCGGCATCTCCACCGCGGACGGTCAGCACATGGTCGCCCAGCTCACCGCCGCCGCCGCCGCGGTCCGGTCGGCCTCGGCCGACGTGGATCGGCTCCGGGCCCAGCCCCCCGCGCCGGCGGCGATCGACCAGCTGCGCGCCGAGCTGGCCCTCGAGCAGGCCCAGTTCACGTTCCGGGACGCCATCCGGCAGGAGCAGGATCTCGTCTATTCGCTCGCCTCGCGGTCGGACCTGGAGAGCGCGACGCTGCCGCTGCTGGCCGGCGGCCCGGCCGCCCCGGTGGCCCAGGCCGACCAGGGCCTGCACGCGCTGTGGCGGCTGGTGGGGATCGATCCCGGCGCCACGATCCATCCCCGGTACAACAAGCGCTTCGCCGACTCCGATCCCCCCGACGCGCTCCTCGGCTACTACCGGGCCGCCGCGGCTCGGACCGGCATCGACTGGACGTACCTGGCCGCGATCAACTACATCGAGTCGGACTTCGGCCGCAACCTCGGCCCCTCCAGCGCGGGCGCGCTCGGCCCGATGCAGTTCCTGCCCTCGACGTTCCGCCAGTACGGCGGCGGCGGCGACATCATGAGCGCGCACGACTCGATCGAAGCCGCCGCGCTGATGCTGGCCCGGAACGGCGCGCCGGGGAGCTACGACCGCGCGGTGCTGAGCTACAACCACAGCCAGGACTACGTGGCGGCGGTGAAGGCGTACGCCGCCGCGATGCGGGCCGACGTACTCTGGTTCACTCGGTTCTATTACTGGAGCACGTACGGCTGACGACCCGGCCCGAGCCCGGGAGGAGAGGAGATGAGCCACCGTCTGCGCGCCACCATCCCGGGAGTGCTCACGGCCATCGTCCTCGCCGGCTGCTCGACCCAGCCCGCCCCCACGACGACGGGCAGGCCGCAGAGCGCCACGTCCCCCTCCCCCACCGTCGCCGCGGCGGCGCCCCCCACGGCGGCCGCGGCCGGCCCGACCACCGTCGGCAGCTTCGACGCCGCGCACGCCGCCCAGGTGCTGGGGCCGGCGGTCGGCCTGGTCATCGCGACCGGCGCCAGCGGCAGCCGGGGCACGGGCAGCGACGAGGGCAGCGCGTTCGTCTTCAGCGCCCAGGGCGGCACGAGCTTCCTGCTGACGAACAACCACGTGGTCCAGGGCGCCCGGCGGGTCCAGGTGCTGATGCCGGACGGGCGCCACTTCACGGTGGACGTCCAGGCCGCCGACCCGATCGAGGACGTGGCCGTGCTCAAGGTGAGCGGCACGCTGCCCGTGGCGCAGCTGGCGGACTCGACGAAGGTCCAGGTGGGGCAGCCGGTCATCACGATCGGGAGCCCGCAGGGCAGCTCGGGGTTCGACACGGTGACCGTCGGCTCGATCTCGGCCCTGCACCGCCAGCTGACCGGCGTCAGCGGCGGCGGCGGCAGCCAGCCGGAGAACCTGAACGACGTGCTCCAGACCGGCGCCCCGATCAACCCCGGCAACTCGGGCGGCCCGCTGGCCGACGGCAACGGTCACGTGGTGGGCATGGTGACGGCGGGCAGCACGAACGCGACCGGCATCGGCTTCGCGATCCCGAGCGCGGTCCTCACGCGGGTGATCCCGAGCCTGGTGCAGGGCCGGCAGCCCGGCCACCCGTACGTGGGGATCTGCTTCCGCGCGATCGAGGACGCGCTGCCGACCAGCCCGGACGTGCCGGGCTACGGGATCGTGGTGGACCGGGCGCTGCCCGGCACGCCCGCGGAGAAGGCGGGCCTCCAGACCGGCGACGTGATCGAGAAGATCGACAGCACGAACCTGAACAACGGCCAGACCCTGGGCGGCGTGCTCCAGGTGCACAACCCGGGCGACACGGTGAAGCTGACCACGCTGCGGGGCGGCGGCACGGTGGACCTGACCCTGACCCTGAGCGACCGCCCGGCCAACGGCGGCCCGGCCTGCTGACGGCCGGGGCCGCCAGGCCCCGAACCGTTAGAGTGACTACTCGTGGAGTACCGGATCGAACAGTTGGCCCAGGCCGGGGGCGTGGCGGTGGACACGATCCGCTTCTACCAGGGCAAGGGACTGCTCGACCCGCCCCGCCGCGACGGCCGGGTGACCTGGTACGCGGAGCACCACCTGGAGCGGCTGCGCCGCATCCGCGACCTCCAGCAGCGCGGGTTCACGCTGGCCGTGATCCGGCGGGGCGCAGCGGCGTGGCGGTGCCCCTGCTGCGGGCGCTGGAGCAGGCCGGCCTGCTGCTGCCCGTCGCCGACGGGGAGGAGCCCCGCTACCCCGCCGAGGACCTCGACGTCCTGGCTGCCGGCCTCAAGCTGATGGAGGCCGGCGTGCCGCTGGGCGCGCTGATGGACCTGGGCGCCGAGCACGCGGCCGCCGTCGAGCGGACCGCCCGCCGGGCCGTGGACCTGTTCGACCAGCACGTGCGCGAGCGCATCCAGGCGCAGGGCCTGCCCCCGGCGGAGGCGGAGCGCCAGCTCCTGGAGACGTTCCGCGACCTCCTGGACGCCAGCGGCACGCTGGTCCGCCACCACTTCCAGCGGGCGCTGCTCCGCGCCGCCCGGGAGCGGATCGAGCGTACGACGTGAGGCCGCGGGAGCTCGACCACACGCCGGACCTCGTGGAGCTGGTCTCGGCGGCGCGGGCGGCCGGCCACGAGGTGATGCTCGTCGAGCGGCCCATGCCGGACGCGGTCTCGGTCGCCGGCGTGGGCCGCCGCTACGACCTGGTCTCGACCCCCGGCGGCGCCGCCCTGGAGGACGCCGCCGGCCGCCGCCTGGACGCCGAGGCCGGCCCCGACCGCCTGGCCGCCGCCGCCCGGCTGTGGCGCCGGCTGGCGGCGCGGGAGCCCGGGCTCGTCGCCATCGGCGGCTTCGCGTTCGACCCCGCGCGCGACCCCGACGGCGCCTGGCGGGGCTTCCCGGCCGTGCTGTTCCGGGTGCCCGAGCTGGCGGTGACGCGCTCCCGCGGCCGCACGTTCGCGGCCGGCGACCTGGCCCTCCTCGACCAGCCCGCCGCCTGGGAGGCGCCCCCGGCCCGGCGCTTCGCGATTGAGCCGGTGCGGCCGGAGGACGACTGGATGGCCGCCGTGGCCGAGGCCGCCCGCCGGCTGCGCGGCGGCGAGGCGGCCAAGGTGGTGCTGGCGCGCGAGGTGATGGCCCGGGCCGACGGCGTGGTCGCGGCCGGCCGGGTCGCCCGGGCGCTGCGCGGCGCGTATCCCGCCTGCTTCACGTACGTGATCGCGGGCGCCGACGGCACGGCGTTCGCGGGCGCGTCACCGGAGCTGCTGCTGCGCCGGTCCGGCACCACGGTCACCAGCCAGCCGATGGCCGGCAGCACCGCCCGCGGCGAGGACGAGGCGGAGGACGAGGCGCTGGCGGCGGCCCTGGTCGCGAGCGCCAAGGACACCGCCGAGCACCGGGTGACCGCCCGGTACGTCGCCGAGGCGCTGGGCGCGGCCTGCCGCTCCGTCGAGATGACGGGCCCCGAGATCGCCGAGCCTGCTCGACCTGGCCGCCTGCCTCCACCCCACCCCCGCCATCAACGGCGCCCCGGCCCTGGCCGCCCACCGGCTGATCGCCGAGCTGGAGGGCATGGAGCGGGGCTGGTACACCGGCGCGGTGGGCTGGATGGACGGGCAGGGGGACGGCGAGCTGGCCATCGCCATCCGGTGCGGCCTGCTGTACGAGGACGGCGCCCGCCTGTACGCGGGGAACGGCATGATGCCCGACTCCGACCCGGCCGCCGAGCTGGAGGAGACGCGCCTCAAGCTGCGGGTCCTGCTGGGCGCGCTCGCGAGCTGACGGGCTATCCTGCTCGTCGCGTGCGCGTGCGCATGCAGACCTGGTGGGGGGAGCATCTTTGAGCGAGCTGACGCACGAAGTCACCACGGGCGCGTCCTGGTCGGACCTGGACCGCCTCAACGCGAGCTTCTACTCGCGCTTTCCGTATCCGTGGCGGCCGATGTCGCTGCGCCGCGTGCTCGATCCCGAGTTCGAGGCGCGGTTCCTGGCCCAGGCGCTCGGCCGCTGGGGGCAGCTGGCCGTCCCGGCCGGCGGCCGGATCTGGGTGGCCGGCTGCGGCACGAACCAGGCGGTCATCACCGCGCTGCGCTTCCCCGCCGCCGACGTGCTGGGCACGGACCTGTCCGAGCCCTCGCTGGACCTGGCGCGCAACTCGGCCGGCCAGGTCGGGGCCACGAACCTGACCCTGCGCCGGGAGACCATCGAGGAGTCCCGCGACCGGGACGCGTTCGACCACGTCATCTGCACCGGCGTGGTCGGCCACGTGACGGAGCCCGAGGTGGCGCTGCGGCGGCTCGGCGAGGCGCTGCGGCCGACGGGCGTGATCGAGCTGATGGTCTACAACGCCCACCAGCGGGTCGGCCTCGTCGCGTTCCAGGACGCGCTCCGCCTGCTCCACGCGGGCGATCGCGACGACTTCGACGGCCAGCTCGCGGTGGGCCGCGGCCTGCTGGCCAACCCGGAGCTGAAGCCGCTCCTCGTCGAGCTGGGCCTGCCCCTGTCGGGCGTGCCGGCCGAGGCGCTGGCCGACGCGGTGATCCAGCCGATCGAGCGCGGCTACACGATGGGCCAGCTCGCCGAGATGGCCGGCCGCTGCGGGCTCCGCGTGGCGGCGCCCTGCCTGAACCAGTTCGACCAGCCCAACCAGCGCCACGACTGGAACATGCGGTTCGTGGACCCGGAGGTCCAGTGCCGCTACGACGCCCTGCCGGACCTCACGCGCTGGGAGATCACGAACCTGCTCCGCCGCGAGACGTCGCCCAAGCTCTGGGTCTACCTGGTGCGCGAGGACAGCCCGCTCCCGCTCAAGCCGGAGCGCCAGCTGACCGAGGAGTTCCTGGCCGCCACCGAGGTCGAGCGGGGCCAGGCCCGGACCCGGCTGTACATGCGCAGCGGCGCGTCGGAGTACAGGGCCCACCCGGACGAGGTCCCGCACCCGCGAGCCCACCCCGACCCGGGGTGCCAGCGCATCGTGGACGCCGTCGCCGGGCCCGGCCGCGCCCGCCTGGCCGACGCCGTCGCGGGCGAGCGGCAGGGCGCCGGCCCGGCCGACCTGAACCTGGTCCGGCTGTACCTGACGACCCCGCTGTACCCGTACCTGCTCGTCAGGTAGCGGCGCCGGCGCGCAGGGCGCTGGCCACCGCCGCCCAGCAGGCGCGGTGGCCGGCGACGCTGCCGGCGCGGTCGAACGGCACGCGGACCAGCGAGACGCCGTCCTCGGCCAGCGCCGCGCGCAGCGTCGCCGGCAGGGCGGCCGCCTCCGGCGCCTCGTGGAACGGGAGGCCGTAGAGCCGGGCCACGTCCTCGAGGCGCAGGCCGAGCGGCGTGCCGAACAGCTCCTCGAACACGTCGGCGTGCTCGGACTGGGGCAGGAAGCTGAAGATGCCGCCGCCGTCGTTGTCGAGCACGACCACGACCGCGCGCAGGCCGTGCCGGCGGGCCGCCCAGAGGCCGTTCATGTCGTGGTACAGGCTGAGGTCGCCCAGCAGCACCACGGTGGGCACGCCGGGCGCCGCCGCGGCCGCGCCGAGCCCGGTCGAGACCAGGCCGTCGATCCCGCTGGCGCCGCGGTTGGCCAGGAAGCGCTGGCCGGGCGCCGCCGCCGGCCAGAACGTGTCGGCGTCGCGGATCGGCATGCTGGACCCGATCACGACCCGCGCCTCCTCGGGCAGCGCGGCGGCCAGCGCCCGGACGGCGTGACCCTCGTGCAGCGGCGGCGACTGGAGCGCCGCGGTCAGCGCGGTCGCCGCCGTGGCGCCGGCCGCGACCCAGGCGTCGCGCCAGCCGGCGGCCGCCTTCCGGCCGGGCAGCCGCTCCGCCAGGGCGCCGAGCAGGAGCGCCGGGTCCCCGCGGACGAGCTCGGCCGCCCGCTGCCCGGGGTCGCGCCAGCCCTCACCGTCCACGACGACGGTGGGGGCGCCCGCCAAGAGCCGGTCGATCGCCTTCGACGTCGGCGGGGCGCCGAGGCGCAGGACCAGGTCCGGCCGGTGCGCGCCCGCCCAGGCGGCGTCGCGGAGCAGCGCGTCCGCCGCCTCGACCAGGCCGGTCGCGCAGCGCCGGCGCAGCTGCGAGGTCGGCTCGGCCAGCAGCGGCGCGTCCAGGCGCTCCAGCAGCGCGTCCAGCGGGTCCCGCAGCGCGGCGCCGCCGCGCAGCTCGCCGGCGACGACCAGTGGCCGCCGGGCGGCGCCCAGCAGGGCCGCCAGGTCGCGCACCGTCGCCTCCGCCGGCGGCGCCGCGGGCCGCCGCACGCGGGCCGGCGGCCCCGCCGCCGGGACGGCGGCCGGCACCTGGCCCGGCGCCGGCGTCAGCGGCTCGCGCAGGGGCAGGTTGAGGTGCACGGGCCCCTCCGGGTCGCCGGCGGCCTCGGCCAGGGCCCGCGCCGCCAGCCGGCGCCAGCGCAGCGGCGCGTCCGGCTCCAGGTCGGGCACGCCGGGGTCGAAGAACCAGCGGACGGCGGGGCCATACAGCCGTCCCTGCTCGATCGCCTGGTTGGCGCCGACGTCGCGCAGCTCGGGCGGCCGGTCGGCGGTCAGGACGAGCAGCGGCGCCCGGGAGTGGTGCGCCTCGATCACGGCCGGGTGGAACTCGGCGGCGGCCGTGCCCGACGTGCACAGCAGCGCGACCGGCCGGCCGGCCGACTTGGCCAGCCCGAGCGCGAAGAACGACGCCGACCGCTCGTCCAGGTGCATCCAGACGCGGATGCCCGGGTGGCGCGCGAACGCCATGGCCAGCGGGGCCGACCGCGAACCCGGCGCCACGCACACCGCCTCCAGGCCGCACCGCGCCAGCTCGTCCACGAACGTGGCGGCGAACGCCTGGGTAGCCTGACCGTCAGCCATGGAGACGGTGACCTGCGTGCACGGGTTCAGCCAGCACGGCGACAGCTGGGACGAGCTGCGGTCGCTGGTGCCCGCGGGCCGCCGCTGGCTGACGCCGGACGTCCGCGCCACCACCCTGGCCGAGGCGGAGGCCGGGCTGCTGGGCCTGTGGGCGCGCGAGGGCGTCGAGCGCACCGACCTCGTCGGCTACTCGCAGGGCGGCCGGATCGCGCTGTACGTGGCGGCCGGCCACCCGGACCGGGTGCGCACGCTGACCACGATCGGCGCGCACGCCGGGTTCGAGCAGGACCGCGCCGCGCGCCTGGAGGCGGACCGGGCGCTGGCCGGCCGGATCGAGCGCGAGGGCGTCGACTGGTTCGCCGCGTACTGGGCGGGGCTGCCGCTGTTCGCCGGCCTGGCCCGGCGCGGCCCGGCCTTCCTGGAGCGGCTCGATGCCGGCCGCCGGCGCAACGACCCGGCGCTGTTGGCCGCCCAGCTGCGCGGGCTGGGCGCCGGCGCGGTCGAGCCGTTCTGGGACCGGCTGCCGCGGATCGACGCGCCGGCGCTCGTGCTGGCCGGCGCCCGGGACGAGCGGTACGTGGCGTTCGCCCACCGGCTCGCGGCCGCGCTGCCCCGGGCCCGGGTCGCGCTGGTGGCGGACGCCGGCCACGCCGCGCACCTGGAGCAGCCGATGGCCGTGGCGGCCCTGCTGGCGGGTCACCTGGGCCTCACAGCAGCAGACCCAGCGTCCACAGCAGCGCCCACCACACCTCGAGCACGGCCGTCCGCCTGAGCGCGCGCACCAGGACGGGCGGTTCCCGCGAGGCGGTGGCCCGGGTGACGACGAACGCCGCCGGCGCGGTCAGGAGCGGCAGCAGCGCCCAGGCGGACGCCCAGCGCAGCGCCACGACCACGACCGGCACCAGCAGGGCGCCGGCCAGGAACGCCACGATCAGCGCCCGCGTGGCCGGCCGGCCCACGCGGACGGCGAGCGTGCGCTTGCCGGCCTCGGCGTCCGTTGCGATGTCGCGCAGGTTGTTGATCGCGAGGATGGCGCAGGCGAGGAAGCCCGTCGCGCAGCCGGCCGCCCAGGCGGCGGGCGGCACCCGGAGCTCGTGGACGTACGTGGTGCCGGCGGTCGCCAGCAGGCCGAAGAACACGAAGACGAACACCTCGCCCAGGCCCTCGTAGCCGTAGGGCCGGGGGCCGCCGGTGTAGAGCCAGCCGGCGGCGACGGCCAGCGCCCCGAAGAGGACCAGGACCCAGCTCGTGGCGAGCGCCACGGCGACGCCGATGACGGCCGCCACGCCGAACGCGGCGATGGCCGCCAGGCGCACGTGCTCGGGGGCGACGACGCCGGACGAGGCGGCCCGGAGCGGGCCCACGCGCCTGCGGTCCGCGCCCCGCACGTGGTCGGAGTAGTCGTTCGCGTAGTTGGTGCCGACCTGGATCGCCAGCGCGACGACGAGGGCGCCCAGGCCGGGCAGCGCGCGCACCGCGCCGTCGTGGACGGCGACGGCCGTGCCGGCGAGCACGGCCGAGACGGCAGCGGCCAGCGTGGCCGGCCGGGCGGCCAGCCACCAGACGCGCGCCGGGCTAGGGCCGCCTGGGGAAGCGGGCGAAGTCCGGCTTGCGCTTCTGGACGTAGGCGTCACGGCCCTCCTGGGCCTCCTCGCTCAGGTAGTACAGCAGCGTCGCGTCGCCGGCCAGCTGCTGGATGCCGGCCAGGCCGTCGTCGGCCGCGTTCATCCCGCCCTTGATCATCCGCAGCGCCAGCGGGCTGTGCTCGAGCATCTTGCGCGCCCAGGCGACCGTCTCCTCCTCCAGCCGCGCCAGCGGGACCACCCTGTTGACCAGGCCCATGTCCAGCGCCTGCTGGGCGTCGTACTGCTCGCACAGGAACCAGATCTCGCGCGCCTTCTTCTGGCCGACGATCCGGGCCAGCAGGCCCGAGCCGTAGCCGCCGTCGAAGCTGCCCACGCGGGGGCCGGTCTGCCCGAACCGGGCGTTGTCGGCCGCGATCGTGATGTCGCACACCACGTGCAGCACGTGGCCGCCGCCGATGGCATAGCCGGCCACCATCGCGATCACCGGCTTCGGCGTGCGCCGGATCTGCACCTGGAGGTCGAGGACGTTGAGCCGGCCGACGCCGTGGTCGTCGCGGTAGCCGTCGTCGCCCCGGACGCGCTGGTCGCCGCCGGAGCAGAACGCCTGGTCGCCCGCCCCGGTCAGGATGATCACGCCGACCTCCGGGTCGTCACGGGCGACGTTGAACGCGTCGGTCAGCTCGAACAGCGTCTTCGGCCGGAACGCGTTGCGAACCTCGGGCCGGTTGATCGTGATCTTGGCGATGCCGCCGGCCGTGTCGTACCAGATGTCCTCGTACTCGCCGGATCGCTGCCAATCGATCAAGTTATCACTCCTAGAGCAGTCACTAGTATGGTTACCCATGGTAGCCGATCCGCTGCGCGACCTGGCCCGCCGGCACGGCCCTCGCCGCGCGGTCTCGGACCGCTCGGC
>VBJR01000062.1:23721-53596 GCA_005880175.1 Chloroflexota bacterium
GCTGGCCAACCACGTCGCCTCGGCCGAGGGCTGCCGGCGCCAGCTCGGGACCGGCGAGGCGGACCGCTGGCTGTCGCTCCTCGCCCCCCACCACGTGGGCGGCCTGGCGATGTTCCTGCGCGCGGCCGTGTGCAACCAGCCCCTCGTCACGCTGGCGCGGTTCGAGGAGCGGGCGGCGCTGGAGGCGATCGAGGCGGACCGGCCGACCCTGCTGTCCGTCGTGCCCGTGATGCTGGCGCGGCTGCTGGACGCGGGCGGCGCGGACGCGCTGCGCGGGCTGCGGGCGATCCTGGTCGGCGGGGCACCGGCCAGCGCCGGGCAGGTCCGGGCCTGGGCCGAGCTCGGGCTCCCGGTCTGCCCGACGTACGGGCTGACCGAGACGTGCTCGCAGGTCGCGATCGTGCCGCCGGGCCGAGCGGCCGCGCTGGCGGGCACCGCCGGCACCGCCTGCCCCCACGCGTCCATCGCGATCGAGGACGGCGAGATCGTGGTGACGGGCCCGGCGGTGTCGCCGGGCTACGTGGCCGCCGGGATCGAGCCGGCGCCGCGGGGCGGCCGGTTCCGCACCGGCGACGAGGGGCGCCTGGACGACGGCGTGCTGACGGTGCTCGGCCGGCGCGACGCCACGATCATCACGGGCGGCGAGAACGTCCACCCGGAGGAGGTCGAGGCGGCGCTGCGGGCGCACCCGGCCGTGGCGGACGCCGCGGTGGCGGGGCGGCCGGACGGCCTGTGGGGCGAGGTGGTCGCGGCCTGGGTCGTGGCCGAGGGGACGTCGCCGGACGACCTGGACCGGTGGTGCCGGGAGCGGCTGGCCCCGTTCAAGGTGCCGCGCCGGTGGTCGTTCGTCGAGCGGGTGCCTCGCAGCGAGGGCGGAAAGCTGCTGCGCCGGCTCCTGCCGTAAAGAGCCACTACCCTATCCGCCGTGGATGGCGGAAGGCGGGTTCAGCTCGGAGCATCGGCGATCGTCCTGGACGATCGCGGCCGCGTGCTCCTCATCCGTGAGAACTACGGCCGGCACCGGTACGGCCTGCCGGGAGGTGCCGTCGAGTCCGACGAGACGCCGTGGGCGGCCGCCGTGCGCGAGGCGTGGGAGGAGACGACGCTGGAGGTCCGGCTCCGCCACCTGGTGGCGGTCTGCTCGGGCCCGCTCGGGAGCCGGGTCTGGATGGTCTCGTTCGGGTTCCGCTGCGACGTCGTGGGCGGCGAGGCGCGGGTGCCCGAGGGCGACGAGATCGCGGAGGTGGGCTGGTTCGCCCCGGACCGCTGGCCCGAGCCGCGCACGGTGATGGGCCCGCTCCTGCTCGCCGCGGCCCTGCGCGGCGACCGGGGCGCGCACCTGGACGCGCCCCGCCCGGGCGAGGAGCCGCCCGGCTCGGTCTGGCCCCCGGACCGCTGACCCGCGCATTCCGCTCCTGCGGCCCGATGTGCGAACTGGAGACGACGAACGGCCGGCGCGCGGCGCCGGCCGTCCGGTCGCTTTGTGTGGGGGGATTGTCTGGCGTGGACGGTAGTCAGCCAGGCTTGCCACCACCACGGACATCCGTACAGCGGAACCCGTACGTTCCGCGGCCGGGCGGGCGCTAGAGCCGCAGGCCCGGGCCCAGGACCGCCGCGCGGATCACGCCGCCCGCGAGCCACCGCACGACCCGACTCCACTCTGCCGCGCAGAGCATAGGGTCAGGGCTGGCGGGCGGGCACCACGCAGGAGTGCCAGAGCGAGCGCACGACCTCCAGGGCGGCGTCCATCGTCGTCGCCTCGACGTCGAGGCCGGCGACCAGCGCCGCGTAGTCCTGGCGCCACGCGGCCGGGATCGCCGGCAGGTCGTCGGGCACCTCGTGCGTCCCCCGGACGGCGAACACGGTCCGCACCCGCACGCCCAGCCGCTCGCGGTCCACCAGCCCGTTCTCGGTCAGCAGGACCAGGTCCACCAGGTCCTTGGTCCGCGTGTTGGGCCGGTCCTCGTACGGCCGCGTCAGGGCGTGCAGCTTCTCGGCGGCCTGCTGGGTCAGGCACGCGGCCTCGACCGTGACCGCGGGCGGGTAGCTCGCGAACGCGAGCCGGGACGGGAACGTGAACGACTCGGTGCCCCCCGTCAGCTCGTCCGCGCGGGCCACCACGTCCAGCCGGAGCGCGGCGAACGTGCGCCCGGCCAGGCGGGCGTCCACCGCGAACCGCCAGCCGCCCCGTCCCCCGCTGTCCGCGGACAGCGGCCGCGGCGCCTGCACCGCGAACGTGAAGAAGTCGCCCTGGACGTCATCGGCCAGCGCCTCGACCAGGCATAAGTGCGCCTGGCGGTCGTCGTCCAGCGGCTCCAGGAACGCGAGGTCGAGGTCGCGGGTGGCCCGGGCGCGCAGGCCAAGCCGCAGCTCCAGCGCCTGGCCGCCCTTCAGCACCCAGCGCGGGGCGCCGCCGGCGGTGTCGGCCGCCAGCCGCAGCAGCAGGCGCTCGAACGCCACGTGCCGCCGGAGCCGGTTGGGATCGACGCGCCGGCTCAGGGCCTCAACGCTGAGGCTGGCCTCCAGGCCGTCGCGCAGCGCCAGCGGCGTCCGGTACTCGCGCTGCTGCATCAGCGGCCCATCCGGCTCAGCGCCCGCTCGACGCGCAGGGCCGCCAGCTCGCCGAACCGGTCCGACCGCTCGCGCAGCCGGCGGGGCACCACCAGGCCCTCGTCCACGGCGTCCGCGACGGCGGCGTCGACCTGGTCCTGCGTCAGGGCGGCGGCGGCCGAGTCGAGCAGGCTGCGCTCCGGCGTGGTGATCAGGTAGCCGGACTCGCGCTCGGTCACATCGTCGCGCGGCAGCGTCGCCCGGTGGAGCGCGACCGCCGGGTCGCGCGCCCGGAACCCCGGCGGCACGGTGAGGTGCACCAGCGTCGGGTTCACGTCGCCCAGCCGGTAGACGGACAGCGCCGACTGGTGCGACACCACGCCGAGCTGGTGGCTCCACAGCCGCCAGCGCACGTACACGTCCTCCTCCCGCTCCGGCCAGTCCGGGAGCCGGAAGAGGGCGCGGCCGACCCGCGTCCAGCTGCCGCGTTCCACGTGGTACCGCTGGGCCTGGTGGCCGTAGCCGACCGCTCTCGCCTGCTCGCCCGTGAAGTACCCCGCCTGCCGCAGCGCCAGCGCGTTCAACTCCCGGCGGAGCTCCGCAGGATCTCGTCGCACGAAACTATATATCTCATATAGGTTCGTGCATGGCCATGACGCCAAACTACATGGCGGATTGCGTTTCTCACAGGGCCGGTGACACCACCTCGAAGCGGTCCACGTCGATCAGGCCGTGGTCGGTGATCTTGAGATGCGGGATCACGGACAGCGCCAGGAAGCTCAGGGCCATGAACGGCGACTCCAGGCCGACGCCGAGGTCGCGCAGCGTCCCCTCCAGCGCGCGCAGGCGGGCCGCCACCTCGGCCAGCGGGCGGTCCGTCATCAGGCCGGCGACCGGCAGCGGCAGGTCGCCGACGGCGCGGCCGTCCCGCGCCACCACGATGCCGCCCCCCAGCTCGACCAGCCGCTCAACGCAGGCGGCCATCGAGCGGTCGTCCATCCCGACCACGACGACGTTGTGGGCGTCGTGCGCGACCGTGGACGCGAAGGCGCCCTCGCGCAGCCCGAGGCCGGTGACGAAGCCGACGCCGACCCGGCCGGTGGCGTGGTGGCGCTCCACCACCGCGATCTTGGCCAGGTCGCGGTCCGGGTCCGACTCCAGGCAGCCGCCGGCGACGCGGCCCTCGACCGCCTCCTCCGCCGTCAGCAGCTGGTTCGGGATCACGCGGATCGCGCGGGCCTGGCCGCCGCCCGCCGGCACGCAGAACGCGCCCGGCCGCAGCGGGGCCGGGCGGACCGTGCGCCGGGCCCACTCGGGCACCGGGATGCTCGCGAACAGCGGCTCCCGGCCGCGCTTCAGCACCAGCCGGGGCTCGAACCGGACCAGGTCGTCCAGCACGACCAGGTCGGCCTGGTAGCCGGGCGCGATGGCCCCGAGGCCGGGGAGCCGGTGGAACTGGGCCGGGTTCCACGTCGCCATCACCAGCGCGTCCTCGGGCCGGACGCCGTGCGCGACCGCGACCCGCACCATCTGGTTCACGTGCCCCTCGGCCTCGATGAAGTCCGGCTCGCGATCGTCGGTGCACAGCATCAGGCCCTCGGGCCCGAACTCGTGGACCAGCGGCAGCAGGTCGACCAGGTTGCGGGCGTTGGACGCCTCGCGGAGCATGATCGCGAGGCCCAGCCGGCGCTTCTCGCGGGCCTCCTCGAACGTGGTCGCCTCGTGGTCGGAGGCGATGCCCGCGGCCACGTAGGCGTTGAGCGCGCGGCCGGTGACGCCCGGCGCGTGGCCGTCCACGTGTTCGGTCAGGCCGGTCTCGAGCTTGGCCAGCTCGCCGGCGTCGCCGGCGATCACGCCGGGGAAGTTCATCATCTCGGCCACGCCGATGACCCGCCGGCGCCGGAGCAGGCCGGCGATCGCGCCGACGCCCAGCTGCCGCCCGGCCGACTCGAACCGCGAGGCCGGCACGCACGAGGGCGCCATCACGAACACGTCCAGCGGCAGCGCGTCCAGCGAGTCGAGCACCCAGTGGATGCCGTCCGACCCGAGCACGTTGCCGATCTCGTGGGGGTCCGCCACGATCGCCGTGGTGCCGCGCGGCAGGACGGCCCGGGCGAACTGGTCCGGCGTCAGCTTCGACGACTCGATGTGGACGTGCGCGTCGATCAGGCCGGGGACGACGTGGGCCCCGTCCAGGTCGATGATCCGCTCGCCGTCGTACCGGCCCAGGCCCGCGACGCGACCGTCGGCGACCGCGACGTCCACGTCCAACCACTCCCGCGTGAAGACCGAGAACACCCGGCCCCCACGCAGGACGAGGTCGGCCGGCGCATCGCCCCGGGCGACCGCCAACCGGCGCTCCGTTCGGCGCGGCCCCCCAGCGTGCAAAGTGCCCTTAACAGTAGTCGCTTGGCACCGATTTACGGCGCGAGCTCGTCTGCCACCCGTCGCAGCTGGCCGCCCGCGTCCTCGGTGACGGCGCCGCCGTGGTAGCAGGCGATCGCGGCCACGTCCAGCTCGGCCAGCTTGCGCACGGAGCGGGACGCGGTCGCCATGTCCGCCGTCGCCGTCGGGCTCGGCCCCTGGAGCCGCCCGGCCTCGGCCGTGAGCGCGTCGCCCGCGATGATCGTCCGGCTCCGCTCCAGGTACAGGCACATGTGGCCGACCGTGTGGCCGGGGGTGGCGACCGCGCGGACGCCGCCGGCGAGGTCGAGGCGGGCGCCGTCCGCGAGCGGCTCGTCCACGCGCAGCTGCTTCAGGCGCGCGAGCAGGGTGGCGATCGCCGGGAAGGCCTCCACGAAGTCCGGCCGGTCGAACCGGGGCTTCTCGGTGCCCACGATGTACGGCACCTCGACGTCGGACGCGAGCACCCGGGCCCCGGTGGCCTCGACCAGGTCGGGCAGCGATCGGCGAGCGCCGCGGCGATCAGGTCGCGCTGGCCGGGCAGGCCCGTGTCCACGAGCGTCGCGCCCTGGACCGGGTCCAGGACGAGGCTCAGGTTGAGGATGCGCGTCTCGCCGTCACGCACCATCGGGAGCTCGAGGACGTGGAGGTCGTCGTTCAGCTGCATGGGCGGAGGGTACGCTCGGAGCGGATGTCACACGCCGGGGGGCCCGCCCGTCGTCCCTGCATGAACACCATCCAACCGACGCTCGAGCGGTTCGCGGACCAGAAGACGGTCGTGCTGACCACGTACCGGCGCGACGGGACGCCGGTGGACACGCCCGTGCACCTCGCGGTGGACGGCGACCACGCGTACATCCGCACGTACGAGACCGCGTTCAAGACGAAGCGGCTCCGCCGCCGGCCCGAGGCCGAGCTCCGGCTCGCCAGCAACGGCACCGCGCCCGCCGTCGCCGCCCTGCTGCGGCCGAAGGACGCGCACCCGGTGGGCGCGCCCGTGCACGTGCACGCGTGCGAGCTGCGCGGCGACGAGTCCCGCGCGGCGGCGGCGGCCCTGGCTCGCAAGTACCCGTTGCTGCACGGCGTCCTGATCCCGCGGATGCACCGCCTCCAGGGCACCCGGACCGTCAACCTCGAGCTGACGCCCGTCGCATGAGCACGGCAGAGCTCGCGGAGCGGGAGCGGCGCCACCTGTTCGGCGTCGCCTACCGCCTGCTGGGCACGGTGGCGGACGCGGAGGACGCCGTGCAGGAGGCGTTCCTCCGCTGGGAGCAGGCCGACCGGGCCGCGATCGCGAACCCGGGCGGCTGGCTCACCACCGTCCTGACCCGGTACTGCCTCGACCAGCTGCGCTCGGCCCGGGCGCGGCGGGAGGCCTACGTCGGCACGTGGCTCCCGGAGCCGCTGGTGGAGGGAGCTGACATGACGGCGGAGGACCCGGCGGAGCGCGTGGCGCTGGACGAGTCGGTCAGCCTGGCGATGCTGGTCGTCCTGGAGACGCTGAGCCCGGCCGAGCGCGCCGTCTTCGTGCTCCACGACGTGTTCGGCATGGAGTTCGAGGACGTGGCGACCTCGGTGGGCCGGTCGCCGGCGGCCTGCCGCCAGCTCGCGGCGCGCGCCCGCCGCCACGTGCAGGAGCGCCGGCCGCGCTTCGAGCCGGACGCCGCCGAGCAGCGGCGCGTCGTGGCCGCGTTCCTGGACGCGTCGGCGAGGGGCGACCTCGACCGGCTGCTGGCGGTGCTGGACCCGACGGTGGTGCTGCGGGCGGACGGCGGCGGCAAGGTGCCGGCGGCGGGCCGGCCGATCCAGGGCGCCGAGCAGGTGGCCCGCGTGCTGCTGGCCGGCCACAAGTGGTATCCGGGCCTGGCCGGCCGGGCGGTGGCGGTCAACGGCGGCACGGGCGCGCTGATGACGCTCGACGACCAGTTG
Organism: Chloroflexota bacterium; assembly: GCA_005880175.1. Next base: position 30,604 of record VBJR01000062.1, read on the forward strand.
CTCGGGGTGGTCGGCGTCACGGTGGCCGAGGGCCGGATCACCGCGATCGACCTGGTCGTCAACCCCGACAAGCTGGCCGGGTTCAGGCAGCAATGGGAAGCCGGCGCTTACCATTGAGCCATGCAGTTCGACCGCTTCACGATCACGCTGCTCGTCCTCCGGCCTGACGCGCCAGAGCTCGACGAGGCGGCCGCCGACGCGCTGCAGGACGCGCACATGGCGCACCTGGCCGACCTCCACGAGGCGGGCCACCTGCTCGCCGCCGGGCCGCTGCTGGGCGACCCGGACCGCCGCTTCCGCGGGCTGAGCATCCTGAACGTGGACCCCGAGCGGGCTCGCGCGCTCAAGGAGGACGACCCGGCCGTCCGGGCCGGCCTGTACACGATCGAGGCGTACCCGTGGATCGTGCCGGGCGGGGCGATGGCGTTCTCACCGGCCCGGTTCCCCCGGTCGATGGCCGACGCGCGATCAGTGTCAAGTACGGATGGCAGAGAGGAGTGATCTCGCGGTAGTCTCCCGGCCAACAGGAGGCTCCGTTCATGGAACACCGCGCTCGCCGCTCGTCCCCCATCCCCGACACCGGTGGTCCCGGCATCACCAGGACGGGGGCGGCCGGGCGATAATTCGGGTTGGGGACGAGGCTTCAGGGAGCGGAGGAGAGGACCTACCTATCTCTCCTGCCGCTCTGCCGTGACCAGCCTCGCCCCACTTTCCCGAGTTTATGGCCCGCCCCGAGCGTCAAGCAAACCAGTTGCATCGCGTCGCTTGACGCCTCCGGGACGTCGGAGCAGACTGCGGAGTTGCGGAGATGGCCGGTCGGGACGCGCGTCCACGGGGGACCCGGCTGCGCCGACCGCGCGGAGTCGCGGTTGACGCGGCGGCGCTGAAGCGGGCTCGGCTCGACGCCGGGCTGAGCCTGGCGGAGGTCGCCGGCGACCGCATGACCCGGCAGGCGGTGCACCTGTTCGAGACCGGGCGCGCCCGGCCCACGCTGGTCAAGCTGCGGCAGATCGTCGAGCGCCTGGGCAACATCTCGATCGAGGCCGCCCTCGCCGACGTCGACGAGGACCGCCTGGCGGAGCTGGACGAGCAGCAGCGGTTCCCGGAGCTCGGGACGCTCGCCACGCGGCTCCTGCGCGACGTCAACAGCACGAAGCGGGCGCGGGCGATCGCCACGTACTACGCGGGCCGGGCGGTGGTGAACCAGACCCCGGCCCGGGCGCTCGCGCTGTTCCGGCGCGCCCGACGGCTGCTGCTCCGCGTCGCCGAGCCGTGGCTGGCGGCGGAGGCGATGGACTGGGAGGCGGCCGCGCTCTACCTGATGCAGGACCCGAGCGCCATGGAGGTCGGCGCCCAGGCGCTGGAGCGGTACCGGGCGCTGCCGGACCGGTTGCCGCACGTCGAGGCGCGGATCCTGGAGCACCTGGGCACGTACCGCCTGCAGCGCGGCGAGCACTCGCGGGCGATCGAGCGGTACCGCGAGGCGCTGGAGGTGGCCGGCGCCCGTCTCGAGCTGGCGCGGCTGGCCAACATCTACCACGGCCTGGCGGAGGGCTGCCGGCAGGCGGGCGAGATGCGCCTGGCGCTCGACTACATGGAGCGGGCGGTGCACTTCTATCGGACCGAGCACGACGTGCGGGGCCCGGTCAGCGCCAACCTGGCCCGGGCCGAGAACGACTACGGCGTCCACCTGATGCGGATGGGCCGCTGGGAGCGGGCGGAGGAGATGATCCGGGCTGCGCTGGACCACTACGAGGAGATCGGGGTGGCGGCGGGCCGGACGCACGCGCTGCTCAGCATGGGCGAGCTGCACCAGCTCCGGAACCGGCCGGACGAGGCGGTCGACTGGACGGTCCAGGCGATCGAGCACGCGCAGCGCCTGGGCGAGACGGTGGCCCAGGCGACGGCCTACCAGCAGCTGGGCGAGCTGTGGGCGGCGATGGGCGACGCGGGCGGCTTCGAGGCGTGCTTCGACCGGGCCCTGGAGATCCTGGACCGGGCCGCCCTGCCCGAACGCACCGCGGAGTGCGTGGCGCGCCAGGCGCGCCTCCGGGCGGCGGCCGCGGCGGGCCGGCGCCGCCAGCGGTAGCCGGCTACTGGGGGCCGAGTGCCGGCCATCGGCCCTTCGAACGGCGCCTCGGTGGGCCGCTGGCCGGCCGATGGCCCTATCGGAGCGGCCGGCTGCTGACGGCAGGGGGGACGCGCGGCGTCACAGCCCCAGCAGCGCCTCCGCGTTGGCGTGCGCGATCCGCTCCCGGTCCGCCAGGCGCAGCGGCAGCGAGCGCAGGAACTCCACCGCCCGCGCGCTGTCGCTGAACGGGTGGTCCACCGCGAACAGGATCCGTTCGGGGCCGGCCACCTCCAGCAGGCAGTCGAACGGCGGCCTCGTGAACAGCGCGCTCGTCGTGTAGTGGACGTTGCGGGCGAAGTAGTCCGCGACCGGCCGCTCCAGCCGCGCGAGCCGGCCCAGCACCGCGTCCGCGCGCGCGAGCAGGAACGGCACCGCCTCGCCCAGGTGCCCCACCACCACCTGCAGCTCCGGGTACCGGTCGAACGCGCCGCCCGCCACCAGGCGAAGGGCGTGCAGCCCCGTCTCCACGTGCCAGCCCCACGCCGTCGTCGCAGCACCTGCGCCACGTCCGGCTCCAGCCCGCCGTAGTACGCCTCGCGCACCGCCGCCGGCGGCGGCGCCGGGTGCAGGTAGACCGGCGCCCGGAGCCGCTCCGCCTCCGCCAGGACCGGCCCGAAGAACGGGTCGTCCAGGAACCGCCCGTTCGTCGTGCCGTGGACCATCGCGCCGCGGAACCCCATCTCCGTGACCGACCGCCGCAGCTCCCCGGCCGCCGCCGGCGGGTCGGCCAGCGGCAGCATCGCGAACCCCGCGAACCGGTCCGGTCGGGCCGCCACCACCGCGGCCAGCTCGTCGTTCATCTCGCGCGCCAGGGCCACCGCGTCGCCGGCAGCCGCGCACGCCTCCGGGCCGGGGACGTTGTGCGAGAGGACCTGCACGTCCACGCCGGCCGCGTCCATCTCGGCGAGGCGGCCCGGGCCGACGTCCTCCAGCCGCGCCGCCGCCCGCTCGACCGCGCGGCTCGGCTCCTCGGTCGCCCGGCCCGCCGCCAGGGCCGCCAGGAAGGCGCGTGACCGGAAGTGCTCCTCGATCGCGATCGTCCGCATCGACGACACTGTAATGGTCCGGCTGTGAGTCGGGACTTATACTATCTACAGCAGTAGTGAGGGACAGGGAGCTGGTGGCGGTATCGCCATGCGGCGGAATCACCACGGGCGACCGGGCTTCCCCGCGACTGCGGTTGACGCTGCTCACTCCCCTACCCGGTCAGGAGGGCCAGGGGCCCTCCTGATCGTCAGCAGTACGAGTGGACGGCCGAGGGCGGGTCCGACCGTACCATTCCCTGCATCAGTAGTGAGCAGGGACATGACCGCCAGGACTGACGCCATCGCCGAGCGCCTCGTGCAGCTCGGCTTCTCCCACTACGAGGCCCGGACGTACGTCGGCCTCCTGGTGTGCGACGAGGCCGCCACCGGCTACGGGATCTCCAACGACACCGGCGTGCCCCAGCCGAAGGTGTACGAGACGCTGCGCAAGCTGGTCGAGCGCGGGGCCGCGATCCCGGTCGGCGAGCGGCCTGCGCGCTATGCGGCGACCCCGCCCGACGTGCTGCTGGGCGCCCTGGAGCGCGAGTTCCAGACCCGGCTGGAGGCGGCCCGCCAGGGCCTGGAGAGCCTCCCCCACCTCGGCGTCGCCGACCCGCCGCTGCAGGTGTCGTCACTGAGCCGCTACGAGGCCGCGGCGGCGCGGGCCGAGGCGGCGATCGGCCGGGCCAGGACCCGCGTCTACCTGCACGGCCGCGCCGACGAGCTGCGCCCGCTGGCCGAGGCCGTGACCGCCGCCTCCCAGCGCGGCGTCGAGTTCGTGCTGGTCCACTTCGGCCCCCTGCCGTTCGCCCGTCCACGCGGCCAGGTCGTGCGCCACGAGAGCACCGAGGGGACGCTGTACCCGGCCCGCCAGTCGCGCCATCTCGCGATCGTCGTGGACTCCGAGTGGTCGCTCTGGGCGCTGGCCCGCGACGGCGAGCGCTGGGAGGGGATGCACGGCGACGGGGCGCTGCTGGCCAGCCTGGTCAAGACGTATATCCGGCACGATCTGTTCGTGCAGCGCATGTATGCGGATGCCCGAGAGCTGTTCGAGGCGCGCTACGGGCCCGGCCTGCTCCGCCTGGGCATCGCCGCGGCGGAGCCCGCCGCCGAGGCCGGCGAGGGGACGACCGCGGAAGACGCCGGCTGACGCGGGGATGCGGCGGATCGACGTCCACGCGTATCCCGGGACGCAGGTCTTGGTGGACTCGCAGGGCCCATTCGTCGAGGGGCTGGCCCGGTACTGGAACCGCGAATGGGTGGGCAAGCCCGAGGAGGCCGTCGTCGCCGAGTTCCGGGAGGCGGGGGTCGAGCCGGTGCTCGTCGCCTTCGACATCGAGACGGCGACCGGGGCGCCCCCGTGCGACAACGACTACGTGGCCAGGATGCGCGACCGCCACCCCGACCTGGTCCTGCAGGCGTGGGGCGCCGTGGACCCGCTGAAGGGCGAGGCGGCAGTCGCCGAGGCCGAGCGGGCGGTGCGCGACCTGGGCCTGCTCGGGTTCCACTTCCATCCGATCATGGGCCGCTATTCGGTGGACGACCCCGCCCTGCGGCCGCTGTTCGAGACGATCACCGCGCTCGGGGTGCCCGTGATGATCGACGTCGGCACGACCGGGATGGGCGCGGGGCTCGACGGCGGCCTCGGCACCCGCCTCTGGCACGCCCACCCGCGGGCGATCGACGAGCTGGCGGCCACGTTCCCCGACCTGACGATCGTGGCCGCCCACCCGGGCTGGCCGTGGATCGACGAGATGACGGCGGTCGCCCTGCACAAGGGCAACGTGTTCTGGGAGCTGTCGGGCTGGGCGCCCAGGTACTTTCCCGACAGCCTGCGCCGGGACGTCCGCGGCCGCCTCCGCGACAAGGTGATGTTCGGCAGCGACTATCCGAGCATCCCGTTCGACCGTCTGTTCCGCGAGTGGGGCGAGCTCGGCTACAGCGACGAGGTCATGGCCCGGGTCTTCTGGCAGAACGCCGAGCGGATCCTCGGCCTGTCCCGCGGCGCGGCGGCGAGGTCGGCGGCCCGGTGAGCCGGCCCGTCGCCCTGGTGACCGGCGCGTCGCGCGGGATCGGCCGCAGCGCCGCGCTGGAGCTGGCGCGGCGGGGCCACGACCTGGTGGTCAACGCCAGCCGCGGCCGCGAGGCGGCCGAGGCCGTGGCCGCCGAGGCCGAGCTGGCCGGGGGCCGCGCCATCGTCGTCCTGGCGGACGTCGCCGACGAGGCCGCCGTGCGGCTGATGGTGGGCGAGATCCGGACCGCGTTCGGCCGGCTCGACGCCCTGGTCAACAACGCCGGCGTCACGACCGCCACCGCGCAGGCCGACATCGACGGGCTGCGCATGGACGACTGGGACCGCGTCTTCGCGGTCAACGTGCGCGGCGTGTTCCAGGTGACCCGGGCCTGCCTCCCGCTGCTGGAGGCGGCGCCGGCGGCCGGCGTCGTCAACCTGTGCAGCATCGCGGGCCTGCGGCCGAGCGCCCAGCCGTTCCCGTACGCGGCCAGCAAGGCGGCGGTCGCCAACCTGACCCGGACGCTGGCCGGCCAGCTCGGCCCGCGCGGCATCAGGGTCAACGCGGTCGCGCCGGGGTGGATGGAGGGCGAGTGGATGGAGCGCACGCTGGGCGACGACTACCGGCGGTTGATGGACCGGCGCGGGAGCCAGACGCCGCTCCGGCGCTGCGCGACCCCGGACGACGTCGCCGTCACGATCGCCGACCTGGTGACGAGCAGCCCGTTCGTCACCGGCGAGGTCGTCGTCGTGGACGGCGGCTTCTCGGCGACCACCTGACGTGCCGCTCGACGGGGTCGTCCCCCACCCGCCCGAGCTCGCGGCGCGCTACCGTGCGGCGGGCTGGTGGGAGGACCGGACGCTGGACGACGTGTTCGGCGAGCGGTTCCGCATCCACGCCGGCCGGGTGGCGCTGCACTGGGGCGGCGAGTCCATCACGTACGGCCAGCTCGGCCAGCGGCGCGAGGCGCTGGCGGCGCGGCTGCACGGCATGGGCCTGCGGCCGCTCGACCGCGTGGTCGTGCACCTGCCCAACCGGACCGAGTTCCTGTACCTGTACTTCGCCCTGCAGCGGCTGGGCGTCGTCCCGATCCTGGCGCTGGCGCCGCACCGGCGCCTGGAGATCGACCACTTCGTCCGCCTGGCCGGCGCGGTCGCCTACTTCGGCACGGACGGCGACCTGGCGGTCCAGGTGCGCCGGGCCAACCCCGGCCTCCGCCGCACCGTGCTGCTGGAGGAGCTGGACTGGAGCGGCGTGGCGACCGCGCCGCCCGTGGTGGTCGATCCCGACGACCCGTGCGTGCTGCTGCTCTCGGGCGGCACGACCGGGATCCCCAAGCTGATCCCGCGCACGCACAACGACTACCTCTACAACTCGCGCGCCGCGGCCGCGGTGCAGGAGGTGGGCCCCGACGGCTGCCAGCTCGCCGTCCTGCCGCTGGCCCACAACATGCCGCTGGCGTGCCCCGGCGTGCAGGGGTTCCTGCTCCACGGCGGCCGGGTCGCGCTGAGCCCCGGGACGCGCGCGGGCGACGCCCTGCCCCTGATCGAGCGCCACGGCGTGACCCACCTGGCGGCCGTGCCCGCCCTGTACATCCGCTGGCTCGCGGACCCGGCGTGCCGGGCGCACGACCTGACGTCGGTACGGCTCGTGCAGTCGGGCGGCCAGCGGCTGCAGCCCGAGGTGCGGCGCCAGCTCGCGGAGGCGTTCCCGAACGCGTTCGTGCAGGAGAACTTCGGGATGAGCGAGGGCACCCTGTTCTTCGTCCGCCGGACGGACCCGGAGGAGGCGCGCATGGAGACCGCCGGCACGCCCCTCAGCCCCGGCGACGAGGTCCGGCTGACCGACGAGCAGGGCCGCGAGGTCGCCGGCGGCGAGGTCGGCGAGCTGACGGTGCGCGGCCCGTACACGCTGCGCGGCTACTACCGGGCGCCCGAGCACAACGCGCGCGCGTTCACGCCGGACGGGTTCTACCGCTCCGGCGACCTGATGCGGCGGCATCCGACCGGCGCGTTCCTCGTGGAGGGACGGATCAAGGACCTGGTCAACCGCGGCGGTGAGAAGATCAGTGCCGAGGAGGTCGAGAACCTGATCCTGGGCCACCCGGCCGTGCGCGACGTGGCGTGCGTCCCCGTCCCCGACCCGGTGCTCGGGGAGCGGATGTGCGCGTGCGTGGTCCCGCGCGACGGCCGCACGCTGACCCTGGAGGAGCTGGTGCCGTACCTCCTCGGCCTCGGAATGGCCAGGTTCAAGCTGCCCGAGCGGCTGGCGCTGATGGACGAGTTCCCGCTCTCGCCGTTCGGCAAGGTATCCAAGAAGGCGCTGATGGAGCGGTTGACATGAAGGACGCGGCGGAAGAGCTGATCTGGCTGCTCGCCGACGAGGGCGTCGAGCACCTCTTCTTCAACCCCGGCACCGACACCGCGCCGATCCAGGAGGCGCTCGCGGCCGCCCGGGCGGCCGGCTCGCCCCACCCGCGGTCGGTGCTGTGCCTGCACGAGCACGTGGCGCTGTCGGCGGCGCTCGGGCATCACGCGGTCGGCGGCGGGCCGCAGGCGATCCAGGTCCACGTGGACGCGGGGACGCTCAACGTGGGCGGCGCGCTGCACAACGCGCAGCGCAACCACACGCCGGTCGTGATCATGGCGGGCCGCTCGCCGTACAGCACCGACCCGGCCGTGCCGGGCCACCGCGACGCCGCGATCATGTGGCCGCAGGAGCAGCCGGACCAGGCCGCGGCGATGCGCGCGTACGCCCGGTGGGTGATGGAGGTGCCGCGCGGCCGCGAGCTGGGCCGGATCATGCGGCGCGCGTTCCAGGTCGCCCAGACCGAGCCGCGCGGGCCGGCGTACGTGATGCTGCCGCGCGAGATGCTGATGGACCCGCCGGCCGACGCGCGGTTCCCGCGGCTGCGCGCCCCGCGGCCGCCGGCGCCCGACCCGGCCGGCCTGGCCGAGGTGGCGGCGGCGCTGGCCGAGGCGTCGCGGCCGGTGATCGTCGTCGGCGCGGCCGGCCGGGCGCCGGCCGTGGTGGCCTGCCTGGTCCGCATCGCCTCGCTGCTCGGCGCGCCCGTGATCGACCAGCGCGAGCGGATCAACTTCCCGCTCCGGCACCCGCTCTACGCCGGCGGGCTGGGCGGCGACGGGCTCCTGCGCGAGGCGGACTGCGTGCTGGTCGTGGACACGGACGTCCCGTGGGTGCCGGCGGTGGTCGCGCCGCCGGCGGACGCCGTGGTCCTGCAGATCGACGTGGACCCGGCCAAGGTGTCCATGCCGACGTGGGCCTACCCGGCCGCGGTGGCGCTGGAGGCCGACTCGGCCACCGCGCTGCCGATGCTGGAGGCGGCGCTGGCGGAGCGGGCGACGCCCGAGCGCCGGGCGGCCTGGGAGCGGCGGTGCGAGGACGTCAGCGGCCGGCTGCGGGACGTGCACGAGGAGTGGCGCCGGCGGGCCGCCTCCGCGGCGCCGGCCGACCTGCCCGACGCCTGCATGGCCGCGCTCGACCGGGCCCTCCCGGGCGACGCGGTGGTGCTCGAGGAGGCGGTGACCAACCGGCTCGCGTGCGCGCGCCAGATCGACCGGGAGCCGGGCGCGCTCGTCACGGCCGGGGCGCCGAGCCTCGGCTGGTGCATGGGCGCCGGGGTCGGGGCCGCGCTGGCGGCGCCGGGCCGGCCCGTGGTGGCGGTCTGCGGCGACGGGACGTTCCACTTCGGCATCCCGACGGCCGCGATGTGGTCGGCGCACCGCGCCGGGGTCGGGTTCCTCGGCCGCCGGACGGTTCCCGGAGACGGAGATCACGGACCCGCCGGACCTGGTCGCGATCGCGAGGGCGTGCGGCGGCGACGGCGCGGTGGTGCGCCACCCGGACGAGATGGCGGCGGCGGTGGAGCAGGGCCTGGCGACGGTCCGGGCCGGCCGCTGCGCGCTGATCGACGTGAAGCTGCCCTGGCCGTGATCGGCCGCCAGGATTCGCGCGAGCGCATCACAGCGACGCGATGCTGACGCCCGACGAGGCGACCGCCGCCCTGCGGGAGGCGAGCCGTGTCCGCACCCTCGGCCGCCGCCTCGTGCACGGCCAGGCCACGCGCCTGCCGCTCGTCTGGTGGGGGCTGACGTGGATCGTGAGCTACTCCGCTGTCCAGTTCCTGCCATTCGGCCCGGCCCTGGCGGTCGGCGCCGGCGCCGCGGCGGGGGCGCTCGTGCTGACGAAGCTGGGCGCCCGCTGGGACCCCGCGCCCGGCCGCACCGGGTGGGAGCGGCAGCTGACGCGCGCCTGGTGGGTGGTGCTGGCCGGCGCGTTCGCGGTCGACGTCATCGCCGCGCCGGGCCCGGTCCCGATCTTCTTCCTGATCCCGGGGTGCTGGGCGCCGGCATCATCGTCCTCGCGATGGTGCTGCGCGCGTTCCTCCTCGACGAGTCGCTCGGGCTGCTCGGGCTGCTCGGCGGCGGCGGGATGGCGGTGACCGGCCTGGTCCGCGTCATCGGGACCCCGGGCGGCCGATGAGCGTCGAACCCCCGGAGGCGCTCCGGCGCCTGCTGCTGACCCCCGTGGACCCGCTCCTGGCCGACCTGAACCGTCTGCGGGTCGTGGCGGCGCTGGTCGGCCTGCCGTCCGGGGGCCAGCTCAGCTTCACGGCGCTGCGCAAGCTGCTGGACATGACCGACGGCAACCTGGGCCAGCACGTGCGGGTGCTGGCCGAGACCGGCTACGTGGACGTCACCCGGACCAGCCACGGCCGCCGCCCCCAGTCCCTGTACGGGATCACGACGGCCGGCCGGGCGGCGTTCGAGCGCCACGCGGAGGCGCTGGCGGCGATCATGGCCGCCGGCGGCCGGGCCGGGTAGCGAGCCGGTCAGCTCGCGATCGTCATCGCGAACACGTGGGCGAAGCCCACGCCCGTGCCCGAGGCGACCTCCGCGCCCAGCTCGGGCAGCGCCACCGACGCGACCGTTCGGGTCGGGTCCAGCGGGGCCGTGGCCACGAACACGAACGATGCGTGCGCCTGCGATCCCGCCGGGTTGTTCAGCGCCGGTTCCGAGAACGCGGCCGTCACGCCCGCCCCCGGCGCGTTGAAGTAGTTGCCGACCGTCAGCGAGAACGTCGCCGTCGTGCCGTCCGTGTACGTCACCGTGCCGGTGCCCGTCACCGGGGCCGGCGTCGGCTGGCCGCCCGAGCTGACCAGGAACGCCAGCGTCGAGCCCCGGCCGGACAGCGCGATCCGCTGGCCGTCGGCCACCACGTTGTCCGGCGTCCCGGCCGCGGCCGCCGGCCACGTGAACGCCACGCCCCCGGCGCTGACCACGCCGCCCGGCGTCACCCCCGCGGCCGCCAGGCCCTGTGCCGAGTAGCTGAAACCGCTCCCGTCCAGGTTGCCCAGGTACGGCACGGCGTCGTCGGTGACGCCGACGTTGTCGAACGCGGCGGCCAGCGAGGCGAACGGACCCGGCGCCGCCGGCGTGCCCACCGCGACGGAGAACAGGTGCATCGCCGACACCCGCGCCGACGGCGTGCCCACCGTCGCGGACACCAGGGGCAGCGAGACGCCCACGACCGTCCTCGCCGCGTCCACCGGCACCGCCGCGTAGTACAGGCCGACCTCGTGCGTGCAGCGCGTGCCGTACGCCTTGCCCTGGAAGCACCCGCCGCCCGCGCTGTTGATGTACGGGAAGTGGACCGCGATCTCGTTCCCCGGCGCCAGCGCGTCCATGAAGAAGAAGTCGCCCAGGCCCAGCGCGTACCGCTGTGTGCTGCCGTCCGCGTAGTAGACCGTCCCGCCGCCGCTGGTCACGGCGCCCTCCGACGCGCCCAGGAACGCCAGCGCGGAGCCCTGGCCGTGCACGGCGACCACCTGGCCGTCGGCCAGCGTGTTGTCGGGCTGGCCGGCGGCCACGCCGGGCAGCCCGAACGTGATGCCGTCGTGCGTCAGCGACCCGCCCGGTGTCACGCCCACCGCCGCCGCCGCCTGCGCCGACAGGCTGGAGCCGACGGCGTCGAACGCGCCCGGGCCGGGGCTGGCGTCGTCCGTCGTCCCCACGTTGTCGAACGTCGCGGCCAGGTTCGGAGACGGCACGAGCAGTCCCAGGACGCCCGCCCGGCTGGTCGGGGCGCGGCCCTGCGTGAAGTCGAGCCGGCCGACCACCGTGACCGGGCCGGGCGTCAGACCGCCGGCCGGCGCGGTGAGCAGCCAGTGCACGGCGGCCGAGCGGCCCGCGCTCAGGTCGCGCACGCGCACCGCTCCCGACGGGGCCACCGTCCAGCCGGGCGGCGGCACCAGCGTCGCCGACACGTGGTCGATGCCCCGGCCCACGGCCGTGACCGTGCCGGTCACCGCGACCGTCTGGCCGGCCGCGGCCAGCGGCGGCCCGCTCAGGCCGAGCGTGGCGCCGGTCGGGCGCACGGGCTGGCCGTACACGGCCGCGTTGAAACGGGGTGCCGGCACGTCGCCGACGCGCAGGCCCGCCGTGCGGTTCCCCCTGGCGACCAGGGACACCGGGCCGAGGCCGCCCTGGCCGGCCACCGGCGACCACACCGCCAGCGCCAGCGTGTTCTCGCCATCCGCGCGCAGGACGCCCGGCGGCAGGACGAAGTCGGTCTGCGGGCCCAGGTCGCTCACGAACTGGCCCACGTTCCAGCCGTTGAGGAAGATCAGCACCCGGTCGCGCTGGCCGGACACCGCGCCCAGGTGGAGGGCGACCGGCACGTCCTGGTCGCGCGGGATGTCGAGCGCGAACTCCGTCCGGTACCACGCGACGCCCGGGAGCGGGTCGGCGTGCGGCAGGGCGACCCGCTGCCAGCTCCCGTCCGGGTAGCCCGGCAGGAACTGCCCCGTGCGCTCGCCGAACAGGCCGCCGCTGTTCATCGCCCCGCGGACCGGGTCCACCGGGCTCTCGCCGCCCAGGTTGCCCTGGAGCCGCCAGGTCACGGCGTCGGCCGCCCCGACGAGCGCGGCCGCCGTCAGCCCGCGCGGGTTCTTGCGCCCGCCCTCGTCGTGGCCCATGTCCTCGACCAGGACCGAGACCACGTTGTCCGCGCCGGCCTGGGCCACGCCGGCCGGGATGGCGAACGTCGTCGAGCCGCCGCCCGTGGCGCTCACGCCCAGGTACACCCCGTCCAGCCACGCGGAGCAGATGCCGGCCGTCCCGGTCGCGCAGTTCACGGTGACGGCCGTCTCGCCGCCGGCCGCGGTGAAGTGCCCGCGGTACCAGACCATGCCGTGGTGGAAGCCGTAGTCGTCGGCGTACAGCACGGGCAGGGTGGGCGGCGCCGGACCGTTCGTCGTCGCGTGGTCGGCCACCGTCCAGCCCGAGTCGTCGAACCCGGGCTGCGCCTCCGGCGTCTCGAACTGGTAGCGCCAGTCCGTGAGCGCCGGCAGCCGGACCGGCCGGGGACCGGCGACCAGGCCCCGCACCTGCCGGCCGTTCCACGTCACGCGCTCGACCCCGGCCGGCGCCCAGACCGTCAGCGCGGTCCGCGGCATCGTCGCCCAGGAGCAGCGTCAGCGGGGTCCGGCCGCCGCCCGACACCGACACCCGCGTCAGCGTCCCGGCGGCGGCGTCCACGCGCAGGATGCCGGTGGAGGCGTCGAACGCCGACGTCGCCTGGCCGCTCACGACCCGAACGACCGGCGCCGAGTCGTAGCGGAGCGCGGTCTCCATCGCGTCCCCGGTCCGGCCCACGAACGCCGCCACGTCCTGGCCGCCGACCGTGGCGTGCGTCATCAGCTGCCCCGTCGAGTAGGCGAGGTGCTGGCCGTCCATGTCGTAGTCGGCCAGGAGGACTTTGGCATCGCGGCCGTCCACGGCGACCGGCGGGGTCGTGAACGTCCCGTCCGGCGTCGTGAACGTCAGCGGCGTGGCGTTCGTCGCGGTCGAGGTGCCGTCGGCGTGCCGGACGAAGAAGAACTGCGTGCCGGTGTCCGGGTTCGCCCGCGCGTCGATCCGCAGCGCGGGGTCCGCCGGCGCCGGCGCGGCCACCACGTCCGTCCTGGCCAGCGGCGCCACCGACTGCACGAAGTAGCCCAGCTCCTTCTGCGTGGTGGAGGTGTAGACGCCGGGGAACGCCAGCCAGCCCCACGACGTGCCGCCGAACGTCATGTAGAAGCTCTGCAGCGTCGCCCCGAAGCCGATGTTCGACGCGTAGAAGACGCGCTCGAAGTCCGGCCCGGTCAGCGTCCGGCACTTGTCGTAGCCGGCGCCGCCCCAGGGGTCGAACGAGCCGCCCTGGAACTCGGCGATGTACATGGGCTCGGTCGGGGCCAGGTTGTGCGTCGTCGAGAAGTCGGGCACCGCCCGCCAGCGCGTCGGGTTCGAGCAGTCGAACGCCTGCGGGTAGCGGTCGAAGCCGTAGATGTCCACGGCGCCGGGCCCGCTCGCCCAGCGCCCGTTGGGCCCGATGTCGTTGTGGGTCAGCGGCACCGCGATGCCGTCCGCGCGGGCCTGCTGCTCCAGCGCCTGCATGTAGCCCTGGCCGGACGTGCCGGTGTTCGTGAACTCGTTCTCGACCTGGTACAGGATCACGCTGCCCGTGCCGCTGGTCAGCTGGTGGCGGGCCAGGATGGCGTCGATGTGCCGCTGCCACTCCGCCGCGAACGCCAGGTACGCCGGGTCGGACGTGCGCAGCGTGCCCGGCTCCCGGCTCAGCCACGGCGGCAGGCCGCCGTCGTCCGTCTCGGCGTTGACGTACGGGCCCGGCCGGGCGATGACGTAGATGCCGGTCCGCGCGGCCATGTCCAGCAGCCGGTCCACGTCGCGGATGCCGGTGAAGTCGTACACGCCGGGCGCCGGCGAGTGGAAGCCCCAGTCGAAGTAGATCGAGACCGCGTCGTAGCCGGACGCCTTCATCTTCTGGAGCACGTCCAGCCACGCGGCCGGGCTGGGCAGGCGCCAGTAGTGGAACTCGCCGGCCCAGATGTAGACCCGGCGGCCGTCGATCAGCAGCGAGTAGTGGTCGAACGTGATCGTGTGCGGCTGCCCGAGGCCGATGCTGGACGGCGGCGGCGGCGCGGGCGGCGCGGCGGCCGCCGCGGGTGCCGGTGCGGACACGCTGGCGAGCGCCAGGAGCAGCCCGGCGACCGCGCTCGCGAGACGGCTGATCGACCTCATCTCTCGCCTCCCCCTCTGGCGTCCGTCGAAGCGTTTCGAGTCGCGCTGGCGTCGATCCTACGTGCCGTTCGACGCCGGTGCAATCGCGGGAGCGCGCGTAGAGTCGAGAGGGATGCGACGGGCGGTGCGCACGTTCGGACCGCCGCTCCTGGGCGTGGCCGCGATGGCCGGGCTGCTGGTCGTCCTCGACCCCGCGCAGGTCGCGCGGGCGCTGACCAGGTTCGACCTGCGGCTGCTGCCTGCCATCCTGGCGATGTACGTGGCCTGGTACGTGCTCCAGGGATGGCGGTGGCACATCCTGCTCCGCGAGGCGGGCGCGCGGGTCAGCCTCACGGACAGCCTGCTCCTCAACGCGGCCGGGCAGACCATCACCGCGCTCGTCCCCCTCGGCGACCTGACCCGGGCGGCGTTCGCGGCCCGGGCCAGCGACCGCGACTTCGGCAGCGTCGCCGCCACCGTCACCGTCCAGGAGCTCACGTACACGCTGTGCCTGGTCCTGCTGGCGCTGCCCGAGCTCCTGGCCCTGCACCTCGGGGTCGGCGTGGTGGCCGCCACCGCCGCGGGCATGGCGGCGGTCGTCGTGATCCTGACGGTCTCGCCGGTGTTCTGCGTGGTGCACCGGCTGATCGCCCGGATCCCGCTGCTGAACCGCCTGCTGCCGGCGATCGACGAGCTGCAGCACGAGACGGCGGAGCTGCTCCACCGGCCCGAGACGCTGGCGACTGGTGGCAGGCCGCGTTCGCGCTCGCCCTGTCCTCGATCGGGGGCGCGGTCAGCCTGCTCCCCGGCGGCGTGGGCGCCAACGAGGCCACCGTGGCCGGCCTGCTGATCGTGCTCGGCCTGCCGGGCGGGGCGGCCGGCGCGGTCGCGCTGCTCCAGCGCCTGCTCCAGACCGGCGTCGCCCTGCTGTTCGGCATCAGCGCGTACCTGGCCGTCCGCCGTCGGCTCGACCTCGGCGGGCTGTTCCAGGTGACCGCCCGGCAGCCGGCCCGCCAGGCCGCCTGAGAAGAGCCGGCCGGAGCCGGCCGGCCCTCACTTGACCTCGCTCCGGAGCACGCGCACCAGCCCCAGCGCCAGCGGCAGCCCGACCCAGAGGGCCACCGACGCGGCCAGCCGTTCCCAGCCGTCGCCGGCCGGCCACGCGCCGCGCGTCAGGGGCTCGGCGGTCGTGCTGAGGTCCAGCCACGATGCCCAGTCGTGCAGCCAGGAGACCAGGCGGCCCGCGACCGTCCAGGCGGTCGGGAGCACGAAGTACACGACGATCGCGACCGGCGAGCTCTGGAGCAGGGTGCCGAAGCCCACGCCGAGGAGGACGTAGAGCACCATCACGAGCAGCGCGGCGCCGAACGTCGCCTCGGTCACGTGCCAGCTGCCGTTCGCGTGCGGCCGGGCGGCCGCGACCAGGTTGCCGAGCGTCGCGTCGAGCGCGCCCGCCCCGACCGCCAGCGCCGCCAGGGCGGATGCCGCCAGCACCTTGGCGGCCAGGACCCGCTCCCGCCGCGGCACCAGCGCGAACGTGGTCAGCGCCGTGCGCTGCGACCACTCGCTGCTGACCGAGAGAAGAACGCCTGGAACGTCCACGTCGCCGGCTTGCCGGCCAGCAGCTGCACGGCCACGATCCCCAGGGCCAGCAGCTCCGTGACCCCGAGCAGGGCGAGGCCGGCCCGGGTGTCCACCATCTTGCGCAGCTCGGTCGTGGTCAGGCGCCACAGCATCACGCCGCCTCCTTCGCGCTGTCGCCCGCGGCGGTCAGCGCCATGAACAGCTCCTCCACCCCGGCCGCGGGCCGGAGCTCGAGCAGGACCACGCCGGCGGCCGCCGCGGCCCGGCCGACCGCCTGGGCGCCGGACTCGGCCACGAGCGCCTCGCCGTCGGGCGACGGCCGGTGCGCGATGCCCGCGGCGGCCAGCACCCGGCGCAGGGCCGCCTGGTCCTCCGCGCGCACGCGGACGCCCGCGGTCGCGAGCAGCTCGTCCACGGCCCCCCGGGCCACGATCCGGCCGGCGCTGATCACGACCAGCCGGTCGGCCACCGCCTCGACCTCGTGGAGGAGGTGCGACGAGAGCAGGACGGTGCCGCCCGCGTCGGCGAAGTCCCGGAGCAGCCGGCGCATCCAGAGGATGCCCTCGGGGTCGAGCCCGTTGACCGGCTCGTCGAGGACCAGGATGCGGGGGTCGCCGAGCAGCGCCTGGGCGATGCCGAGCCGCTGCCGCATGCCCAGCGAGTAGCCGCCGACCCGCCGGTCCACGGCCGCGCCGGTCAGGCCGACCAGCTCCAGCAGGTGGTCCACCCGCCGCCGGTCGAGGCCCGTCATCCGGGCGGCCAGGACGAGCGTCTCGCGGCCGGTCCGGCCCGAGTGCTGCGCCTGGGCGTCCAGCAGCACGCCCACCTGCCGGGCCGGGTTCGGCAGCCGGCGGTAGGGCACGCCGGCCACGGTGGACGAGCCGGCGGACGGCCGGGTCAGCGCGCAGATCATCCGCAGGGTGGTGGACTTGCCCGCGCCGTTCGGGCCCAGGAAGCCCGTGATCGTGCCCGGCGGGCACGTGAACGAGACGTCGTCCACGGCCTGGTGGCGGCCGTAGCGCTTGCCGAGGTGCTCCACGTCGATCATGGGCTCCAGGCTGCCGGCGGCCGGGCGCCTGTCGCGCCGGCCGGACGGCTAGTTCGGAGCGACGAAGGACGGCGCGGACATCGACTTTGGTCGCTATGCCGCCGCGGGCGGGCATCCGTACGCTGACGACCATGGAGGTCTGGGCGGCCGGCGGCGGCCGGACGCGCGAGCGGCTGCACGACGCGGGCCTGGTGCTCGTGGCCGCCGTGACCGGGGCGCTGAACTTCGCGCTCTGGCTCGCCAACAGCCCGCCGGTCCCCCGGCTGGTGCTGGTCGCCGACGTCGCGATCGGGGCCGCAGCGTGCCTGGCCCTGCTGGTCGCGCGCCGGTGGCCGGTCGGGGTCTCGCTCGGGATCGCCCCGCTGGTGGTGTTCGCGACCGCGAGCCAGGGCGCGATGGGCATGGCGCTGCTGACGGTCGCCCTGCACCGCCGCCTGCGGGTGGCCGTGCTGGTCGGCCTCGCCAGCTTCGCGGCCGGGCAGCTCCACTGGTGGCTGCGCGGCCCGCGGACGGACCCGCTCTGGGCCGCGGCGCTGGCCAACTTCGTGATCGGCCTGCTGGTCAACGCCGCGGTCATCGCCTGGGGCATGCTCGGGCAGGCGCGGCGCGAGCGGCTGCGGTCGCTGCGCGAGCGGGCGGAGCGGACCGAGGCCGAGCAGCAGCTGCGCATCGAGCAGGCCCGGCACCTGGAGCGGGAGCGGATCGCCCGCGAGATGCACGACGTGCTCGCCCACCGCATCTCGCTGCTGAGCCTCCACGCGGGCGCGCTCGAGTTCCACCCCGACGCCCCGCCGGAGGACGTGGCACGGGCCGCCGGCGTGGTCCGGCAGAACGCGCACCTCGCCCTCGAGGACCTGCGGCGCGTGATCGGGGTGCTGCGCGGCCCGGGCGCTGACGACGCGCCGGAGCCGCCCCAGCCCACGCTCGCCGACGTGCCGGCGCTGGTCGAGGACTCCCGGCAGGCGGGCATGCGGCTGCGCTTCGACAACCGGCTCGCCGACCTCTCGGCCGTGCCGGCGAGCGCGGGCCGGGACGCCTACCGCATCGTCCAGGAGGCGCTCACCAACGCCCGCAAGCACGCGCCCGCGTGCGCGGTCGGCCTCACGCTGGCGGGCGCCGCGGGCGACGGCCTGACCATCGAGGTGCGCAACCGGCTGCCCGCCGGGGAGGCGGCGCCGCCCGCCATCCCGGGCGCCGGCACGGGCATCGTCGGCCTGGTCGAGCGGGCGGCGCTGGCGGGAGGACGGCTGGAGCACGGCCCTGACGGCGGCGGCTACCGGCTCCGGGCCTGGCTCCCGTGGCCGGCGTGATCCGCGTGCTGGTCGTGGACGACGACGCGCTGGTCCGCGCCGGGCTGACGATGCTGCTGGCCGGCGCCGGGGACGTGCGGATCGTGGGCGAGGCGGCCGATGGCGCCGAGGCGGTGGCCCGGGCGGACGCGCTCGCTCCCGACGTGGTGCTGATGGACGTCCGGATGCCGCGGATGGACGGCCTGGCCGCGACCGAGCGGCTGCGGCGCCGGGACCAGGCGCCGGAGGTCATCGTCCTCACGACGTACGACGTGGACGAGTACGTGCTCCGGGCCCTGCGGGCGGGCGCGAGCGGCTTCCTGCTCAAGGACACGCCGCCCGAGGACATCGTGCGGGCGATCCGGCTGGTCGCGGGTGGCGAGGCGATGCTCTCCCCCACCGTCACGCGCCAGCTGCTCCAGCACTTCGCGGGCAGCGGCGCGGACGCCCGGCAGACCCGGGCCCGGGAGACGCTGGACCGCCTGACCGGCCGCGAGCGCCAGGTGGCACTGGCGATCGGCCAGGGCAGGTCCAACGCGGAGATCGGCGCCGAGCTCCACATGAGCGTGGCGACGGTCAAGGCGTACGTGTCCCGGCTGCTGACCAAGCTGGAGCTGAACAACCGGGTCCAGGTGGCCCTGCTGGTCCACGACGCCGGCGACGTCTGAGCGCGAACATTTCGGAAAACAGGACCGGCCGGCATGCGCCCGTTGCGATGCCGCGCGGGCTGGCGCATCATCAAACAAATCGGCGAACGGGCGTCCGCCGACCGTGGTCCAGCAGTCGGGCAGCTGCTGGTCGCAGGTCACGGCCGGCGGCGACCAGCACGCGGTGCTGGAGAGGAGAGAGGAGTAGCGACGATGAGCGCACACGTCCGGTTGACCCGCCGCAGGTTCCTCGAGGTTGCCGGCGCCGGCACGCTGGCGGCCGGCTTCCCGGCCATCCTGACGGCCTGCGGCAACTCGTCCAACCAGCCGAGCGCGACCACCCAGACGAAGGCGCAGCCCGGCACGCTCAGCATCTTCATCAGCAAGGACACCGCGCACCCGCAGCAGCAGTCCCAGCTGATGGACCTGGTCAAGCAGAGGTTCGAGCAGGCGAACCCGGGCTCGACGTTCGCCTGGGACACGTACGCGTCGGCAGCCGAGGAGCAGACGAAGCTGGAGACGTCCGCGGCGGCCCGCGAGGGGCCGGACATCTTCGAGTTCGGCTCGACGGTGGTCCCGACCGCGTACGCCAGCGGCTCGTTCGAGGTCATCACGAGCTCGATGTGGGACCAGCTGGGCGGCAGGTCGGCGTTCTTCCAGCCCCAGCTCGCGATGAGCGGCCCGTCCCAGGACAAGCTGATCGGCGTGCCCTGGAGCGGCAACCCGTTCGCGTTCGTCTACAACAAGGAGCTGTTCGACGCGGCGGGCATCAAGCAGCCGCCGAAGACGTGGGACGACTTCATCTCGGCGGCCAGGGAGATGACCAACGGCAAGGACCAGTGGGGCACGGCGATGGCCCCCGCCGACGGCTTCGACCCGTGGCACAAGATCTGGCTGTTCGTGACGCAGATGGGCGGCCAGCTGATGGACAGCTCGGGCAAGAAGGGCCTGCTCGACTCCGACGCGTCGGTCGAGGCGTGCGCGTTCTGGCTCGACTGGATGGCGAAGTACAAGATCGCCTCCACGCAGGACGCCACGTTCACGGGCGCCAACGAGATCAAGGCGATGGCCGGCGGCAAGGTCGGCATGCAGGTGATGACCGGTCCGGGCGGGATCCCGGCGTACGACCAGGGCGCGATCGCGGGCAAGTACGCGTTCAGCGTCGGGCCGACGATCCCGGTCGGGATGAAGTCGCTGCCCAGGGGCGGCAAGCCGGCGCAGGGGTTCGTGTCCGGCCAGTACCTGACGATCTTCAAGTACAGCAAGAACCCGGACCTGGCCCTGCAGCTGATCAAGACGATGACCAGCCCGGAGATCCAGTACCAGCTGTTCAAGCTGCGCGCGCAGCAGCCGGTCGTGCTGGAGACGTTCACGAAGTACCCCGACGCCAAGGCCGCGCCGTGGGACGCGCTGTACGACGCCGAGCTCAAGTCGTACCCGACGCCGTTCTTCGGCTCCTGGGCGCAGCTGGAGGTCGTGCTGGGCAAGGCGATCAACAAGATGGCCCAGCAGATCGGGGTCACCGGCAGCTACAGCAAGGACGAGCTGAAGACCGCGCTGACGCAGGCCAACCAGCAGCTCCAGGCGTCGCTGTAGCGGCATGGTCACCAGAGAGCGGCCGGTGGCGGCCGAGCCGGGGACGGGCGAGCCCGTCCCCGGCCTCCGCGTCGCCGCGCCACGACGCTCCCGGGGCTCGCCGCTGCGGCCCCCGTACTGGCTGATGGCGCCGAGCCTCGCGCTGCTCGCCATCCGCGCCGTTCGTCGGCCTGAAGCACTACGTGGACACGCTGTCGCCCGGCGGCCCCTTCTCCAGCTCGCTGCTCGACTCGGTCAAGGCGAGCCTGGCCTTCTCGCTGCTGACCACGATCGCGATCACGCCGATCGGCGTCGGCGCGGCGCTGCTCCTCAACGGGCCGATGCGCGGCCGCGCGGTGCTGCGCGGCCTGATGCTGCTGCCCTACGTGATCCCGACGTTCGTGAACGCGGTCCTGTGGCGGCTGGTCTTCATGAACGGGACCGGCGTCGCCGACCAGCTGCTGGCGGCGCTGCACCTGGGCTCGCGGGACACGTTCTGGCTGATCGGGCCGCGCTCGCTGTGGGCGCTCGTGATCGCCGACGTGTGGGCGGCCTGGCCGTTCATCTACATCATGACGCTGGCGGCGCTGCAGACCATCCCGGCCGAGCTGTACGACGCGGCGGCGATCGACGGGGCCCGCGGCCTGCGCGTGTTCCGGCACGTGACGCTGCCGCTGATCCGGGGGACGCTGGGGTTGGCCCTGGTCCTGTCCACGATCAACCACTTCAACAACTTCACGCTGCCGTTCGTCATGTTCGGCTCCAGCCCGCCCGAGCAGGTGGACGTGCTGCCGCTGAACATCTACGTCAACTCGTTCATCACGTTCAACTTCGGGCTCGGCGCCGCGATGTCCGTGGTGGCGCTGTTCATCATGCTGACGCCCGCCGTGATCTACCTGCGCGCGGCCCGCGTCGGGGAGAGCGACTAGATGGCCACCGCGATGAAGCCGCGCATGGCGGGCCGCTACCTGCTGGCGCTCGTATACGCCGCGTTCGTGCTGCTGCCGATCGTCTACATGGTGCTGGTCTCGCTGCAAGACGCGGTGACCGCCGGCGACGTGGTGGTGCCGCGCCAGCTGCACTGGCAGACGTTCGTCGAGATGTGGCGGACGGTGGACCTGGGGGCGCCGGCTACGTCGTGGCGCGGTTCCGGTTCCGGTTCCGCAACGCGTTCCGGGTCTCGCTGCTGGCGACGCACACGGTGCCGGGCGTCCTGCTCCTGCTGCCGCTGTTCGTCGTGTACGTGATCGTCCAGCAGGCGCTGTCGGTGCGGATCGTGGGCAGCTACTTCGGCGTCGTGCTCACGTACATGACGTTCGCGCTGCCGTTCTCGATCTGGATGCTGAGCGTGTACGTGGCGAGCCTGCCCGGCGAGATCGAGGAGCAGGCGCTGGTGGACGGGGCGACGCGGTTCGAGGTGCTCCGCCACGTGACGTTCCCGCTGGCCGTGCCCGGCATGGTGGTCACGTTCGTGTTCTCGTTCCTGCTGGCCTGGAACGACGTCCTGTTCGCGAGCGTGCTGACCTCCCCGGCCACGCGCACGGTGAGCGTCGGCCTCCAGTCCTACCTGGCCGAGAACCAGCTCCCGCTGTGGAACCAGCTGATGGCGGCGAGCATCGTCAGCGCGGTGCCGGCCGTGGTCCTGTTCATGGTCGTCCAGCGCTGGATCGTCGCCGGCCTGGCCAGCGGCTCGCTGAAGGGCTGACGCCGGCGGCCCGCCGGGGCCTGTACAAGGCATTGCCCAGGGCCCCGGCGCCGCCGGCTGACGCGGCCGGCGCCGGGGTATAGCGTGACGCAGATGCGCACCTGGACCACCGCGACCCAGCCGGCGACCGTCTGGCCTGGACGTCCCGTCCCGCTGGGGGCGACGTTCGACGGCCGGGGGACCAACTTCTCCGTGTTCTCGAGCGTGGCGGACGCCGTCGCGCTCTGCCTGTTCGACGAGCGCGGGGTCGAGACCCGCGTCGAGCTGCGGGAGCGGACCGGCGACGTCTGGCACGGCTACCTGCCCCACGTCGGCCCCGGCCAGCGGTACGGCTACCGGGTCGGCGGCGAGTACGCGCCGGACCGGGGCCTGCGCTGCAACCCGGCGAAGCTGCTCCTCGACCCGTACGCGCGGGCGGTGACCGGCGCCGTCCACTGGGGCCCGAGCGTCTTCGCCTACCGCCAGGGCGACCCCGACGGAGACCTCGCCCGGAGCGACGAGGACAGCGCCGGCTCGGTGCCGCGCTCCGTCGTGGTCGACCCGGCGTTCGACTGGGGCGACGACCGCCACCCGGACACGCCGCTCGACGAGACGGTCGTCTACGAGCTGCACGTGAAGGGGTTCACCCGCCAGTGCGCCGAGGTGCCCGAGCCGCTCCGGGGCACGTACGGGGGGCTGGGCAGCGGGCCCGTCGTCAGGTACCTGCGCCAGCTCGGCGTCACCGCGGTCGAGCTGCTGCCGGTCCACCAGTTCGTGCAGGACGACCGGCTGCAGGCGCTCGGCCTGCGCAACTACTGGGGCTACAACTCGATCGGCTTCTTCGCGCCGCACAACGAATACTCGTCGGCAGGCGACGCGGGCGAGCAGGTGCGCGAGTTCAAGCAGATGGTCAGGAAC
>VBJR01000063.1 GCA_005880175.1 Chloroflexota bacterium
TCAGCTTCACCGGCCAAGGAGGACGCGGGAGCGGAGCAGATCGACGTTCGCGCGTCCGTACATCTGGCGCTTGAGCATCTTGATCCGGTTGACGTGCCCCTCTACGGCGCCGGAGCTCCAGGGCAGGGTGAGCCCAGCCTGGACCGCATCCCAGTCTTTGCGAAGGCCGGCAGCGAAGGCGCGCAGCTCGGGAATCTCGGCGGCCTCGACCGCCTGCACCCATGCACCGAGCTGCTGCCCGCGCCGTTCGCGAAGCAGCCTCGCGAAGCCCTGGGCAAGCTCGGTGGTGGCGGCGACGATGGGACTCCGCGCGCAGATGGACTGGAGGCGGTCGCGGTCGTCGGGGTCCAGCCGATCGGGGCGACGCAGGATCCATTGACGTACCTCGCGGGCCGTGAACTCCTCCGGACGCCTCCGTTCGACGGTCCCGTTCGCCAACCGGTTGAGGTAGCGACGAACGGTGCGGCGGTGGCCGCGGTACCCCTGGGCCTGGAGCTCCGCCCACAGTCTGGCCGCGTTCGTGCAGCCGTCGGCGAAGCGGTCCGCCAAGTAGACCTTGAACCGTTCGAGCGAGGTAGCCCGCTGGGCGGCGGGCGCGATGAGCTCCTCGGGACTGGTTGCTCGCAGGTAGCGGTTCACCGTCTTCGGGTCCAGCTTCAACGCGCGGCAGATGCTCGTGAGGTTCAGCCCGCGCTCGGCGAGGGCGTGGACGTCGTGGTGGCGCTGTCGGGTTCTCTCGGCAAGGGCTCCCTCGATAGGCGTCGGTCCGATCTCGGGATCACACGTGTCCATCTCCGGCGTGGCCTCGACAAGAGCGGCACGGTTGCGCTTGAGGATGCGCTCGACGACCTCGACGAGGTTGTGGAGCAGGTGCCAACGGTCGGCGACCTGCCGCGCCTGGGGCGCGCCAGAACTGGCGCCCTCGGCGTATGGCCCTGCCCGATCACGGCAGATGACCTCGAGGCCGGGATGCTTCTCCAACCACGCCGCCAGCGTCGTGGACGTACGGTCGGCCAGCACGTCGACCGGGCGGCGCGTGTCCATGTCCACGAGCACGGTGCAGTAAGTGTGGCCGCGGCGTACCGCGAACTCGTCAACGCCGACGACTCGAAGCGCACCCGGCGCTGGCACGGGCAGGGCCCGGAGCAGGCGCAGGAGGGTCCTTGGGGACCTCGCCGCATCCAGCCGCCGCGTCATCAGCTCGCCCGCTCGACCACCCAAGGCCAGCCCGACCTCGGTCAGCATCGCTCGGAGCCCAGGACTGCAGCGCCGGTAGCGCTCGGTCAAGCCGGCGACCTGCTCGGCGAAGATGCGCCGTGGGCAGTTCGGCGCGATGCAGAAGAAGCGCCGGACCCGCAGTCGGATGCTCACCTCGCGGCCGCCCACGCCGCGATCGGCCAGCCACCGCTCGTAGTGGCTGTGGACCCGGCTGGAGGGATGCCCGCACACCGGACAAGCCACTGCCGGCGCCCGAGTCGTGGCCTCCAATCGCACCACCCTGCCCGAACCCACGACTCGCTCGACATGGACGCCGGCCAGGTGCGGAAACAGGACGTTGAGGAGTTCAACCGCACCATCTTTCAAGATCACCGGCGGGGTCTACACGATCGTCACCCCGCATCACCGAATATGCCCCAGAGCCAGAACGTCGTGTCCATTGACAAGGAGAGCGACACGAGTGGAGAATCAGCTCGTACTGGTTCGGCTGCGTCCCCACCGGAGAGCCTCAACACGCTCGGCACGCTGCACGCCAGGCGGCGGCGGCATGAGCGGGCCATCGCCTGCCAGCGGGAGAGCCTGGCGATCTTTCGGGGCCTGAACCTCCCGCGTGGCGAGCTCACCACGCTGCGGGACCTCGGTGACGCGCTGCTGGCCGCCGGTCGCCGCCAGGAGGCGCGGGCCGCCTGGCGCGAGGGGATCGCTATCTCGGAGCTGACGCCACTCCCGCAGACCGAGGAGGTCCGGGCCCGGCTGGCGTCCGTGGCGGCCGACCATCCACACGGCCGCGGGTGAGGACCGCGAAGGCCCTCACCCGGCGTGCCACGAGGCAGCGGAGCATCCCGGTCGCGACGGCGCGACCGGGATGCAGCGGGAGGTAGCCGCCGCCGTCAGCCGGCGAGCAGGCTCAGCGCCCTGGCGACGTCCGGGTCACGCCCGGCGGACAGGTCCTGGGCGGTCAGCGGAACGAGGTAGTCGGGCGCCACGCCGATCCCGTTGATGATCTCGCGGTTCGCCCCCAGCTCGTGCTCGGACGGCAGGAGCAGGTCGCTGTTGTCCGTCAGCAGGTATCCGGTCGCCGGACCGGCCACGATCCCCGAGGTCCGCGTGCCCACCAGCGGGCCGATCCCGAGATCCTTCACGGCGCCGCTGAACGCGTCACACGCCGACGCGCAGTCGCGGTCCGTCAGGACGACCAGCGGCAGGTGCAGCAGCGCGACGCCGTCGTTGGTCTGGTTGGCCCGGCACACGTTGGACGGGTCGCAGTCGTAGCTCCACACCTTCCCGTGCACGAACGCACCCAGCAGCCGAGCCACGGCCACCGGTGAGCCGCCGCGGTTGCCCCGCAGGTCGAGCACGACCCCCTTCAGCGTGCGGCCGGCGCTCATGTCCGCGATCGCCTGGAGCGCCCCATCGACCGCGTTCGGCGAGAAGCCCGCCAGCGCGACGTAGGCGACATCGCCCGGCAGCAGCCTCGACGTGAACGGCGCCGAGGCGGCCGCGGAGAGCTGGAACAGCGCCGGCTTCATCGTCACGGTCCAGGTGCGGCCCGTGGCGGGGCGCCGCAGCGTCACGCGCACCGGGTCGTCCTGCGGGAACTGCTGGGTCAGCAGGCCGATGACGCCCTCGGAGACCACGCCGTCCACGAACGGCGGCGCGCCGTCGACCGCCAGGATGATGTCGCCCGGCCGCAGGCCCCTGTCGGCCGCCGGCCCGCCCTGGATCGCCGAGACGAACAGCGGCGGCAGCGCCTCCTGCGGTTCATTGGTGGCGAGCGCGAGCCCGGGCGAGGTCACGATCCCGAGCCCGTACGCATCCCCGGGCGCGAAGCCCGGCGGCACCTCCTGGTGCACCCACCGGGCGTGGTTGTCGTGCAGGCTGCCAACCATCCCGGTCAGGGTCGCGGCGGCGACCGCCTGCAGCACCGCGGGGTCGGCGGGCAGCTCGGCCGTCAACCGCTGGTACAGGGCGCTGAACGCGGTCCAGTCGGCGGCCCGGTCGCCGGAGAACGGCGGCAGCGTGGCGTCCGCCTGGTCCTTGCCGAGGCGCGCGAGCTCCTGCGTGAGGCCCGCGAAGGCCCCGCTGAGCAGCGGCCGGTCGTCGAGGCCGGCACCGCCGAAGTAGTGCGCGAAGATGCAGTCGTACGCCTGCTCGATCGTGGTGATCGTCGTGGGCTGGACCGGCGGCGGGCCGCCCGACGTCGGCGGCGCGCAGGGAGGCGGAGCCGCCCCGCCGGCCTGCGCGTATGCCGTGCTGGCCACCCGGTCGGCCGGGACGGTGGCGAGCAGTGCCACCAGACCGGCCGACGCCACGGGGAGCAGCCACGCCCTGGCCAGGAACGGTAGTCGCATCGCATGAACCTCCATCAGGTGGTTTTGCCGCGCGAGCGACGCTAGGGCGCTGGCTATAAAGCGGCCGTAAAACGGGCGGCCGATCGTTCTTGGTGCGGGCGGCCGGTCAGGATGTCCGGCCGCTCCGCGTGCCTACTCCGGCCCGGTCACCGGTTCCGGCCGTACGCGTCGTTGTAGTTCCACCACTGGTACGGGGGCGTCTGCGGGTACCCCTCCGGCGAGTCCTCCCACTCCTCCTGGCGGCCGAGCGCCGTGAGATCCAGGTAACTCCAGGTGCTTCCCATCGCCTCGTCGCCCCGGAGGTCGACGAAGTAGGTCCGGTAGATCCGCTCGCCGTCGCGGACGAAGGCGTTGGTCCCGTGCCACTCGTCCACGCCGAAGTCTTTGTCAAAGTCGTCGGTGATCGTGTACCACGGGATCAGCTCCCAGCCCATGCGCTCCTTCAGGCCCTGGATCTCGGCCTGGGGAGCGCGCGAAACGAACGCGAGCGTCGTGTCCCGCGCGTTCAGGTGGGCGGGGTGCGCGACCTGGTCGGCGAGGAACGAGCAGCCCACGCAGGCACGTTCCGGGTAGGCACCGCCCCCCCGTGGGTACGTGGTGACGTGCCGCTGGGGCCCTCGAACGTGTACGCCTTCTCGACCGCCATCCACGGCATCCGTCTGCGCTCGGCCGCCAGTGCGTCGCGGGCGCGGGTGACCTCCTTCTCCCTGACCAGCAGCTGCTTGCGGGCGGCGGCCCACTCCTCCGGCGAGACGATCGGTGGTGTCTGCATGTCGCTCTTACCTCGTTGCACCAGTTGCACCGCCATCCGAGATGGCGTGCTCTCTCGACATCAATACAGGCTAGCCGCCGCCACCGCCAGCGTTCTCGTGGGCGGCGGGACCCGGGTGACGACGATGGCGCCGAGGCCGCCGAGCGCCGTCGGCAGCGCGGCGGCTCCGGCGGAGCCGCCGCACGCCGCCGGACCTTCGGGCTAGCCGGCCGGGGTCACCGACGCCCAGAACGCGCACTGGTGCTCGGCGGCGAAGCCGCCGGCCGCCATCGGCGTGGGCGGCACCAGCGACAGGAAGCGGTCGCTGGCGGCGTGGTAGCGGGGCCACGCGGGCGCGCCCTCGGAGTTGGGGTTGCCCGTCTTCGCGAACCGCGTCCAGTAGCCGACCATCGCGGCCGACAGCCTCCGCTGGGCCGGCGACAGCGGGCTGACCCCCACGCCGGTGAACAGGTACTGCAGCTCCGCGGCGTGCGAGGCGCCGAGCGGGAAGCTGATGCCGGGGATCAGCGCCGGCGCCTGCTCGTCGGCGAACTCGTACTGGAACGCCGGCACGAACTGCGAGGCCGAGCGCGCCGAGATGCGGCCGTTGCAGGCGAAGAACGCGTCCGTCCCGATCGCCCCGAGCGCGATGCTCGGGTTGCCGCCGAACGCGCTGAGCGGGTAGACGGCGGTGGCGAGCTGGTGCGCGAACGCGGGCGGCGCGTTGAACGTCGCCTGGATCGCCGCCTCGTACCCGTCCGCGGTGAGCGGCTTGCCGCTCGCGAGCTCCGCCGCGGCCACGAACAGCCGCCATTCGTCGTGGTTGGTGCCCTCGATGACCGGCACCCGGTTGAACGCCCCGCTGGCCAGCGCGGGCCCGATCGACTGCGTCAGGACCAGGCCGTCGATGTTCGGCGTGTACCCGCCGGCCTCGTTGGCGACGATGGTGGCCACCGGCACGTCACGCAGGCACGCGGCCGTCTGGCTGGCGCAGCCCACGGCGGTGGCGAACCGGGTGCCGGCGGCGTTGGCCTGGGCCTGGGTCGCCTGGACCATCGAGTAGGCGCCGCTCTCCGTGATCGCCTTCGCGAAGAGGCCGCGGGCGAGCGGCGACACGAGCTGGGTGTGGACGCTGAGGCCGCCGGCAGACTCGCCGAAGATCGTCACGTCGCGGGGGTCGCCGCCGAACCTCCGGATGTTGCGCTGGGTCCAGCGCAGCGCCGCGACCTGGTCCATCATCCCGTAGTTCCCGGAGGCCCCGGTGCCCGTCTCCGCCGACAGGGCGGGATGGGCCAGGAAGCCGAGCGCGCCGAGCCGGTAGTTGATCGTGACGACGACCACGCCCCGGGCCACGAGCTGGGCGGGGCCGTAGATGCTGCCCGCTCCCGTCACCAGGGCGCCGCCGTGGATCCAGAACATGACCGGGAGCTCGCCGCCCCGGTCCGCCCGCGCCGGCGCGTAGACGTTCAGGAACAGGCAGTCCTCGTCGGCGCTGCCCGGGTTGCCCAGCCCGGCCGTCTGCGGGCAGGGGCTGCCGAACGTGGTGGCGTCGCGCACGCCGGACCAGGCGGCGTGAGGCTGGGGCGCCCGCCAGCGCAGCGCGCCGACCGGCGGCGCCGCGTACGGGATGCCGAGGAACTGCCGAACCGGGCCGGCCAGCGCGCCCCGGACGGCGCCGCGGTCCGTGGACACCACGAGCCCGCCGCCCTCACGGCTCGGTACCGCGCCGGCCGCGAAGGTGGCCGCCGGCACCAGCGCCGCCAGGAGCGCGGCCGCCAGCGCGAGCAGGAGTCGCCTGTGGTCGATCATCGCATCCCCCTCTCGAATGTGATCCCGCATGGCGCCCCGCAACGCGAGCACCTCACACCGGTAGGGCTTCCACGGTACTCCGTCGAGCCGGCCGCCGAGGGCGAGAGGCGTCGGCCACCGAGCACGCCCGGCGGGCCGGGCTGAGCTCGTGGGGTGCTACGGCGCGCACCCGCTCACGCCGAGGATCCAGCCCTCCTCGCGAGCGGCCTCTGACTCACCGGCCGCGGCGAACAGGCCGGCCAGCGCGCCGGCGCGGTCCTCGTCGCGGAAGCGGGTCGCGAGCCGGATCACCTGCGTCTCGTCCCTGACCCGGCCGGCGACCTGCGGCACGGAGATCAGGCTCGGCCAGATCTCCGCGTGGACGATCGCCGGCTCGCCCGGGCGAGCGTCGGGGATCAGCACCTCGAACGGCCACACACGGCTCACCGGGTCGAGCTCCGGGTCGTCGCGAAGCCGGGCCACGACCGGGATCCCCGTGAGCACCTGGCTGCCGACGGAGCCCGCGCCCAGCAGCTTCCAGGCCGAGTGCGGGTGCTGGTGGCGCCGCTTCAGGCAGCACTCGACCTCCCGCCACTCCGACAGGCCCGCCTCCTCGCCCTCGATCCGGTAGCGCACCACGTCCCGCAGTGCCGACAGGTGCGCGTGGGGCCGGTGCTTCGGCCGGCCCCAGTACGCGTGGTGGACGAGCCTGCCGTTGAGCTCGGAGGCCACCGCGAAGCGGTTGTTGCCGTTCGGCCCGCCGAGGTCGTCCCGGATCAGCCGTCGCAGCTCGGACCACACCGCCCGCCACGGCTCGCCCGCCAGCCCGAGCGCGGCGGCGGAGCCGCGCGCGTACGCGTACGGGAAGTCGAAGCCGACCAGCACGCGTTCGCGGCGCCGGACCGACTCGGCGAGATGGCCGCGGACCGCGCGCTCCGCGGCCGTTCGCGTGCGCGGGTTCTCGGTCGCCGGGTCGCCCTCGGCGCCGAGCGCGCAGATCCAGATCGAATCCATGCCGGTCCTGGGCACGCCGCTGGCGCTCCAGTCCACGGTGAGGTAGCGATCGAAGAGGGGGGACACCGGGGGTCGATGGTAGCCATCGCGCCCATCGACATCGGCCCGTGACCGCCTATGCTGCGATCCAGGGTGACGACGACGCCCTTTGTCGGCCGGGAGAGCGAGCTCGCCGCGCTGACCGCCGATCTCGACACCGCACTCGACGGCCGCGGCGGCGTCGTGCTGCTCGGCGGCGAGGCGGGGATCGGCAAGACCCGGCTGGTCGAGGAGCTGGCGGCCGCGGCGGCCGGTCGCGGCGCGCTGGTCCTGTGGGGCCGCTGCTGGGAGGGCGAGGGCGCCCCCGCGTTCTGGCCCTGGGTGCAGGTCGTCCGCGCGTACGTCCAGGCCAGCGACCCGGACGCGCTGCGGCAGGACATGGGCGCGGGCGCCTCCGACATCGCGCAGCTGGTGCCGGCCCTCCGCGACCGCCTGCCGGGCCTGCCCGCGCCGCCCGCGAGCGAGCCGGCCGCTCGTCGTCGTCCTCGACGACCTGCACGGCGCCGACGCCCCGTCGCTGGCCATGCTGCGGTTCGTGGGCCGGGAGGTCGAGCCGGCCGGCCCGCTGGTCGTCGGCATCTACCGCGACGACGAGGTGGACCGGACGCACCCGCTGGTGGCGGCGCTCGCCGACCTGACGCGCGGGCCGCGCCGCCGCCGGCTGCTGCTCCGCGGCCTGGACCAGCGGGACGTGGCCAGCTTCGTGACGCTGGAGGCCGGCGCGGAGCCGCCGCCGGAGCTGGTCGCCGCCGTGCACCAGCAGACCGACGGCAACCCGTTCTTCGTCACGGAGGTCGTGCGGCTGCTGGCCGGCCAGGGCCGGCTCCATACCGCCGCGGGCGGCGCCGGCGTGCTCGCGGCCGGGCTGCCGGAGGGAGTCCGGGACGTGGTGGCCGCCCGGCTCGCTCGCCTGTCCCGGCCGTGCCAGTGCGTCCTGGAGGTCGCGGCCGTCGTCGGCCGCGACTTCGAGCTGCGCGTCCTGCAGCCGGCCACCGGCCTGCCCGCGGACCGGCTGCTCGCGCTGCTGGAGGAGGCCGAGTCGGCGCGCGTCGTCGGCGCCGTCCCGGAGGCGCTGGGCCGCTGGCGCTTCGCCCACGCCCTGGTCCGCGAGGTCCTGTACGAGGGTCTGCCGGCCGCCCGCCGCGTCGCGCTGCACGGTCGCGCCGGCGAGGCCCTGGAGGCCGTGCACGCCGGGGATCCCGGCCCCCACCTGGCCGAGCTGGCCCACCACTACGTCGCCGCCGCGCCCGACGGGCAGGTGGCCAGGGCGGTGCGGGTCGCGGCCCAGGCCGGCCGGCGCGCGCTGGACCTGCTGGCCTGGGAGGAGGCCGGCTCGCTGTTCGAGCGCGGCCTGGCGGCCCTGGAGCTGGACGAGCGGCCGGACCAGCGCCAGCGCTGCGATCTGCTGCTGGGCATCGGCGAGGCCCGGATGGCGGCCGGGGACGTGCCCGCCGCCCGGGCCGCGTACCAGCGGGCGGCCGAGCTGGCCCGCGCCATCGGCGCTCCGGAGGCGCTGGCCAGGGCCGGGCTCGGCCTCGGCCTCGTGGTCCCCGGCGGCGCCGTGGACCCGGTCGAGGTCGAGCTGCTGGAGGAGGCCCGGGAGGCGCTCGCGGGCATGGAGAGCCCGCTCCGGGCCCGGGTGCTGGCCCGGCTCGCCCGGGCGCTGACGTTCTCGGCCCAGGCGGGGCGCCGGCTCGCGCTCAGCGCCGAGGCCGTCGCGATGGCCCGGCGGCTTGGCGACGACGCCACGCTGGCCGCCGTCCTGTTCGACCGCCACATGGCGGTCTGGGGCGCCGACCCGCCCGCCACCTCGGAGGAGCGGCTCGCGATGGCGACCGAGGTGGTCGCCCTCGCCGAGCGACTGGGCGACCGCGCGATGGCGCTGCGCGGCCGCGGCCTGCGCGGCGTGGACCTGCTGGAGATGGGCGACCTGGCCGGCTTCGACGCCGACCTGGCCGCGGCCGAGCGGACCGCCCGCGAGCTCCGACAGCTCGACTACACGTGGCAGCTGCCGCTCGCCCGGGCGGCGCGCGCCGCGATGACGGGCGACTTCGACGACGCCGAGGAGCTGGCCGCCAGGGCCCTGGCGACCGGTCGCCGGGCCGGCGACGGCGCGGTCGAGATCTTCCACGCGGGCGTCGTGGTGTCCCTCAACCTGATGCGGGGCCGCATCGGCGAGGAGCTGGAGGTGGCCCGGGGGGCGGCCGCCCGCTTCCCGGCGATGCCCGTGTTCCGGGCCACGCTGGCCGCCGCGCTGGCGTCCGCGGGCCACTTCGACGAGGCCCGGTTCGAGGTCCACCAGCTGGTCGCCCACGACATGGCGGCGCTGCCCCGCAACCCGGGCTGGCGGGCCAGCCTGGCCGTGCTCGCCGTGGCCTGCCACTACATCCGGCAGAAGGAGGCGTCCGCCCGGATCCACGAGCTGCTGCTGCCGTACGCCTCGCGCACGATCGCGAGCGGACGATTCGGCAGCTTCCACTTCGGGCCGGTGTCGTTCCACCTGGGGCTGCTCGCGCTCACCCTCGGGCGCGCGGAGGAGGCGGCCGGCCGGTTCGCGCACGCGGCCCAGCTCGCGGAGCGGATGCGGTCACGGCCCATGGTCGCCCTGAGCCGCGAGGGACAGGCGCGGGCGCTGATCGTCCTGGGCCGGCCGGACGACCGCCGGCAGGCCGTCACGCTGCTGGACGCCGCCGCCACCACGGCCCGGCAGATCGGCATCCACGGGCTCGTCGAGCGGGCCCAGATGCTGCGCGCGGTGGCCCTGCGCCCGGCCCCGTCCGTGTGGCCGGCCGGGCTGAGCAGCCGGGAGGTCGAGGTCCTGCGCCTGATCGCCGAGGGCCGCAGCAACCGCGCGATCGCCGAGGCGCTGTTCATCAGCCCCAACACCGTGCTGCACCACGTGAGCAGCATCTTCGCCAAGACCGGCGTGGCCAATCGGGCCGAGGCCGCCGCGTACGCGATCCGCCAGGGCCTCACCGGATAGCAGCATCCTGCCATCCGGCGGCGCCCGCCCCCGGGAGCCGGGTTTCGAAAAACCACTGCATCCTCCGATGCCGGGCGACCTCGGGACCCGGATAGTCCGGGGCAGGATGACCACGACGGAACGGGCCGCGGCGACGGGCCTGGTCGAGCGGATCAGGGAGTCGGTGATCGGCGACGGCCTGGCGCTGCCCGGCCCCTACGGACCCCGGCCGCTCGTCTACGCCGACCACACCGCGTCGGGCCGGGCGCTCGGGTTCATCGAGGACGCGATCCGGGCCGACGTGCTGCCCTGGTACGCGAACACCCACACGGAGGCATCGGCCACCGGCCGGCACACCACGCGGCTGCGGGAGCAGGCCCGCCGCATCGTCCACGAGGCGCTCGGCGCCGGCGACGAGCACGCAGTGATCTTCACCGGGTCCGGGACGACGGGCGCGGTGGACCGGTTCCTGCGCATCCTCGGGCTGCGCATCCCGTCGGAGCTGGACCGGCGGCTGGGCCAGGCCGCGACCGTGCCAGCGGAGCGGCGCCCGGTCGTCTTCGTCGGGCCGTACGAGCACCACTCCAACGAGCTGCCCTGGCGGGAGTCGGTCGCCGACGTGGTCGCGATCGCCGAGGACCCGCGGGGTCGGATCGACCTGGCCCACCTGGAGCGCGAGCTGGTCCGGCACGCGGGTCGGCCGCTGCGGATCGGGTCGTTCAGCGCCGCCTCCAACGTCACCGGCCGGATCACCGACGTGGACGCCGTCTCCGAGCTGCTGCACGGCCACGGCGCGCTCGCCTGCTGGGACTACGCCACGGCCGCGCCCCACGTGGAGATCCGCCTGCGCCCGCCGGCGGGCCGGCGGCTGGCCGGCAAGGACGCCGTGTTCCTCTCGCCGCACAAATTTCCGGGAGGCCCGGGCACCCCCGGCGTCCTCGCGGTTCGTCGCGACCTGGTGCGCGGCCGCGTCCCGACCGTTCCCGGCGGAGGCACGATCACGTACGTCCACGCCGCCGGCCAGCACTACCTGGCCGAGGCGTCGCACCGCGAGGAGGGCGGCACCCCGGCGATCGTGGAGTCGATCCGGGCCGGGTTGGTCCTCCGGCTCAAGGAGGCCGTCGGCTCGGCGACGATCGTCGAGCGGGAGGCGAGCTTCACCCGCCGCGCCATCGCGTCGTGGCGCGCCAACCCGGCGCTGGAGCTGCTGGGCGACCTGGACGACGACCGCCTCCCGATCGTCTCGTTCGTCGTGCGCGGGCGGGCCGGCCGGCGGCTGCACCACAACTTCGTGGTCGCCCTGCTCAGCGACCTGTTCGGCATCCAGACGCGGGGCGGGTGCTCGTGCGCCGGGCCCTACGGTCACCGGCTGCTCGGCATCGACCTCGACCGGGCCCACGAGCTGGCCGGCCAGGCGGTGGACGGCTGGCTGGGGATCAAGCCCGGCTGGACGCGCCTGAGCTTCAGCTACTACCTGTCCGAGCCGGCGTTCGCGTACATCGTGGAGGCGGTGCACCTGGTGGCGTCCCACGGCGCCAGGCTGCTGCCCGACTACCGGTTCGATCCCCGCTCCGGGCTGTGGAGCCACCGCGACGCGCCGCCGCCGGCCGGGGACCTGGCCGACCTCGCGGTCGCCGGCCCGGCGAGCGGGCCCCGTCCCGCCGCCTCCGACGGCGAGCTGGCCGGCTACCTGCGGGAGGCCGCCGCCGTGCTGTCCGACCCGCGCCTGGCCGGCATCCGGCCGGGCGCCGTCCTCGGCGAGCCGCTCGAGCGCCTGCGCTGGTTCGAGCTGCCCGCCGTCTGTCTCCGTGGCGGTGCGCGGTGAGCACGTACGTGTTCAGCCCGGAGTGGGCGAGGGAGCGCGATCGCCTGCTGGCGCTCGAGGAGCTCTTCGACGACGCGTCCGCGCGCCACCTGGCCGGCCCGGAGCGCGTCGGCCCGACCGGTCGCGTGGTGGCGACGGACGTGGACCCGCGCTTCATCGACGCGCGCGGCCTCGACAACGTCGAGGTCCGCCGCCACGACATCCTGACCGACCCGCTCGAGGAGGGCGCGTTCGACGTGGCCCACGCGCGGGCCGTGATCGAGCACGTCGCCGACCACCGGGGCGCGCTGCGGCGCGTGGTCGCCGCCCTGCGCCCCGGCGGGTGGGCGGTCATCGAGGACTCGCACTTCGGCGGCCCGATGGCCGCGGCGCTGGGCTGCTACGTCCATCCGGCCGAGCACGGTCCGCTGGTCGGGCACCTGTACCGGGCGGTGGACACGCTGTTCTCGGCCGCCGGCGCCGACGCCAGCTTCGGCCCGCGGCTGCTCGGCGAGCTCGAGGCGGTGGGTCTGGAGGGCGTGGGCGGGGTCGTGCACGCCCCGCTCGTGGCCGGCGGGACCGACAACTGGGCCCGCGGCAGCCTGGAGCAGCTCGGCCCTCGCCTCGTCGCCGCCGGCCTGGCCACGACGGACGACGTGGACCGCTTCATGGCCATGGCGGACGACCGCGCGAGCTCCTACGCGCCGCCGTTCATGGTCACGGCCTGGGGCCGCCGGCCGATGGCCTGACCCGCGGGGGCGGTACCCTGCCGCTGGTGCACGATGCCGTTCGGGCCAGCCAGGAGCGGTGGCGGGGGACCAGGAGCTTCCTCAACCAGCACCGCCCGAGCCTGGTCGCCGCCGCCGCGCGGCTCTACCCGGACGTTCCCCGCATCCCGGGGACGCTGCTCCTCTCGCGTCCGGAGTGGCGGCCGGCGCGTCCCCTCGACCTCCGCGACCTGCCGCTCCGCTGGGACGCCGTGGCGCCGGCCGCCACGACCGCCGGCGGCGAGCCGGAGACCCTGCCGGTGCGGCCGCTCCAGGCCGCCGGCAGGCCGTTCGACACGTACGCGGACGCCATGGCCGCGCTGGACCGCCCGCGCCTCTTCGAGAACCGGCCGGCGTACCGGCTCCTCGCCGCCGACCTCGGCGCCGCGCCGTCCCTCACGTTCGCCGCCGGCCGCTACTTCGACGTCCTGAACGTCGCCGAGGCGGTGGGCCACGAGTACGCGGACCGGGCGCGCGCCGGCGCCGCGCCCGGCTGGCACGACCTGCCGCTCCGCGCCCGCCTCGGCGACCCGTTCGACCTGGTCGGGCGTCCGCTGATGGTCGCCATGGCCGCGCTGACGCTG
The DNA here is from genome assembly GCA_005880175.1 of Chloroflexota bacterium. The sequence goes on from VBJR01000063.1 coordinate 13,279, forward strand.
CGGCGCGACCCGGCGACCGGCGACGCCACCTTTGTCATGCACTGGCGCGACCCGCGGCGCGTGGCGTCGGGAGGCGGCCTGTACCAGGTGATGCCGGTCGGCGTGTTCCAGCCCACCGGCGAGTCGGAGGCGGACCGCGCGAACGACTTCGACCTCTGGCGCGGGCTCGTGCGCGAGTACGCGGAGGAGTTCCTGGGCGCGGCCGAGCTGACCGGGGAGGCGGGCGGCGTGCTGGACTACGAGGCGTGGCCGTTCTTCCAGGCGATGTGTCGCGGCCGCGCCGAGGGCATGGTGCGGGTGCACTGCCTCGGCGTCGGCATCGACCCGCTGACCCTCGTCGCCGACATCCTGATCGCGGCCGTGTTCGACGCCGGCGCGTTCGACGACGTGCTCGGCGGAGTGGTCAGCGCGAACGAGGAGGGCCGGGTGGTCACCGCCGGCGACGGGCAGGGCATCGCGTTCACGGAGCGCGCCATCGGCGAGTTCCTGCGCGACAAGCCGATGCAGCCGGCCGGGAGCGCGGTCCTCGCGCTGGCCCTCGAGCACCGCGACGCGCTGCTGGCGCCGATGCCGGAGACCCGCCGCCTCTAGCGTCCGGCAACGTACGGCCGCGACTGTACGGGTGTCCGTGGTCACCCGGGCGGCGGCTGCTCAGACTGGCTGTCGAGCACCGACCCGCTGGTCGAGCTCACTTCCCACCGACTCACCGTCGCATCGTGGGGGGCCGGCGCGACGTGCGCCGGCCGCCCGACTACGTCAGGTCGCCGAGCCGACCGTGCGCTCGCGACGTGGCGTCCGCCTCGCCGGCCGCGCGCAGCAGCTCGCGGCCGAACGCCCGCGTCGTCTCCAACATGCCGAACCGCAGCTCGTCGGAGCGCCGGTCACGCCGCACCAGGTGGACGTCCAGCAGGCCCGCCGCCAGCTGGAGGAGCTCGCCGTCCAGCGGTCCCGCCGCCTCGTACACCGCCCGCACCGCGGACAGGGTCGGGCTGCCGTCGAAGACCGACAGCCGGCGGAACAGCGCCCGCTCCTCCTCCGAGAGCAGCTCGTAGCTCCGCCGCAGCGTGTCCCGCATCGTGCGCTGGTGCTCCGGCAGGTCCTGCGCGCCCTGGGTCAGCAGGTCGAGGCGCCGCTCCCGCAGCTGCGCGTCCAGCGCCTCCGGCGAGAGCATCCGGACCCACGGCGCCGCCAGCTCCAGCGCCAGCGGCAGGCCGTCCAGCGCGGCGCAGATCCCGGCGATGGCGGGGGCCTCGGCGCCGCCGAGCCGGAGCTCCGGGGCGGCGGCCAGGGCCCGCTCGGCGAACAGCCCCGCCGCGGGCGCCGCGCCCAACGGCTGCACCGCGAGCTCGTGCTCGCCCCTGATCCGCAGCGGCCGCCGGCTCGTCACCAGGAGTGTGAGCTCGGTGCACCGCGCCAGCAGCTCGGCGAGCAGGGACGCGGCGGGGACGAGGAGCTCGAAGTCGTCCACGACCAGGAGCAGCCGGCGCGAGCCGATGCGCGCGGCCAGGCGGTCCACCAGCGGCTGCGGTCCGGCCGGCGCGCCCAGCGCCACCGCGATCGCGCAGCCCGCCATGTCGGGGCCGGAGAGCGCGGCCAGGGAGGCGAGCACCACCTCCTCGAACTCGCCCGCCAGCTCGTGCGCCACCTGCAGCGCGAGCCGGCTCTTGCCCACGCCCGCCGGGCCCGTGATCGTGACCAGCCGGACGTCCGCCCTGCCGACGAGCTCCCGGGCGCGCTCCAGGTCGGCGTCGCGCCCGATCAGCCGCGTCGGCGGCAGCGGGACCTCGCCCTGCGGCATCGTTGACGCCGGCCGGAGCTGGGGCCCGCGACCGGGCAGTGGCGTCTGCGCCAGCAGCGCGTCGCGTTCGGGGGCGGCGAGCCCCAGCGCGTCGGCCAGCAGCGCCCGGGTCGCCCGGCGGGGATGCCGCCGAAAGCCTCGCTCCAGCGCGCTGATCGCCTCCACGCTGAGCCCGGAGCGGTCGGCGAGCTCCTCCTGCGTCAACCGTGCACGCAGGCGCAGCCGCCGCAGCAGCCGCGCGAACGGCGGCGTCGTCGGGGCCGGGCCCCCCGGAACGCCGCCGTACCGGATCCTTTCCTGCACTTCGACCTTGGGGCGTGACGCGCCCGGCTCGCCGTGTGCCGCCTCCCGGCACATCTGTCGGCCGCGCTTGGCCTATCGTTGGTCTGTTGACCGAGGGGAGCGGTGGCGCCGGCGGGTACGTCGGCCGGTCCGACGAGCTGCGTCGGATCGAGGTCATCTGCGACGACGTGGCACGGGCAGGCCACGGGCGGCTGGTGACGGTGGTCGGGGAGGCGGGCGTCGGCAAGAGCCGCTTCTGCGAGGAATGCGCCGTCCGTGCGGCCGCGGCCGGGCTGACCGTCGTGTGGGGCCGCTGCTGGGCCGACGGCGGGGCGCTGCCGCTGTGGCCGTGGCAGTCGATCCTCGCCGGGCTGGGCGGCGCCGAGGCCGCCGCGCTCCTCGACGGCGACGCCGGGCAGGACGCGGTGGATCCGGAGCGCTTCGCGCGCTTCGTCGCGGTCGCCGACCGGATCGCGGCCGCGGGCGCCCGCTCGCCCGTGTGCCTGGTGCTCGACGACCTCCACGCCGCCGACCCGGGAGCGCTGCTGCTGACCCGGTTCGTCGCCCGGTCGCTCCACCGGCTGCCGGTCGTGCTGCTGCTCGCCCGGCGGCCCGACGGCCCGGACGTGGACGCCGCCTCCGTCCGGCTCCTGGGCGAGCTGGAGCGCGAGGCGACGGTCATCGGGCTGCGGAGCTTCGAGCCGCACGAGACCGGCGCCTTCGTCGCGGCCCACGGCGGCGACCTGGACGACGACCTGCTCGCGGCCGTGCAGCGCGTCACGCGGGGCAACCCGCTGGTGCTCCGGCGGCTGCTGGACCACGGCCCGCTGACCGCCCGCACGCTGCCGGACGGCCTCCAGAGCACGATCCACGAGGCGCTCCGGCGCCTCGGCCCGGATCCCGCCCGGGTGCTGAAGCTGAGCGCGGTCCTGGGGCCCTCGGTGTCCATCGCCGAGGCGGCGGCGGTTGCCGGGACGCGCCGGGCCGAGGTGCTGGACGCGGTCCGCCGGGGCGGCCAGGCCGGCCTGGTCACCCAGGACGACATGGGCTCGTTCTCGTTCAGCCACGACCTGATCCGCGAGGCGCTCGTGGCCGCGCTCACGCCCGCCGAGCGTCTCGACGCGCACGCCCGGGCGGCGGCGGTCCTCGCCGGCCCCGGCGTGGACGGCATCCGGGAGCGGCTCGCGCGCCGGGCCCACCACGCGGTGAACGCCGCCGCCCGCTCCGCCGCCGACGCGGTGTTCGCCGTGACCGCATGCCGGGAGGCGGCGGCGTCGATGATCCGGCGGTTCGCGTACGAGCGGGCGGCGTCGCTGCTCGCGACGGCGACCGCGCTGACCGAGGACGCCAGCCTCGGTCCGGGCCCGGCGTCGCTGCTGCTGGAGCGGGCGCAGGCGACGCTGCTCTGCGGGCGGCTGGGCGAGGCGCGAGAGCTGTTCGACGTGGCGGCCGGCGCGGCGGAGCGGGAGGGCGAGCCCGTCCTGCTCGCCCGCGCCGCGCTTGGGCTCGGCGGCGTCTGGGCCAACGAGCACCGGGAGCCGGTCGAGCGCGAGCGCGTCCTGGCCCTCCAGCGCCTCGCGCTGGACGGGCTGCCGCCGGCCGAGGCGGTGCTGCGCGGCCGACTGGTCACGCGGCTGGCGGCGGAGGCCGTCTTCCAGGGCGGCCCGGTCGAGGCGCTGCTCCAGGCGGTGCGGGACGTCCGGCGGCTGGGCGACGCGCACGCGCTGGCCGAGGCGCTGTCCCTCCTCCACCACGCGCTGCTCTCGGCGGAGTTCACCGAGCTCTGCCTGGCGATCGCGGACGAGCTGATCACCGTCGCGTCGGCGGCAGGCGAGGGGGTCCTCGCGCTGATGGGGCTCTGCCTGCGGGCGACGGACCTGTTCCAGCTCGGCGACCCCGGCGCCGACCGGGCGCTGGCCGACCTGCGGGCGCGAGCGGACGCCATCGGCTGCCAGAGCATCCAGTACATCGTCGGCGTGCTCGACGTGATGCTCCTGATCCGGGCCGGCCGGCTCGAGGAGGCCGAGGCGGAGGCCGCGCGGTGCTACCAGGTCGGAATGGAGGTGGGGGACGCCGACGCGCTCGCCTACTACGGCGGTCACCTCGTCGCCATCCGCTGGCTGCAGGGTCGCAGCGGCGAGATCGTGGACCTCGCCGAGGAGGTGGCGGCCTCGCCGACGCTCGCCTCCGGCCAGTTCGTGTACCCCGCGACGGTGGCCGGCCTCGCCGCGGACGCGGGCCAGCTCGACCGGGCCCGAGCGGCGCTGGCCCGGGTCGCGGCCGGCGGCCTGGCGGGCCTGCGCCGGTCCAGCACCTGGCTGACCGGCCTGTACGCGATCGTGGAGGCGGCGGTCGCGCTCGGCGACGCCGAGGTCTCGGCCGAGGCGTACGAGCTCCTGCTCCGCTTCGCCGACCGGCCGGTGATGCCCTCGCTGGCGATCGTCTGCTTCGGGTCGGTCGAGCGGTCGCTGGGCCGGGCCGCGCTGACGATGGGGGAGACCGACCGGGCCGTGCGTCATCTCGAGGCGGCGATCGCCGCGAACGTGCGGGTCGGCAACCGTCCGCTGGCGGCGTGCGCCCGGGCCGACCTGGCCGGGGCGCTGCGCCGGCGCGGCCAGGCCGGCGACGGCCAGCGCGCCCGCGAGCTGCTGGTCGAGGCGATCCGGGAGGGCGAGGCGATGGGGATGACCGCCCGGGCCGCTGCCTGGGCGGCGGCGCTCGCCGCCCCCGAGGTCGCGGTCGCGGTCAGCCCGGTCCGCGTGAGCCGCGAGGGGCGGCACTGGCGGGTCGAGCGGGCCGGCCGCCACGTGCTCGTGGACGACCTGATCGGGATGACGTACATCGAGCGGCTCGTGGCATCACCGGACGTGGCCATGCCGGCGCTGTCGCTGGTGGCCGGAGGCGAGCCGACGATGTCGGACCCGATGGCGCAGCCGCTCCTCGACGAGCGGGCCCGGACGGCGTACGGGGACCGGGTGCGTGAGCTGCTGGCGGAGCTCGCCGAGGCCCGCGCCCACGCCGACATCGGACACGCCGAGCGGCTGCAGCTGGAGCTGGACGCCGTGACGGCCGAGCTGACGCGCGTCACCGGGCTGGGCGGACGGCCTCGCTCCTTCGCCGGCCCGGCCGAGCGGGCGCGCACGGCGGTCCGCAAGGCGATCAAGCGGGCGCTCGACGAGATCGCGGCCGCCGACCCGGAGCTCGGCCGGCACCTGCGGGAGACCATCCGGACCGGCTACAGCTGCTCGTACGCGCCCGGCGCCGGCGCCGCCGCCTCCGGCGCAGCGGCACCGGCGAACGGCGCCGCTCCGACCGGGGGTCACGGGACCGTGGCCGACACGACCCCCGTCTCGTAGGCGACCACCACCAGCTGGGCGCGGTCCCGCGCGTCGAGCTTTCCCAGCAGGTGGCCGACGTGCGTTTTGACCGTCGGCAGGCTGAGGCGCAGGTGGGACGCGATCTCCGTGTTGGAGAGCCCGCGAGCGATCAGCGCCAGCACCTCGCGCTCCCGCTCCGTGACCGCATCGAGGGCGCTGGGAAGCGGCCGGGCCGGCTGCGGCGGCGGGCGCCGCGCGAACTCCGCGATCAGGCGCCGGGTGACGGTCGGCGCCAGCAGCGCTTCGCCGGCCGCGACGACCCGGATCGCCGCGAGCAGGTCGGCGGGCGGCGCGTCCTTGAGGAGGAAGCCGCTGGCGCCGGCCCGGAGCGCGGCGTAGACGTACGCGTCCAGGTCGAACGTGGTGAGGATGAGCACGCGGACGCCGGCCGTCTCGTCGCCGTCGCGGATCAGCCGCGTCGCCTCGATGCCGTCCATCTCCGGCATGCGGACGTCCATCAGCACGACGTCGGGCTGCTCGCGGCGGGCCACGGCCACCGCCTCGACGCCGGTGCCGGCCTCGCCGACGACGGTGAAGCCCGGCGTGCTGTCCACCAGGACGCGGAAGCTGCCCCGCACCAGCGCCTGGTCGTCCGCGACGAGCACCCGGACCGGCTCGCTCATCTCGGTTCGCTCGGGACCGGCGCGGGCTCGTAGGGCAGCAGGATCGACACGCGGAACCCGCCCTCCGGCCGCGGGCCGGCCTGGAACACGCCGCCATACACCGCGACGCGCTCGCTCATGCCGAGGAGCCCGTGGCCGGGCTTCGGGTCCGCCGGCAGCACCCGGTGGCCGGGGCCGTCGTCCGTCACCTCGATCCGGACCAGGCGGTCCTCCGCCTCGACGGCGACGTCGCACCGGGCGGGCGACGCGTGCCGGACCACGTTGGTCAGGGCCTCCTGGACGATGCGGTAGACGGACAGCCCGACGCCCTCGGGCACCCGGTCGAGGCCGCGCAGCTCCATCGAGACGCGCCCGCCGGCCAGCTCCGCCCGCTCGGCGAGGTGGCGCAGGCCGCCGACGCCCGGCGGCGGCGCCAGGCTGGCCGGCGGGTCGCCCGTCTCGGTCCCAGACCGCAGCACGCCCAGGAGGTGACGCATCTCCGCCAGGGCGCTGCGGCTCGTCGACTCGATGACGCGGAGGGCGTCCTGGGCCTCCTCGGGTCGGACCGCGAGCACGTGGTTCGCCACGCCGGCCTTCACGGCGATGAGGCCCATGCTGTGGGCGACGATGTCGTGCAGCTCCCGGGCGATTCGGAGCCGCTCCTCCGTCCTGACCTGGTCGGCCGTGCGGGCGGCGTAGGCGCGGCGCTCACGGACTGCGCGGCCCACCGTCCACGCGCCGCCCAGGAGCGCGCAGTCGAGCGGGACCGCGGTCCACGGCACGTCGCGCGGGCCGGCCAGCGCGGTCCCCAGGGCCGCGACGGCGCTCAGCGCGCCGATGACGAGCGTCGGCTCCCACCGCTTCCGGGGCCGGGTGAGCGCGACCGCGTAGAGGGCGAACGCCGCGCCCACGAACGAGTCGCTGACGACGCCCGCGGCCGCCGACACCACGGACGCGACGAACACGACGGCGAACACGGCCCGCGGCCAGACGCGGCGGCCGGCGAGCGGGAGCCCGATGCCGGCCACGACGAGGCTCCGTGCCCACAGCGGCGCCAGGCTGGGCGCGTGCCCGGGCCCTCCGATCGCGAACGAGAACAGCACGAGCGTGTACGAGACGGCGACCAGGCAGTCGAGCCCGATCAGCTCGCCCCGGGTCAGCGCCCTGTCGAGCAGCGGATGCCGGTCTGTCGCGTCCACGCCACGACTGTATCGGTCGGGGGCGAGGAGCGCGTCCGACCACGGGACGACGTTCCAGAGTCTGATTCCGGGCTCGAAAGTTCAGCCGCCGGTCCGATGTGCCGCCGCCCCGCCGGGGCGGATCGTAGGGGCCATGATCGAGGTGCGCGCGCTGACCAAGCGCTACGGCCGGACCCTCGCCGTGAACGACCTCTCCTTCCAGGTCCGGCCGGGCTGCGTCACCGGCTTCCTCGGCCCCAACGGCGCGGGCAAGTCCACGACGATCCGCGTCCTGATGGGCCTCGACGCGCCGTCGTCCGGCGAGGCGCTCGTGGCCGGCCGGCGCTACGCCGAGCTGCGCCGCCCGCTGCACGAGGTGGGCGCGCTGCTCGACGCCAACGCGGTGCACGGCGGCCGCTCGGCCTTCGACCACCTGCTCAGCCTCGCGCTCACGAACGGCATCGGACGCCGGCGCGTGGCGGAGACGCTGGAGCAGGTCGGTCTCGCGGGCGTCGCTCGCAAGCGGGTCGGCGGCTACTCGCTCGGCATGCGGCAGCGCCTGGGGATCGCCGCGGCGCTGCTCGGCGACCCCGGCATCCTGCTGTTCGACGAGCCGGTCAACGGGCTCGATCCGGAGGGCGTGCGCTGGATCCGCGAGCTGCTGCGCGGGCTCGCCGCGGCCGGCCGCACCGTCCTGGTCTCCAGCCACCTCATGAGCGAGGTGGAGCGGACCGCCGACCGCCTCGTGATCATCGGTCGCGGCCGGCTCATCGAGGACGCGACAGTGCGCGACCTGGCCGATCGCTTCCGGACGGGCGTGCTGGTGCGCTCCCCGCGAGCGGCCGAGCTCGCGAACGCGCTCGAGTCGTCCGGCGCCAGCGTGGCCGCCGAGCCGGACGGAGGGCTGTCGGTGACCGGGCTGGAGGTGGCCGGGATCGCCGACGTGGCGGCGCGGCATGCGATCCCGCTGCACGAGGTGACGGCCCGGCGCGCGTCGCTGGAGGACATCTATCTGCTGCTCACCGCCAGCAGCGTGGAGCACCGCTCCCGCGACCCGAGGCCGGCCCGATGACCGCCGTGCTGGCGGCGGAGTGGGTGAAGCTCCGCTCGGTCCGGTCCACGTACACGATCCTGGCGGTGGCCGGGATGACGGTGCTCATCGCCGCGCTGCTGACGTGGCAGGGCGTGCAGGGCTGGGACGCGCTCACACCCGACCGGCGGGCCCGCTTCCAGTCCCCGCCCATGGAGCAGCTGCTGTCGTCGCCGGTCCAGCTGTGCCTGGCGGTGCTCGGCGTCCTCACGATCACGGCCGAGTACGCCACCGGGGCGATCCGCCTCAGCTTGACCGCGGTGCCGCGGCGCTGGCCCCTGCTGGCGGCGAAGACGGCCGTGGTGGCCGCCGTCACCCTGGCGGCCGGAGAGGTCGTGGTGCTCGCCATCTTCATCGTCAGCCGCGCGATCGTCGGCGGCCGCCCGATCCCGGGCAACACCGCGTCGCTGGCGACCGAGCTGCCGGCGCTGCTCGGCCTGGGCGTGTCCGTCATGGTGGTCGCCCTGGTCGGACTGGGGCTGGGCACGGCGATGCGCTCCACGGCCGGGGCGATCTGCGCCGTGGTGGCCCTGCTGGTCGTGCTCCCGACGATCGCGCCGCTCGTCCCGGCGCCGTGGGGCGGCCGGCTCGGCGCGGTCATGCTGCCCAACCTGGCCGGCCAGCTGGCCGGCCATGCGGGCACCCCGTCGGGCGCGGCTGTAGTGCTCGCCGGGGGAACAGCCGGCGTCGGCAGCCCGCTGCTCTCGCCGCCGGAGGCGCTGCTGGGTGTGCTGGCGTCGGAGTGGGTGAAGGTCCGGTCGGTCAGGTCCACGTGGTGGACGCTGGCGGCGGCCGGCGCGGGAGGGTTGCTCGCCGTCCTGCTGGCCTGGTACTCGGCCTCGTACTGGGACGGTGCGTCGGCGCAGGCGCGGCAGCACTTCGCGCTCACGCCGAGCGCGCCCGTGGTCGGCTGGATCGCGCAGCTGTGCCTGGCGGTGCTCGGCGTCCTGGCGGTCACGTCCGAGTACGCGACGGGCACGATCCGGACGACCCTCGCCGCCGTGCCCGGGCGCCCCGGTCTGCTCGGCGCGAAGGTCGCGGTCGTTGCCGTCGTGGCGTTGGTGGCCGGGCTGGCCATTCTGTTCGCCGCCTTCTTCGCCAGCCACTGGATCATCGGCGCCCGCCCCCTGCGCTTCTGGACCGCTCCGGTGTCCGCGGAGATCCCGGTGCAGCTCAGCTGGGGCGTGTCGGTGATGGTCTTCGCCCTGATCGGCCTCGGCCTGGGCGCGCTGCTGCGCTCGACCGCGGCGGCGATCACCGCGGTCGCGGTGCTGTGGTACCCGCTGCCGATCGTCGCCCTCCACCTCCGGGCGCCCGTGGGCCCGTGGGTGTCCGCCCTGCTGCCGCTGAACCTCGCGCCACAGCTCTCGGGCGCGCCCGACCTCTCGGCCGGCCACGACACCCTGCTGTCGCCCGCGGGCGCGCTGGCGACCATGGCGGCATACGTGGTCCTGGCGGTGGGCGGCGCGCTGATCTCGATGGTGTGGCGTGATGCCTGAGCCGCGGGCGGCGCGGCCGCGGGGCCGGCGATCATGAGGCGTGCCTGCTCGTCAGCGAGCGCGGATCCCGACGTGGTCGCGGACGGCTACAGCGTGCGGGTGCGGCTGGGGCCGGCTCTCACCCGGGTCCCGACCCGCGCCGGCATCCTCCGGGGCGAGCCGACGCCCTGGCTGGAGCGCGAGCTGGACGCGGTCGCCTGGCTCGCCGCGGCCGGCGTGCCCGTCGTCCCGGCGTGGCGGGATCCCGGGCCGTTCCTGGTGGACGGGCTCGCGGTGAGTGTGTGGACATGGACCGAGCACACGGCCGGCGAGATCGACCAGGCCACGTTCGGCGGGATGCTCGGCGAGCTGCACGCGGCGCTGGACGGGTACCGCGGCGACCTCCCGGTCCTCGTCGGACCGATCACCGACGCCGCGGCGGCGCTGTCGCTGTCCGACGACCCGGTCCTCCACGAGGCGGCCGCGGAGCTGCTGCCGCTCGCGGCGACGTGGCCGCGCCGGCCACTGCACGGCGACGCGCACACCGGGAACGTCCTGCTCACCCCGGCGGGCCCGCGCTGGACCGACTTCGAGGACGTGTCCGTGGGCCCGGTCGAGTGGGACCTGGCCTCGGCCACGATCACCGACGAGGCGGTGGCCGCGTATCCAGGACCCATCGACCTGACGCGCCTGGCCGACTGCCGCGACCTGCGCCGGCTCCAGATCCTGGCGGGTGTCCTGACCGACGACATCCAGAACCCGAGGCTGTACGACGGCCTGGTCGCCGCGCTCCGGCGGCGCCGATCCGCGTGACCGGGAGCGGCCGCGAAGTGGGTCAGGCGACGATCACTCCGCCTCCATCGCGGTCGCCAGCGCCTCCAGCGAGCGGACCAGGGCCGCCCGGTCCTCATCCGACATCCGCCGGAGCGCGTTCGTGATGCGCTCCTTGCCGCGCCCCGCGAAGCCGTCCACGAGCTCCAGGCCGCTCGGGGTCAGCCGCAGCCAGATGATGCGCCGGTCGCTCTCGTCCCGGACCCGCTCCAGCCATCCCTGCTGCGCCAGCCGGTCGCACACGGGGACCACGGCCGCCGGCGACACCCCCAGCTCCGCCGCGAGCTGCCGGCCGCTGACGGGGCCCAGGCGGCGCACGACGTGCAGCACGTGCACCTGCGCCATCGTGAGGTTGAGCTCGAGCCACCGCGGCGCCAGGTGCGTGACCATCACGGCCCGGATCCGCTCCACCACGGACACGAGCTGCTCCGGACCATTAGTTATCTGTGACTTAACCATCAAGGCTCCCTGTATTATCAGGCAGCGATGAGCACCTTGCAGGAGGCCGCCCCGGCCCCGGCCGACCGAGCGGCCCGGCTCGACTACAAGTGGGTGGCGAGCGGCGTCGTGATGCTCGGCGCGGTGATGGTCATCCTCGACCAGACCGTGGTCAACGTCGCGCTGCCGACGCTGGAGTCGGACTTCGGCGTGTCGCTGTCCAGCGTCCAGTGGATCGTCACCGGCTACACGCTGGCGCTGGCCTCGGTCATCCCGCTCGCCGGCTGGATAACCGACCGGTACGGCAGCAAGCGCGTGTTCATCGTCAGCCAGGTGCTCTTCGTGGCCGGGTCGGTGCTGTGCGGCCTGGCCAGGTCGAACGAGGTCCTGATCGCGTTCCGCGTGCTCCAGGGCCTGGGCGGCGGCCTGATCATGCCCGTCGGCATGGCGACGCTGATGTCCGTCACGCGCCCGGACGAGCGGGGCCGGGTGATGTCCGTCCTCGGCGTCCCCATGCTGATCGGGCCGGTGCTGGGACCGACGCTGGGCGGCTGGCTGATCCAGGCCGTGAGCTGGCGGCTGATCTTCTACCTCAACGTGCCCATCGGCATCGTCGGCGTCATCATGGCCCTGCTGCTGCTCCGGGACTCCCGCAACCCGCTGGCGCGCCGCGAGCCGCTCGACGTCGGCGGGATGCTGCTGGCGACCGGCTCGGTGGTCGGCATGGTGTACGGGCTCAGCCAGCCCAGCACGTACGGCTGGGACGCGTGGCAGACGATCGTCCCGCTCGTCGGCGGCGCGCTGCTGCTGGTCGTCTTCTGCCTGTACGAGCTGCGCCAGGAGCACCCGCTGATCGACATCCGGATCTTCAGGGACGGGGCGTTCAGCGCCGCGCTCAGCCTGAACTTCCTCGTCGCGCTGAGCCTGTTCGGCGCCATCCTCCTGTTCCCGCTCTTCCTGCAGCAGATCCAGGGCTACAGCGCGCTCGACGCGGGCCTCGTCCTGGGCGCTCAGGGCCTGGGCGCCGGCCTGATGATGCCGATCGCCGGCAACCTGACCGATCGCGTCGGGGCGCGCTGGGTCGTGCCCATCGGCCTCGCCATCCTGGCCGGCTCAACGGTGTGGATGACGACGCTGGCCGCCGACACCTCGCGCGGCATGATCTTCGCCATGCTGTTCGTCCGCGGCCTGGGGATGGGTTTCGCGATGATGCCCAGCATGTCTTCCGCGTACGTCACGCTCGCGCCGCCGCTGATCGCGCGGGCGACGTCAGTCGCGAACGTCGTGCAGCGCGTGGCGAGCGGTCTCGGCATCGCGATCATGGCGACGGTCCTCAGCGCCCGGATCAGCGCCAACCTGCCCCACGGAGCGGGCGCGGCCGCCGCGGCCGGCGGCTCGAACCTGGCCGCCGCGCACCTGCCTCCCCAGGTGAAGGCGATGGTGCTGGAGCAGGCGACGAAGGGGTTCGACGACACGTTCTGGGTGGCCGCCGGCCTGATCGCGCTGGCGTTTCCGCTGACGATCCTGCTGCGCCGCGCGCTGCGGCCGCAGGAGGTGCGGCGGTACGCCCTTCGCCAGCTGACGGAGGGCATCGTCCTGGGCGCGGCGGCGCGACGGCTGCGGCGGGCGGCCCCGTCGGCCCGGCTGGAGCCGGAGCGCGCCGTGCCCGTGCTCAGCCAGGAGGCGCTGACCCGCTTGCGCAAGGGCCAGACGCTCCTGCGCGCTGGCACGGCCGCCGGCGGGCTGGTGCCGCGGCCCCGTCCCGGTCTGGCGACCCGCGTGTCGTTCGCGGTAGTCGTCGTGGCGGCGGTCGTCGCGATGGTCGCGGCGACGGCGCACGGCTACCGCACGCCGGTCGTCCCGTCGCTGCCGCGGGCCGTCGCCCAGGCGCCCGCGCGCTGACGCCCTCACCGCGGCCGGTCCTCCCGCTGCTCGTGGTGGACGCGGCGAACGTCGTGGGCATAGTGCCGGACGGCTGGTGGCGCCGCCGCGCCGAGGCGGCGCGTCTGCTGCGCGACGCGCTGGCGCCCGTGGCCGAGCAGGGCGTGCGCGGGCTGCCCGGCCCGGTCGAGGTCGTGCTCGTCGTCGAGGGCAGGGCGGCGCGAGTGGAGGGCAGCCCGAGCGTGCGCGTCGTGGCCGCGCGCGGGAGCGGGGACGACGCGATCGTGGACCTGGTCGCGCGCGAGGGGGCCGGCCGCCGCTGCGCCGTGGCCACGGCCGACCGCGGACTGCGCGCCCGGGTGACGGCGCTGGGCGCCGAGATCGTCGCGCCCTCCGCGCTGCCCCGGCGCGCATCGCTAGGCTGACAGCAGCGATGCGGGAGTGGGAGGACAGGGCCCGGCGCGACTGGCGCGCGTACCTGGAGGCCGGGCCCGACCACGAGCGGTCGGTGCCGACGAGCGGCCGGCCGGCGCCGGCGTGGGTCATGACGCTGCAGGCCGTCCACCACACGAACGACCACCTCGCGCACGTCGGCACGATCCTCGGGGCCGGCGGCCTGCCGGTGCCCGACGTTGACGCCTGGGCCTATGACACCAGCGCTTGACCCGGCGGCGCTGCTCGCCGCGTACGACGCGCAGCTTCGCGGCCACCTGCCGGACCCGATGCCGGCGGGCTGGCGCGTCGAGCGGGACGGCCCGGTGCTCCGCCACTACACCGAGAGCGGCGGCTTCATCGGCTACCGCTCGGTGGCCGGCCTGGCGTCCGCCGAGCTGGACGCGCTCATCGCCCGCCAGCGGGACGTGTTCGCGGCGCTGGGCCAGCCCGTGGAGTGGAAGTGGCACGGCCACGACCTGCCTGCCGACCTGCCCGACCGGCTGCGGGCGGCCGGCTTCGCGCCCGAGGACCGGGAGACCGTGGTGGCCGGGCTGGCGGAGCCGCTGACCGCCGTCGCCGTCGAGGTCCCGGACGGGGTGGGCGTGCGTGAGGTCACGCAGCGCGCCGACCTGTACCGGATCGCCGTCATGGAGGGCCGGGTCTGGAACGAGGACCGCACCCGGATCGCTGAGGGCCTCGGCGCCGAGCTCGCCGCCGACCCGGCGTCGCTCACGATCCTGGTCGCCGAGGCCGGGGACGAGGTGGTGTGCGCCGGCTGGGTGCGCTATCCGCGGGACGCGGAGTTCGCCACGCTCTGGGGCGGCTCCACCCTGCCCGACTGGCGCCGCCGCGGGATCTCCTGGAGCGGCTCGGCTTCGTGGCGCTCACGGAGACGGTGCCGTACGTGTTCACGCCGGCCCCGGCCGGCTGATCGGCCGCCGAGCGCGCCCGCGATCGAGGCCGACGCGGCGCGGCCAGTTCCCAGTCGGCGTCCGCCATCGCCCGCTCGCGCTCCAGGCCCGTGAGCCGGGCCCACCTGCGACGGGCGTTTCGCGGGCGATGGCCCGCGGCAGCTCGGGCAGGCTCGGCCCGGCGTCGAACGGGTCCCCGGACGGCCGTGCCGCGTCTGTGGCCCGCGCTTAACCTCCAGCACCCCTGGCTCTTTCCTGCCGTGGGCTACGGTGGCCGTGAGTCAGCAGTTCAGGAGGAGAGGGGACCATGCCCACCAAGGACGAGCCGCAGAGCAGTCTCACGCGCCGCGACTTCATCCGCGGCATCGGCGCGGCGGGGGTCGGGCTGGCCGCCACCCCGCTCATCGGCGGCTCCCAGGCGTTCGCCGCGCCCGACCTCTGGCTCCAGGCCGGAACCGTGTCACCCGGCGATCCCGAGCAGCTGCACCTGCAGTTCGGCTCCGACGCCAGCCGCGAGGTCGTCGCCTCCTGGGTGACGCCCGCTTCCGTCCGCCATCCCGTGCTCCGGCTGGGCACCGCCGAGCACGGGCTCGGCATCCGCGTCCACGCCGACACCCGCACGTACGTGGACGGCAAGAGCGGCGTCGAGGTCTTCACCCACCACGCCGTCCTCGACGGCCTGCGGCCCAGCACGCGCTACGTCTACGAGGTGTCGCACGACGGCGGCGCCCCGCTCGCCGGCAGCTTCACCACCGCGCCCGGGGGCCGCGCCCCGCTCCGCTTCACCAGCTTCGGCGACCAGGCCACGCCGGAGGCGGGCAACGGGCTCGCGTCCGTCTGGGCCGGGTTCAACCCGCCCCAGGTCGAGCGCCTCGAGCCCCTGTTCCACCTCCTCAACGGCGACCTCTGCTACGCCAACATCAGCCCCGACCGGGTCAAGACCTGGCACGACTTCTTCCAGAACAACCAGGTCTCCGCCAGCCGGCGGCCCTGGATGCCCGCCGCCGGCAACCACGAGAACGAGCTGGGCAACGGCCCGATCGGCTACGGCGCGTACGAGACGCGGTTCCGCGTCCCGAGCAACGGCGAGCCCGCCGAGTTCCAGGGCCTCTGGTACACGTTCCGGGCTGGCTCGGTCCGGGTCGTCTCCCTCAACAACGACGACGTCTGCCTCCAGGACGGCGGCGACTCCTACGTGAACGGATACAGCGGCGGCCGGCAGAAGCGCTGGCTGGAGCGGACGCTGTCCGGCGCGCGCCGGGAGGAGGGCGTGGACTGGATCGTCGTGGTCATGCACCAGGTGGCCATGTCCTCCGTCCACGACTTCAACGGCGCCGACCTCGGCATCCGCCAGGAGTGGCTGCCGCTGTTCGACCGCTTCGGGGTGGACCTGGTCGTCGCCGGCCACGAGCACCACTACGAGCGGATGAAGCCGGTGCGTGGCTTCGACCCGGCCAGCGCCACCATGCGTCCGCAGCCCGTGTCCGAGGACCTCGACGTCATCGACACCAGCCGCGGCACCGCGCACATGATCATCGGCGGCGGCGGGACGTCGGCGCCGTCCAACGGCCTCTTCTACGACCCGCCGAAGTGCGACGTGATCATGAGCGTCGGGCCCCAGCTGCCGGCGCCTCCGGGCGGCGCCCGGCCGAAGCGGGCGCCCAACAAGGTGACCGAGGACGCGACGTGGGCCGGCCACCGGGACCCGCAGGACCCCTACGGCTTCGCCTCGTTCGACGTGGATCCCGGCCGGCCCGGCGGCATGACGAAGATCGAGGTGACGTTCTGGCGGACGTCGCCGTCAGCCACCGCGGCAGCCGTCCCCGTGGACCGGTTCATCCTCCAGCGCCCGCGCTCGGACAGCCACGACCACGACCGGGAGCGGGATCGCCAGGCGGCGACGGCGGCCGGCTAGCCCGAACCGTCAGTCCGTGCCGCGTGCCGGGGCGTGGCCCCAGAGCAGCCCCGGCTCGCGGAGGACGGCGGCACCCAGCCGCCGCGCCCACTCGGCCTCGCCGCCGAAGTCGTCGCGCCACGACCAGAGGCGCCGCGTGTACAGGCCCAGCTCGTGCTCGTCCGTCATCCCGATGGCGCCGTGCAGCTGGTGCGCGATCGCGGCGCTCGCCGCCGCCGCCTCGCCGGCCCGGATCTTCGCCGCGGCCACCTCGACGTCGCCCGGGAACTCGACCGCGTGCTCGACGACCGTCGCGGCGCTGGCCACCTCGCCGGCCAGCGTGGCGAGCTGCTGCTGCACCGCCTGGAACCGGACCAGCGGCACCCCGAACTGGCGCCGCTCCTCGACGTACATCGCGGTCAGCTCCAGCACCCGCTCCATCGCGCCCACCAGCTGAACGGAGCGCAGCAGCGCGCCCAGCCGGACCACGTCCTCGCCCGCCGCGTCCGGCACGCCGGCGCGGTCGAGCGGCTCGCCCGCCAGGTTGACCGCCGGCTCCAGCCCGGCGTCCGCGGGCGCCACGAGCTCCTCGCCGCTGAGCAGGGCCACCGCCACCCGGCCGTAGGGCGCCTGGCCCCGGTGGATCACGGTCACCGGACCTGCCGGCGCGTCGCCGCCCAGCAGCCACCCGACCAGGACGGTCTCGGCGAGCGGCACGGGCGCCGCGAACGACGCCGCGACGCGCACCACCTCCGCCGCCCCGGCCAGCGGCAGCGCGGTCGCGGCCGCGGTCAGCCCGCTGTCCTCCAGCTCGCGCCACAGCGCGGGCGCCCAGCCCTCCCGCTCCGAGCGCCTGACCACCTCGGCCGAGCAGTGGCGCCGGAGGACGTCCGCCGCCGTCTGCGCGACCAGCGGGTCCGTCATCGGCCGACCAGCCCGCGCGCCACCACGCCGCGCAGGATCTCGCTCGTCCCGCCGCGCAGGGTGAACCCGGGCGCCGAGAGCACGGCACCGGCCAGGCCGGGCAGCTGGTCCGCCGGCACGAGCGTCCGCGCCGACTCGATCACGTCGCGCTCGAACCGCGTGCCGAGGTCCTTGACCAGGGCCGCCTCGACCGCCGGGGACTCGCCCGCCTCCAGCGCGCCCGCCACGGACAGCGAGAGCCGGCGCAGCGCCAGGAGCCGCGCCGTCAGCCGGCCCACCGCCTCGGCCGCCGCGCCGTCGTCCGGCGGCAGCGCCGCGACCGCCTGCCGGAGCAGCGGGAACGTGCTCAGGAACCGCTCCGGCCCGCTGCGCTCGAACGCCAGCTCCGTCAGCACCTGGTGCCAGCCCTCGCCCTCGCGGCCGACCAGCATCGCCTCGGGCACGCGCACGTCGCGCAGGACCACCTCGTTGAAGTGGTGGCCGCCGGTCAGCAGGCGGATCGGCCGCACCTCCACGCCCGGGGCGGCCAGGTCGATCACCACCTGCGACAGGCCCTCGTGGCGGTCGGCACCCGGCGTGCTCCGGACCAGCGCCAGCATGAAGTGGTCGTGCGCAGCGAGGCCAGGTCCGAGCCCGCGTCTGGCTCCGACATGCCGATGCAGAAGTAGCACTCGCCGCGCGCCATCGCGGGCAGCAGGCGCTCGCGCAGCTCCTCGCTGCCGTAGCGGAGCAGCAGCGGTCCGGTCTGCCGGTCGCTGATCCAGTGGGCGGCCACCGGCGCGCCGGCAGCCAGCAGCTCCTCGATCACCACGTGGCGGTCGAGCGGCGAGCGCCCGTGGCCGCCGTACCGCTCGGGCCACGTCATGCCCACCCAGCCCCGGGCCGCCAGCCGCCGGCTGAACTCGGGGTCGAAGCCGGACAGCCAGCTGTCGCAGCGGGGCTCGAACACCTGCTCGCGCAGGAACGTCCGCACCTCCAGCCGCAGGCCGTCCGAGCCGTCCGGAAGCTGTGGCCGGCGGAACGCGAGGCGGCGATACGGCATGGGAAGGCAAAGCGTAAACGGCGGTGGGGCCGCGGATCGGGCTCGCCGCCGGCCCAGGGTTTGCACAGCCATCGGGGCTCTGCGGCCGTCCCGGCCGGCGAGGCGCTCCTACCGTGTCTTACGTCGTGGCGAAGGGCTGGTTCCGTGGTGGCTTCGGCATCGACCTCGGGACGGCGAACACCGTGGTGTGCCATCCGCGCCGGGGGATCGTCCTCAACGAGCCTTCCGTCATGGTCGTCCGCGGCGAGGGCAGGGACCACTCCCGGCCGCTCCTGGTCGGCCACGCCGCCCGGGAGCTGATCGGGCGGACCCCGGTCGGGATCGCCACGGTGCGGCCGCTCCACGACGGGGTGATCACCGACCTCGAATCGGCCCGGGCGTTCATCGTCGCCATCCTGCGCCTCGTGGCGCGGCGGCCCTGGGAACGCCTGCGGCCGCGGGCGGTGATCGGCGTCCCGGTGGGCGCCACGTCGCTCGAGCGCCGCGCCCTCATCGAGGCCGCCGACGAGGCCGGGCTGGGACGGGTCTCCCTGATCCCCGAGCCGGTGGCGGGCGCCATCGGCGCCTCCGTGGACCCGCTGGAGCCGCGCGCCCACCTCGTGGTGGACATCGGGGGCGGGACGGCGGAGGTGACGGCGTTCTGCTACGGCGGGGTCCTGACGCACCGGTCGTGCCGCGTGGCCGGCGACGAGATGACGACCGCGCTCTACCGGTACCTCCGCAGCGAGCACGGCCTGATGGTCGGCGAGCTGACGGCTGAGAACATCAAGCTGCGGGTCGGCCGGGGCGAGACCGAGCAGGGGGAGTCGCTCGTGGTCGAGGGGCGCGACGCGGCGAGCGGCCGGGCGCGCCTGATCACGCTGGCGACCGAGGAGGTCGTGGAGGCGATCCAGCCGACCACCGACGGCATCATCCAGGCGCTGGCCAGCTGCCTCGAGGACCTGCCCCCGCAGACCATCAGCGACGTCATGGGCCAGGGCGTGCTCGCGTTCGGCGGCGGGACGCTGCTGCGCGGGTTCCCGGCCCTGCTGGAGGACGCGTTCGGCTTCCCTGTGCGCCTGGCCGCCCGCCCGCTCACCTGCGTGGCCGAGGGGGCGGCCGTCTGCCTGCTCCGTCCCGAGGTGCTCGCCGCGTACACGAACGGCTTCTGATCAGGGAGCCCGCCGCCACCGCCGAACTACACCGTGTAGGGCAGAAGAGTGAACTGCACGGTGTAGTTCCGCGCAGGGCGGCGGCCTGAGCTGCACGGTGTAGTTCCGCGCAGGGCGGCGGCCTGAACTGCGCGGTGTGGTTCCGCGCAGGGCGGCGGCCTGAACGGCGCGGTCCAGTTCAGGGCAGGGGCGGCGGCCCGAACGGCGCCGTGCTCGTGATCGCGTCCCGGTGCGCGGCGTAGTAGCGGAGCAGGCGGTCCACCACCGGCCCCGACGTGTTCCCGCCCTCCCCGCCGCCCCGCACCATGGCCGTGACCACCACCTGGGGGTGGTCGAACGGCACCACCGCGGTGAACCAGGCGTCCTCCCCGCCGCTCGGGGTGGAGGGGTCCTCGGCAGTGCCGGTCTTGGCTCCCGCCGGCATCGGCACGTCGCGGACGATCGTGGCGGTGCCCTGGTCGGCGGCGAGGCGCATGCCGTCCCGCACAGGCCCCAGCCCGGCGGCGAACGGCAGCGGCGCCGGGGCCCGACTCGGCAGCGCGGCGGCGACGCCGCCCGACTGGAACGCGAGGCCCAGGTGCGGCGTCACGAGCTGGCCCGTGGTCACCGCGGCCGTCCAGCGCGCGTCCTGGAGCGGTGTGGCCAGCACCTCGCCCTGGCCGATGCCGAGGATCACGGTGGTCCCCGAATACCACGTGCCGCCCGCGCGCTCGACCGAGTCGGGCGTGCCCAGGAGGCCCGCGCTCTCCCCGGGCAGGTCGATGCCGGTCGGCTGGCCCGCGCCCAGCTGGCTGCCCACCTGGTGGACCCGGTCCGGACCCAGGGCCAGCGCGAGCTTGTAGAAGTACACGTCGTTCGACCAGCCGATCGCCTGCGTCAGGTTCTGCGGCGGCAGCGGCCCCCAGCCGTGATACGTGTGGTCCCCGTAGCTGAACGTGTAGCCGGTCGGGATCACCCGGCCCGGAGGAATCGCGTCGAACACGGTGTCCGCCGCGCCGACGACCAGCTTGAACGTCGAGCCCGGAGGCACGGCGACCTGGGTGGCGTGCTCGAGCATCGGGTTGCCCGGCGCCGCGCCCGCCCTGGCGATCGCCGCCGGGTCGCCGGGCGGCCCGAACAGGTTGTCGTCGTACGCCGGCAGGCTGGCCATCGCCAGGAGGGCGCCAGTCGCCGCGTCCATCACCACCACCGCGCCCTGGTCGCCCCGGGGCTGGCCGGGCACGCCGCGCAGCGCGTCGGCGAGCGCGCTCGCCGCCTCCTGCTGGAGGGCGAGGTCGAGCGTGAGCCGGACGTCGCTGCCGGGCACCGGCGGGGTGTACCCGGCTGGCGCCACGGTCGCTCCGGCCGGGTCCACGAAGAAGCACTGCGAGCCGTCCACGCCGCGCAGCACCGAGTCGTAGGAGCGCTCCAGCCCGGCCCGGCCGACGTACGAGTTGAGGTCGAGCGCCGGCCTCCCACCGAGGTCGTCCGCGCTGGCGAGCCCCGTGTAGCCGAGCAGCGGCCCCAGCAGCGCCCCGTAGGGGTACGCGCGGCGGGGCGCCTGGGCCACCACCACGCCCGGCAGGTGGCTGAACTCGATGCGGTTGCCCACCGCGGCCGGCACGATCCCCAGCTCGGCCATCGGGCCGTCCGCCGGCTGGTCGAGGAGCCGCCGCAGGACGGCGGGCGCCACGCCGGCCAGCGCGGCCAGCTGCTGCGCGATCTTCGGCTGGCCGCGCAGCACGCCCGGCGCCACGAGCACCCGGTCCGACGGCGTATCGGTCGCGACCGGCACCCCGTGCCGGTCCGTGATGATGCCGCGGGGGGCGGGAACTGGCGCGCAGCGCGACATCTGGTACTCGCCGGTCCGCCGGAGCTGCTCGCCGCTCACCTGCTGGAGGTGCCAGGCGAACACGGAGAGCGTGGCCAGCAGGCCCGCGAGCGCGAGCGCGCCCAACCGGACCAGGCGCGGCTGCGGCCGCCGTCCCCAGCGCTGCATCCAGAGCCGGCGCCGGCCCGCCTCGACCGGGCCGGCCAGCGCGACGCCCAGGGCGGCCAGGTGGACCGCGGCGACCGTCCCGCCGTAGCTGAGGAAGGGGAACGGGACGCCGGCCAGCGGCAGCACGCCCAGGTTGCCGCCGACCGAGATGACCGTCTCGCAGCCGACCAGCAGGGCCAGCCCCGCCGCCACCAGCGTCCCCTGGCGCGTGCGAGCGCGGCGGCTGGCCCTGACGAGCCGCCAGAGCAGGAGCGCGACCGCCCCCACCGCGAGCGCGCCCGCCGCCAGGCCCCACTGCTCCACCAGGCTGGCGAAGGCGAGGTCGGACTCCCGCGCCGGCAGGTACGAGGCCAGCAGGAGGTGCAGCGGGTCCCTGGCGGTGCCGTACAGCCCGCCCCAGCCGACGGCGATCCGCGCCTGGAGGACCGCCCAGCCGGAACCGGTCGCCGATGAGGGACCCGACAGGAAGGCGTCCAGGCGGGCGAGCTGGTAGGGCCGGAGGACGTGGCCGGCGAGCGGCGCGGCCGCGGCGCCAGCACGGTCGCCGTGCTCAGGTCGGGCTGGCGCAGCGTCAGCGCGATCGGTATCGACGCGGCGGCGATCGCCAGGCTCGCGCGCCGCCAGCCCGCGCCGGCCATCCCCAGGATGTCGGCCAGCAGGAGGAGGACCCCGAGCTTGGCCAGCTCGGAGGGCTGGAGGTCGATCGGGCCCAGCGACAGCCAGCGCTGGGCGCCGTACGCGCCGCGGCCCTTCGCCAGCACGGCCAGCAGCATGAACACGGCGGCCCCGTAGACGGCCCAGCCGAGCAGGGGCAGGCTCGCGGGGCGGACGCGCAGCAGCAGGACGAGCAGGCCCACCCCGGCCAGGACGGCGAGCAGCTGGTGCACCGCGAGCCCGCGATCGCCGATCGCCACCAGGTTCAGCGCGCCGAGGCCGGCGATGACCGCCACCGCCAGGAGCGCGAGCGGGTCGATCGCCCGGGCGGTCGAGGGCCCCTGCCGAT
Source organism: Chloroflexota bacterium (assembly GCA_005880175.1). The sequence goes on from VBJR01000063.1 coordinate 35,572, forward strand.
CGCGGCCGGGGCGCCGGCGCCCGGGGGTGAGCACCGCGTCGGCCCTCAGCAGGGACCGGTCCCCCCGGCCAGGACGGCCGGGGAGGCGGCTGCCGCGGGGCTCTCGGTGACCGCGATCACCGCGAGCGGGTGGCCGGCGCCCAGCGCGGGCGCGCCGGTGGCGTACACGTACGCCCAGCCGGCCAGCGCGGTGACGGTGCCGCCCGGGAGCACCGCCGTCGTCCCGGTGCAGCGGTCGAACACGCGGAACGACCAGCGGACCTCCTGGGCGGCCAGCTGGGGCTGGAGCCGCACGGTCACCTGCACCGGGCAGGCCGCGTTCGGCTGGCAGGCACCCGCCAGCGGCTGGATCTCGATCCCGGTGATGGGGCCGGCCGCGGCGGGCGCGAGCACCGGCACCGGCCGCGGGCTGGCCGGCGCGCGCGGCGCGACCGGCGCCCCGAGGCTCGTCGTCGCCGGCGCGCTCGCCCGCGCGGCGGGACGCCCCGGGAGGCCCCGCGGGAGGTGCACGTGCGGCGCGACCAGCGGCACCGCGGCGGCCGCGCCGGCGACGGCGAGGGCGGCCAGGGCGGCTCCGATCAATCCCGAGCGGCGGCGCCGCGGGGCCCACGCCGCCCTCGACGACGGGAGCGGCACGACCGGCGCCGGCTGGCCGGCCGGCCGCGCCGGCTGGTCGCGCCGCAGGCGCCCGACCAGCGCCGCCAGCCCCGCCACGGCGCGCGCGCGGGCCCGGCGCCCCTCGAGCACCGCGGCGGCGGCGGTGCCGGCCCGCTCCAGCAGCGCGACCTCCTCACCGGCGCCGGCGCGGCAGGCGTCCAGCGTGCGGAGCAGGGTGGCGGCGCCATCGAGCGACCGGTGCGCGTGCGGCCGGACGCTCCGGCGCAGGCGGCCGAACAGGGCCACGGCGGCCTGGCGGTCGGAGTCGGGCCGGTCCAGGTCCAGGCTCCACTCGCCCAGGCGGACCTCGCCCGCCGCTCCGACGTGCACGGTCCGCTCGTCGAGGCAGCCGTGCGTCAGCCCGGCCCGATGGAGCGCCCGGAGGCCGGCCAGGACCCCGACGACGACCAGCGCCCCCTGCTCGGGGGTCAGGGTCGTGACGGCGAGGAGGCGGCGCAGCGAGCAGCCGGCGTCCGGCTCGGCGACGACCCACGTGTCGCCGTCCCGCTCGCCGGTCGCGAGGACGGGGACGAGGTTGGGGTGCCGGACCCGCACCAGCTCTGGCGCCGCCTCGGCCCACCGGAGCCAGGCCGCCGCGTCCATCGGCGGCAGGCGCCAGACGTCCACCACGCCGCCGTCCGCCGCGCGGGCCGTCCACTGGTCGCCGATCGGCCAGGAGCACCGCCGTTCGGTGAGCACGAGGGATGCGAGCGCCGGACACGTCTCCGGCGGAATCTCGTCGTGCTGGTCGTGTGCTTGTTCGGCCCGCTCAGCCATCGTCGCCCTACCCAGGTCGCCAACGCTCTCGAGGTCCAGTCTGGAGAGGCGCCGGGATGGCGGCGGCGGGGGTTCCCGCGCAGGTGGACAAATCCGTGCCGTGCCACCCGGGGCATACTCCGGCGGTGCCTTCCCTGGAGAACGGTCCTCGCGCGCACCACTACCAGTTCGCCCACCGGGCCCTGCCCGCGCTGACCGCGGCGCACGGCCCGCGCCTGGTCGAGCTGGCCCGCTCCGGCGACCTCGCCGCGCTGCTCGCCCGCCTGTGGGACGACGCCGGCTCCCGGCTCCCCGAGGGCGAACGCCTGGCATCGGCCGGGATCGCCGGCGAGGCGCACGGGCTGGACGGCTGGGACGTGGCGGTGGTCCGGTTCCCGCCGGCGGAGCGCCTGACCGAGGCCCACCTGGCGGCGATCGCCGTGCCCGCCGGGGGCGCGCCCGGCGACCCGCGCTACCTCGTGCTCGAGCGCTCGGTGCCGGCGCTGCGGCCATCCGGGACCGTGCTGGCGGAGTGGACCTCGCGGGAGCACGTCAACTACGGCGACGGACCGCCGGCGGAGACCCCGGCCTTCCTGGCCGCGGTGGCCGGGGTGCTGGGCCGGGCGTAGGGCTCGGGGCCGGCCCGGCGCGGGCCGGCCCCGAGAGGATCGCTACTGGCTGGACGCGAGCCAGGCCTGCTGCAGCAGGTCCAGGCCCCGGTTCTCGAGCGTGGTGGCGGAGTCGTGGCTGCCGCCGTGGATCCTCGACACCGACCGGTCGAGCTGGGCGGACATCTGGCTCGCGATCTGGTCGCGGGCCGTACCCAGGTCGGTCAGGGTCTTCGTGTCGGCCTGGAAGACCGAGTCGCTGGTGCTCTCCAGCGCGTTGGTCGAGATGATCAGCGACGCCCGGCCGAACTGGCCCACCGGCGCGTTGACCTGCTCGTACACCTGGCTCAGCCGGATGTACTCGTTGACGTCGCCGAAGCCGTTCGGCAGCGCGCCCCGGTCCAGCACCTCGGCGATGACCCGGCCCTCGTGCCGGTAGTCGTCCTTGAGACCGGTCAGGGCCAGGATCGTCGGCCGGAGGTTGGCGTGGTCGGACCAGACGCCGTCGTCCACGCCCAGGTGGCGCACGCCGGGCCCGACGAGGCCGAGCCACGTCGTGTTGATGTCCGGCGAGAAGTCACCGTGGTTCCACGCGAACGCCGGGTTCTCCGTCGCTCCCGTGGAGCCCCTGGGCTGGCACGGGAAGTTCGTCACGCACAGGAAGTAGTCGGGGTTCGCGAACAGCGTGAACGTCGGGTTGCGGCGCGGGTCGCCGGTCAGCATGTGCAGGTTGCGCATGCCGGCCTCGCCGGCCAGGAAGTTCGTGATGTGGTCGGTCTCCCCGGTGATCGGGTTGACCGTCTGGATGTGCTTGGACGCCTGCTCCAGGGTCCGCACGCCGGGGTCGGTCTGGCCGGGGTTGCCGTCCGCGTAGATGGTCGGCGCCGAGTCGGCGTGCACCTGCACCCTCGCTTGCGCCGGACCGCCCGGCGTCGAGAACGGCGGCACCTGCCCCCAGAGCGTGTCCAGGCTCGCCTGCAGCTCGCCGATCTTGGAATACGTGCACGGCACGTGGATGCCGTCGCAGCCGGCCGGGCTGCCCTGGCCGCCGACGAAGTGGTCGTTCTCGTCAGCCGTGAACGAGAACAGCGTGTTGCCGCGGTTGATCCCGTCCCTGGCCAGCCGGGCGAAGAACTTGCCGAACGCGTCGTCGTACGCCTTGAGCTGGGCCACGTAGCCGGCCTCGCCGGGCCCGAACGCGCGCCCCGCCTGGTGGTTGTCATGGGCGTCGGAGATGTACGCGTACGTCACCGGCACGCCGTGCTCCTGCATCTGGGCGACGTAGCCCAGCGACACGGCCGCGGACATCGAGTCGAAGCCGGGGAAGCCGGGGTTGCCGGTGCTGTCGGCGATCGCGTTGCCGTTGAGGTCGAGCACCGGTCCGTTGGGGCTGATCACCGGGTTGGTGTGGGCCGCGCCGAACAGGCCCTTGAAGCCCTGGTAGCCGCCCGGCTCGTCGGGCAGCAGGTCCGGCCGCG
>VBJR01000064.1 GCA_005880175.1 Chloroflexota bacterium
TGGACAGTGCCGGGCTGTGGACAGCCCGGCGCCACGATGATCCTCAGCTCACTGCCCGGTGCCAGCCGGCCTGACCACAGCCCTTGGACAACGCCACGGGGTTGTCCACACTGACCACAGCCCCGGCGACAGGGATGAAGAAAGAAGGAGGCGCCGACCAGAACAGCCCGGTCACCTGAGGGACGTCTGTCCGCCCACCCGGATTTCTGCTGTCCGCGGACCGGGAACGCAGGCGTCCGCCCACCAGTAGAACGTCGTGGCCATTGACAGGATCATGGAATCGGGGTTACATACTGGCGTGCCCAGCGAAGGTCCAATCGACCAGTGGGTGAGAGTCGCACCCGGGCAAGCCGCCAGAGGAGCCCGGTAGTCAACCTCCGGCGTCGGGCGAGATCCCGGCGTCGAAGCGAGGAGAAGCGAAGCTGCAGGCCGTAAACGATCCTGAACTCTGCGGCATCGAAAGACCCTCCCGTACGGGACCGAGCGGTGGGCCGGGGATCGCGTGCCAGTACCCTTGACTTAGTCGCAGTCGCAGTCGAGGACCAGCCGGCGGGCGGTCTGTGCGGTTCAGGTCATTCAGTAGACACGCCAGCGACGCCACGACGCCCAGTACCCTCCCCCGGCGCCGGCTGCGGAGTCCGGCCCGCGGGTCATCGCCAGCGTCTCAGCCATCCCGCTCAAGCGGCGGCCATGTCGGCCAGGCGGCGGAGCGGGCGGTCGCCGGAAGAAGGCTTGCGTTTCCACAGCCTGGCCGAGGTCCGTGTTCAGAGCCGGAGGGCGGTCGTGCCCGGCTGATCGGCGACGCCGTGCCTGGCCCCGCCGCCCCGTGCTCACCACGGCAGCGTGGTCCTGGAGGGCGCCCCGCGACGATCCGGGTCGCCGCGGACGGCATCGCCCGCACAGACCCACATCATCCGCACGGGTCCATACTGGCAGGACAGCGCCGGGACTACGCTGGGTGGACCGATGCCACGCACAGGATCGACCTCCACGCCGACGTGCCCCTCGGGTTCAAGATCGAGCCGGCTTGAACACGTCCTCGCGGTGATGCAGTCCGTCGCAAGGTCGGCCAGCTCGGCGAGGCGTGCGCCGCATGGCGTAGCGGCGTCCATGCACTGACACCGACTGCGCGACGTGCTTGGACTTGACAGCCGGCCAACACCAAGAGCTGCACGACTCGCATGCCGGCGGCGGGCATTCACAATTCCTCAGTCCAGTTCGCGGTCAAGCAGGGATGCGCTGACGAAGTCGCGGGCGGCGTCGGGGTCTCGCTCAGCCAGCGTTCGAGCGAATGCCCGTTCTCGGTCGGCGTCCTGCTCGGCTGTGCGGGGGTTCCATGCAAATGGATCTGCACCGAGAGCCCAGGTTACGAAGCCCTCATGCAGCTGGTCATCGGTGAGCAGCAACCGGGGGCGATTAGGAAGGCGTCGGCCAACCGTGTCCAGAGCGGCACAGTCTCGGGCTGGCCTTGTGACGGCGAGTAAATCATAAGGTGCGCCGAGAGCGTCCGAAAGCGCGTCCATTAGCTCAATGGTGCGTCCTTGTGTCCCTGGGAAGTTTCGCTTTACCTCGGCTGGTACGAGGCTACCGTCAGTGAACAGGAGGAGTACGTCGGCTTCGCCGACGGTTGAGCCGCTGGCATCCGTTACGGTCACGCCTGGGTATGCTCCGACCAGTCCGCGTTCATCGAACAACTGGAAGAGCCAATGCAACGCGAGGATGTGGCCGAGGCTATCTGTCTCAAGCACGCGTCGCAGCGGTTCACCAATCCGATAGGTGAACTTCAAGTCGCGAGGGCCGTAGGGTTCCCGAATCACACGGCCGCAGCCGACGCATGCTACGGGTGGCGGAAGCGACGCCATCGGGAGCCATGAGGGGCATCCGCAGTGTGGGCAGGTAACGCGAACACCCCTTACGAGCAGGTGTCGGCGTTCAGCCCAACCAACCCATCGTCGCGCTGCCGCTTCGTTCCCCAGCGCCTTGCGGAAATCGCCGAACGGCAGGTCTCGCCCTTCGCCGGCCGGTGCCACCACCGGCTCGTCTCGCCCGGCCGACTGCGCTAAGCTCTCCAACATCGCCGGTTCGGCTCCGGCCTCGACGAGGCGCCGGTGAGCGTGCGCCCATCGTTGTTTCCACCATGACATGCCGCTTCGTTCCGCGAGTCGGTACAGCAAGTCAATGAGCGGTCTATGCTGCAGCCAATGGACGGCCCCAACGCCGCCAAGCGACCGAAGAAGTGAGGCAGCGGCGCGGCCGGGGTCCGAGGCGGTAACCATCAGTCTGCGGCTCTGCGCTGCAGCCGCCAGGCATGTCCACGAGGGTGGCCAATGCACCTCAACCGTGCCCTCCCGGCGTAGTTCGGAAACAGGGATCTGCGCGGCGCCCGCTTGGAAGCGCGGACCGAACCTGTGACCTCGCATCATGCCGTCGGCCGGCAGGGGGTGGCCCTTTACGTACACGTCCAAGACAAGGTCGGGTCGGCGAAGTCCCCGTGTGCCGCGCAGGATGTCGCGATCGGCATCGGTGAAGGGGGCGAGTCGCGCTCGGCCATCGGTCCACAGCGCAACCTCGCTGCGGGGCCGCCCAGGCGCTGGTCCGAATGTCAGCAACTCCTCATAGCGGACAGGTACAACCGTTGGCGCGATTGTGGCGAGCGCCTCCACGTCTGCGAAGTCCATGGATGCACTGGTGAGGTAGCACCTGCCGCCGCTGATGCCGAACATTGTGGCCCTGCCGGGCTGCTGCAGTTCACGGAGCGAGTCACGTGTTATGTCCGCGAGAGGGAGGCCGATGGGAAGGACTCGCTGGTCTCCATGGGCCACGCGCATGTTCCACAGCAATGCGACGTCCTCTGCCGATCCGTCGGCGATCGCTACGATGATGTTGGGGCCGGCAGCCCGCCGGGCCGCCCATGGCTGCGGTAGGATTTCATTGGTGGCGATGTAGCTGGCGTCTGGAGCGAGCCCAACAGCCATGAACATGGAGCTCAGCTGGCGGGGATGAATGTGCACACGATCGGTGAGCCGATCGATGAGGTCGTCCAGCGACCCCACTACCTGCAGCCGTTCAATGGGAATGACCTCGTCGAAGCGCACGTCTTTACGGGCACCAATGAATTCAAGAAGGCTCGGGTCAGGCTCTTCTGGCAATGTGCCGAGAGTTGCGGCATAGATGGGACGCCAAGGGTCGTCCGGTGCGAGCTCAGCGACTTGCACTGTGCGCCACCGTTCGACTGGTTCAGCCGACAAGACTATGATCGTTGGATAGTCTGCGGGTGGCCTCAACTCGACGCGCTGCGGCAACGTGACGCCAATATGTTGAAGGCCACCGACGAAATCGATCTGCTCGGTTGGAAGTAGACGGGCGTACGGAGCCGGTATCTGACCGAACTCGACGGGCACTACAGGCTGGGCGGGCCCTCCCCATACTTGACAAAGCCGCTGGATCTCGGTGAGTAGGCCAGGCATATCGTGAGCCGCGACCGGTCGGACGTAGCGTTCCGGCCGGAGCAGTATTGTGACTTCAGATGCTCCACTGAGCAGGTCGTCGTCGAGGAGGCCGCGCATTCCGCGCAAGATAGTACGTGATCGTGGCCAGCAGGCCGTGACCTCGCCCAAACCCCTGCGTGCGAGCGCCTCATCGACCGGCACGTACGGCACCAGCGCGGCGAGATCGAAGCCATCCGCCGAAGCGGTCGGACCGTGCGCGAGATCGGGCTCTACGACCGGCCACCACTGAACTCAGCCACCTATGGGCATCTGCTCGCTCTGGCGGACCACGTCACCGCCACTCCCGACTCCGAGGTCGCGAGCCAACTGCTGCAGCCGCTCCTCGGAGCGGCGCCTCTTGTACATCCATGGGCACAGCAGTTTCTGGCCGGAGGCTACTGCTCGGAGGGCTGCGGGCCGCCGTCCAAATGGCGCTCGTCAAGCGAACGGACATCAAGCCCGTCCTGCAGCCGGTAGCGCGTTGCGTCCGCTCCGGCCCCCAGCACGTCGCCCAACATCTGCTTCCGAGGCTCCGTCACCGGCGGCTGCCGCTACCCTCGCTCGACTCGGAACCAACCCATCGAGGCGCACTGGTGACAACTATCTCCCCAAAGTGCCAACTATCGCTCAAAGTCACAGGTACGCGGCTACATGCACATCTCAAAGACCTCGCCGTAGCGCTTGACTTCGACGGCCGAGAAGAGCGTCCATCGAGCACATGGCAACGACACCGGCCGCCAGACTGGGCCCGGGCGAGCTGCGCAGGCAGGTGGCGACCTACCTGCGCGAACACCGCGACAGGGACCACACTCCCGCCGAGATCGCTCGCGCATTGGGAGGCCGGTCCACGGGTGCGATTGGCAATGCACTCAAGACGTTGGTCGATCAGGGCGATGCAGCGCACAGCGGCACCCGCCCAAATCGTTACCGGGCTACTGACAGCACCGCCTCGGCTGCCACGCCCAGCGGCTCGCCAGCAACTCCGCGGTCCGCGTCACTGGGCCGCATCCCCGGCTCTACCGGCTCGTCATCGGCACCGGGGGGAGCCGCCCCCGTGCGCGGGCCCGTTCGGCGTCCGAACGGCCAGACCTACCACCCGCGGTTCCTTGCCGATCTGCCCGACGTCGCGGCCCTGCGACGCCTGCGCGAAGCCGGCATCCCCGCTCTCCTGTACGGACCGCCCGGTACCGGCAAGACCTCGCTGGTCGAGGCGGCGTTCCCCGACCTGATCACGGTCGCAGGGGACGGCGACACCACGGTTGCCGACTTCATCGGCGAGTACACCCAGGCCGACGACGGCAAGTACGAATTCGTGTACGGGCCGCTGGTCACGGCTATGGTCGCGGGTCGCTGCCTGTTCATCGACGACGCCACCTTGATCAGCCCCAAGGTCCTCGCGGTCGTCTACCCGGCGTTGGATGGAAGGCGCCAGATCGCCGTCAAGGCGCACAAGGGCGAGATCATCACCGCCGCATCGGGCTTCTACGTCATCGCGGGTCACAACTCACTGTGGACTGAACTACCCGAGTTCCCGAAGCCGCCCCCTGGTCGTAGCTCGGGGTCGTGGATGGTTCGATCTCATTGGCCTCGCGGGACCTTGCGTCGCTGCAGGTCCCGCAGGTTGGCTGCGTTCGCCCGGGCTCCGATGAGTGGGAGCCTTGGGAGTTGCTCGATCCTGCGGGCGTCCGTGTCAACGCCGTCGCGGTGTACCTTCGCGATCTTCAGGCCGCTGGCCGTTCAGCGGCGACGCTGCGCGGATACGCTCTCGATCTCCTGCGCTGGTTCCGATTCCTCTGGGCGATCGACGTTGCCTGGGATCGAGCGAAGCGGACCGAGGCACGGGACTTCAGCTGCTGGCTGGCGTCGGTCGACAAGCCGATGCGGGGTCCCCGGCATGTGGCGGCCGGCACGGTGAACGCGGTGACCGGCCGGCCCTCGCCAGGACCGACGTACGCACCCGCGACGCGAGCACGAGCGGAGACGGTGCTGCGCCGTTTCTACGACCTGCACATGGAGACGAGGCTGGGGCCGGACGTCAACCCGTTCCCGCAGCGCCGCACGTCCGGGGGTCGGGCGAACGCGCACGGCAATCCGATGCGGCCATTCGTGCAGGACCGGGTGGGGGTGTACCGGCCCAGGGTCGCCGAACGGCTCCCGCGCTGCATCCCCGACGAGTGGTTCAACCGGCTGTTCGCACAGCTGGCCTCCCACCGCGATCGCGCACTGGTGGCGTTCTGGGTCTCGTCCGGGGTGCGGGCCGCCGAGCTGCTGGGCATCCGCTGCGCGGACGTGGACCCCGGTCAGCAGCTGATCACCGTGGTGCGGAAAGGGACGCGCGCGGTCCAGCAGGTTCCCGCCTCGCCGGACGCGTTCGTGTGGCTCCGCCTTTACCAGGCCGAGGTGCGGCGGGGAGTGCCGCACGGGCGGGGCGACCCCGTGTGGTGGACCCTGCGCCGACCGCATCGACCGCTGACCTACCACGCGGCGTTCCGGATGTTCGAGCGCGTCAACGGGCTGCTGGGCTCGAACTGGACACCGCATGACCTCCGGCATACGGCAGCGCATCGGATGGCCCGCGATCCGCAAATGCCGCTGGTCGACGTGCAGTGGGTGCTCGGCCATGCACGCCTTTCGAGCACGCAGCGCTACCTGACGCCCACGTGTGACGAGGTGATCGAGTCGGTGCGCGCTCACCACGCGCGCCTTGCGAGTACCGCCAGCACGCCGGCGGAACCACCCGCGCCTGGGTACCGGGCCGAGACCCTGTCGGTGCTGTTCGGCTGGGAGCCGTCATGAGCAGCGCCAGCTCGCCAGCCACCGGACCGATGGAGAAGGTGCGCCGTCAGCTCGTCGCGCATGGAGGGCTCCACCGTGCGCCGATCATCCGCGACACGCTCGGACAGGCGGAGCTGCGCGCCAGGTTCCCACCGCGTCCGTCGGAGGCGTCCTGGCCCATGTCGCGGCTGGATGCCGAGCAGGTGGTGGCGACCCTGGAAGCGGCCGGCTATCACACGGAGAACCCTGAGCAGCGGAAGGTGCGGCGGAGCGGCGTCAAGACCATGTTGAGCTGGCTGGCGGACCAGCCGGGCGAGTCGTGGCAGCAGCGATGGAAGGCCAGCGGCGCTGAGCTGATCACCGGCACGCAGTGGGGTGCGCACCCCGATGGCCTGGCATGCCGCACACGGCCGGCCCAACCCCAAGGTCAGGACCCTCACTCACCTCGGCGTCCAGGTGCTCAACTGCGTCGACGTGATCCGCCCCGACCTGGGCTGGCTGCTGAAGCGGCGCTCGGCTCAGTTCTCCACGGCGATGCGCGCGATTCGCGACCCTGACGGATACGCCCGGCTGGACACGCTGCTGGCGGCCAGACCCCTCGCAGAGCTCACGGCGAACGCGTGCCGGTACCGCATCACGCTGCTCCTGGCCGCCAAGGGCGGCACCATCGCGGACATCACCGTCGGGGACTGCGTGCAGCTCCAGGAGGTCCGTGGACGCGGCCGCACCACAGGCGAGGACACGCTGATCTACGAGGTGCTGCGCGAGGCCGGCGGGCTCGCGCTCGATGCGCCGCCCACTATCCGGGTCTTCGGTCGCGCCGCCGGGCAGTTGACCGTCGAGGAACTGATCGACCGGCGGGGAGTACAGAACCGCGAGATCCGCGATCTGCTGATCGCGTACCTCCGGGAACGTCAGCCGGCCCTCGACTACGCCAGCCTCGCCGACGCCGCCTACGTCCTGGCCGGATGCTTCTGGTGCGACCTGGAGCGCCATCACCCCGGCATCGACTCGCTCCGCCTTCCCGCCGAGGTCGCCGCAGCATGGAAGCAGCGCCTCCAGACCACGGTCAAGATGGTCCACGACCCGCAGGGCAACCGCCGGGAGACCGCGGTCCCGCGCAGTGGATACCGCGGCGTGCTGATCAAGGTTCGCGCGTTCTACCTGGACCTCGCGGCATGGGCAGTCGAGGATCCTGCGCGGTGGGGCCGCTGGGTCGCGCCGTGCCCGGTCCGCGCTTCCGACTGCGACCGCAGCAAAGCCCGCCGCCAGCACAAGGCCGCCATCGACCAGCGCACCCGCGAACGCCTCCCGATCCTGCCGGCCCTGGTCTCCGCCTGTGAACAGCACCGCCTCGAAGCTGCCGAGCGCCTCGCCGCGGCTCGGACCGTCTCGCACGGCGAGCTGTTCACTGCTGGCGGTCAGACGCTGCGCCGGATCGTGCGGCCGGCTGAAGGAGGCGCCAAGGCCTGGGCCGCCGACCCGAAGACCGGGATCCTCCGCGACCTGACCCGCGAGGAGGACGACGCGTTCTGGACCTGGGCCATCGTGGAGGTGCTGCGCCACACGGGCATCCGCATCGAGGAGCTGCTGGAGCTGTCCCATCACGGCATCGTTCAGTACCGCCTGCCGTCCACCGGCGAGCTGGTGCCGCTCCTGCAGATCACGCCGTCCAAGACCGACGCTGAACGCCTCCTGCTGATCAGCCCGGAGCTTGCCGATGTGCTCGCCGCCATCGTCGCGCGCGTACGCGGAAGGGACGGCACGATCGCGCTGGTCGCCTCCTACGACGGCCTGGAGAAGCGCTGGCGGCCTCCCCTGCCTCTGCTGTTCCAGCACTACCTCGGCAACGAGCACCGCCCCGCCAACCGCAACCTGGTCACCCGGCTTCTCACCGAAGCTGTCGACAGGCTCGGGGCGACGACTTCGGACGCGCAGCCGATCGACCTCACCGCCCACGACTTCCGCCGGATGTTCATCACCGACGCCATCCTGCACGGACTGCCCCCGCACATCGCCCAGATGATCGTCGGCCACGCCGACCTCAACACCACCATGGCCTACAAGGCCGTCTATCCCACCGAGGCGATCGGTGCTCACCGCGCCTTCCTCGCCCGTCGCCGCTCCCTCCGGCCCAGCGAGGAGTACCGCACACCGACCGAGTCCGAATGGGAGGAGTTCCTCGGCCACTTCCAGCGCCGCAAGCTGTCCGTCGGCACCTGCGGGCGTCCCTACGGGAGCGCATGCCAACACGAGCACGCCTGCATCCGCTGCCCGATGCTGCGTCCCGAGCCCGGCCAACGCCACCGGCTGGTCGAGATCCGAGACAACCTCATCGACCGCATCGCCGAGGCCGAGGCCCAGCACTGGCTCGGCGAGCTCGACGGACTGCGCGTCAGCGTCGCCGCCGCGAATGAAAAGTTGGCCCAGCTCGATCGGACTGCGCATCGCGGCACCGTGCGGCACGGCATGCCCAACCTCTACGACCCGGCCCGAGGACGACGGAGGTGACCTCGGCAACGTCGATGCTGCCGCACAGGACCTGCCCCGGGTGCCAGGACTCCGTGCCACTGGCGGTGTCCGCCGCCACCTCGACCTTCTATCTGGGCTGGATCTGCGCTCGGTGTCTGGCGGCTGATGCCGAGGAAGGCCTCCTCGATGTCATCGGTGTCTATCCCACGCGCGGCGACGCTGACTTCGACCTCCTCAGCCTCGAGTACGAAGCGTCCCTCGAATGGACGGACAAGGAATGAGGCCGCGAGCCTGCTGGACCCGGTGGCACGGCATGGCGATCGGTTCGCCCTACATCCCTGAGCCTGCCTCAGCCGGTCCTCTCGATCGCCGCCGAGGTAGCGGGAGGAGGATAGGGGGGCAGCGGCCGCGCGGGCACACCGGACGGGTCTGGCGGCTCCGACCCGGGCGCCGGCGGCTCTTGGAGCGGCGGCCGTCCGGACGAAACACCGGTGGCGATGATCGTCACTTTCATCTCGCCACGCATCCTCGGGTCGGTGACGGTACCGGAGACGACGGCGGCATCAGGAGCCGCTTCGGTCCGGACGAGCTCCACCGCCGCGTCGCGCTCACGCGGACCCGCGTCCGGTCCAGCGGTGACGTTGATGACGAGGCCCCTTGCGTGGCCAATCGAAGCCCCGAACAGCGGGCAGGTCGCGGCCTGCCTGGCGGCCAGCTCGGCACGGCCCTCGGCGGCCGAGTGGCCGATGCCGAGGACGGCGTCGCCGGACCTGGCCATGACCATCTGCAGGTCGGCCACCTTGAGGCCCCCGGCGAGGAGGTCGGTGATGCCCTGGACGCCCTGGCGGAGGACATCGGCGACGATCAGAAATGCCTCCTGGAGCGTAGTCCGGCGCTCGACCACCTGGCTCAGGCGGTCGTTGAGAACGACCACCACGGCGTCGGCGCTCTCGCGGAGCGGACTGAGACCCGCCTCGGCGGTCTGGTTGCGCACCCTGCCCTCGAACCGGAAGGGCCGGGTGACCACACCAACGGTCAGGGCGCCGCTGGAGCGGGCGACCTCGGCGATCACGCCCGCAGAGCCCGTGCCGGTGCCGCAGCCCATGCCGGCCACGACGAACACGACGGCCGCGCCTTCTACAGCCTCCGCGATCTGACTCTGGCCCTCGAGGGCGGCCTCGCGTCCACGGTTCCAGTCGCCGCCTGCCCCAAGGCCGCGCGTCTCCTTTCGACCGATGAGCACCTTGGCGCCCGCCTGGCAGCGGTCCAGGACCTGGAGGTCGGTGTCGACGGCGACCAGGTCGACACCTCGAAGGGACGCCGAGATCATGCGATCGACGGCACTGCAGCCGCCTTGGCCAACACCGATTACCTTGACTGTGACGCCGGCACGTCCGTGCTGCTGCTCTTTCATGGTGCTTCTCCGTCTCATTCCGCGACGTCTGCTGCTTCCGTCGGTGTCCTTGGTCGACGGACATCGTGCCATCAGGTTCCGGTGGTTGGCATGGCAGATTGGACGCGTCCGGTAGGTCGCGGGGAGAT
>VBJR01000065.1 GCA_005880175.1 Chloroflexota bacterium
CCGGCAGGGTGTTCGACCGGGCCGAGCTGGACCTGGTCGCGGACCTCTGCCGCCGGTGGGACGCGCTGTGCGTCAGCGACGAGATCTACGAGCACATCGTGTTCGACGGCCGCGCCCACGTGTCCCCGGCGTCGCTGCCCGGCATGCGCGAGCGGACGGTGGTGGTCGGCGGCATGGCCAAGACGTACGGCGTGACCGGCTGGCGCATCGGCTTCGTCGTCGCGCCGCCCCTGCTGACGCGCGCGATCCAGACGGTCCACGACTTCGTCACCGGGGGCGCGCCGGCGCCGCTCCAGGCCGCCGGCGTGCGGGCGCTGTCGCTGCCGGCCGATCACTACCGGCGGCTCAGGGCCGGCTACCAGGAACGACGCGACATGCTGTGCCGCGGCCTCGAGCGGCTCGGCTTCGAATGCCCCGTGCCCGAGGGCGGGTTCTTCCTGCTGGCCGACGGGAGCGCGCTCGGCCGCGGCGACGGCGCCGAGCTGACGACCCACCTGATCGAGACGGCGGGTGTGGCCGTGCTGCCGGCGCGCGCCTTCTCCGCGAACGGGTCGTGCGGGAGCCTGGTCCGGGTCTGCTTCGCGCGGTCCGAGGCCACGCTGGCCGAGGCGCTGGCGCGGCTGGGCGCCCTGGACCGGGTGAGGATCTGACGGTGACGAGCGGAACGGCGCCGGTCGACGCCCGCGCGGACGAGACGCCCGCCCACGGCTGGCGCACGTTCCTGATCGTCTGGTCGACGCAGACGTTCTCGGTGCTCGGCTCGTCACTGACCACGTTCGCGCTGACCGTCTGGCTGACCCAATCGCTCTACCCCGGCGCCGGCCAGGAGTCGCAGCTCTCGACCGCGCTCTCCCTGCTCGGCCTGGCCGCCGGCGTCCCGCTCCTGGCCGTGGCGCCCATCGCCGGCACCTGGGTCGACCGCCACGACCGCCGCCGCACGATGATCGCCGCCAACTTCGGCTCCGGCGCCGCCTGCCTGGTCCTGGCCGCGGCGATCGCGACCGGCCACCTCCAGCCCTGGTCGATGGTCGTCCTGGCGGCGCTCCTCGCGATGTGCGCCTCGTTCCACGGCTCGGCGTTCGACGCGTCCTACCGGATGCTCGTGCCCGCTCCGCGGCTGGGCCGGGCCAACGGCATGATGCAGATGGTCTGGTCGATCTCCAACATCGTCTCGCCGGGCATCGCGGCCCTCCTCATCTCGCTGCCCGCGCTGGCCGCCCGGGGCCTGGTCGGCGGGCCGGCCGGCGCGGCGCTGCGGCGGGTGCACGACGGAGCGGCGCTGGCGATCGGCGTCGACGCGCTGACCTTCCTTGTCATGGCGTCCGTGCTGCTGGCGCTGGCCATCCCCTCGCCGCGGCGGACGGACCTGGGGGCCTCCGGCCGGCCGGCGCCCAGCTTCCGCGCCGACATGCTGGCCGGCCTGACGTTCATCTGGCGGCGGCGGGCGCTGCTGTGGCTGCTGGCCGCCTTCACGCTGGCCAACTTCATCTCGTCGGCCCGCATCGTGCTGCTGCCGCTGATCGTCAGGTTCAACCTGGCGGCGGACTCGAGCGCGCGGGGGTTCACGTTCCAGGCCGCGCTGGCGTTCCTGACCACCGCGCTGAGCGTCGGCGGCGTGACGGGCGGCGTGCTCGTGAGCGCGTGGGGCGGGCTGAAGCGCCGGCGCATCTACGGCGTCCTGGTCCCGATGGCGATCTCGGGCACGGCGCAGACCATCTACGGGCTGTCACCGTGGCTCGCCCTCACGGCGGCCATGGCGCTGACCTTCAGCCTGATGATCCCGGTCCTGAACGCGCACTCCCAGACCATCTGGCAGACGAAGACGCCGCGCGAGATGCAGGGCCGCGTCTTCTCGGTGCGACGGGTGCTGGCCCAGGGCACCGGCCCGCTGGGGCTGATCGTGGCCGGCCTGCTGGGCGGGGCGCTGAACCCGGGCCTGGTGATGGCCGGCATGGGCGTGGCGCTGGCGCTCTTCTGCCTGGTCCAGCTCTTCAACCCCGCGCTCCGGCACCTGGAGGACGCGTGACCGGCTGGCTGGTGGCGCAGGCGTCGCGGGTGGACTGCCGCGTCCGCCTGTTCTGCCTGCCCTTCGCGGGCGGCGGGGCCCGGGTCTTCCGCGACTGGCCGGCCGGGCTGCCGGCGGACGTCGAGGTCTGGGCCGTGCTGCCGCCCGGGCGCGAGCGCCGGCTCGCGGAGCCGGCGCTGCAGCGGGTGGACGAGCTCGCCGGCCACGTCGCCGAGGCGATGGTGCCGCTGCTCGACCGGCCGTTCGCGCTGTTCGGCCACAGCGTGGGGGCGGTGGTCGCCTTCGAGGTGGTCCGCCGGCTGCGCGCCCGCGGCCTGGCGCCCGTCCACTTCATCGCGTCCGCCTGCCGGGCGCCCCAGCTGCCCCGCCGCCAGCGGCTCCACGGCCTGCCGGACGAGGAGATGCTGGAGGGCCTGCGCTCGCGCGGCGGCCTCTCCGACGAGGTGCTGCGGGAGCGCGAGCTGGTGAGCCTGCTGCTGCCGGCGCTGCGGGCCGACGTCCGGATGTACGAGACCTACCGGTACGCGCCGCAGGCGCCGTTCGCCTGGCCGCTGACGGTGGTCGGCGGCGTCGACGACGACCGCGTGGCGCGGGCGGACCTGGAGGCGTGGTCGATCCACGCGGGGGGCCGCTTCGCGGTCAGGCAGCTCCCGGGCGACCACTTCTTCCTGCGCAGCGCGGAGCCGGAGCTCCTGCGCCTGATCGGCGGGGAACTGGACGGGGGGAGGCCATGACCACGAGCGGGCTCGACCTGACCGACGCCGGGCTGTACCTGTCGGGCGACGTGCATGGCACGTTCGCCGAGCTGCGCCGGACGCCCGGCCTGTTCTGGCAGGCGGCGGCGGACGGCCCCGGCTTCTGGGCGGTGACGCGCTACGCCGACGCGCTGCCGGTGTACCGGGACACGCACGCGTTCACCACCACCCGCGGCATCCTGCTCAAGCCCGGCCGCGGCCGGCCGGAGCCGGGCAGCGGCCGCATGCTGGTCATGACCGACCCGCCCCGGCACACCGAGCTGCGGCGGGTGCTGAACCGCTACTTCAGCCCGCGGACGGTGGCCGGTCTCGAGGCGCGGCTGCGGCAGGACGTCGAGGGGCTGCTCGACCGCGCGCTGGCGGCCGGCCGCTGCGACTTCGTGAGCGAGGTGGCGGCGCGGGTGCCCGTATCGGTGATCTGCGAGATGCTGGGCGTGCCCAGGACGGACCGCGACCGCGTCCACGAGCTGACCGGGATCGCGTTCAGTTCGGCCGATCCGACGTACCGGGTCTCGGGCTCCGAGCGGATGTCCGCCGGCCGTGCCCACACCGAGATCCTCGGCTACTTCGCCGGGCTGCTCCGGAGACGGCGCGCCGCGCCCGGGGACGACATCGTGAGCCTGCTCGCCACCGCCGAGGTGGACGGGGAGCGGCTGGACGACCACGAGGTGCTCCTCGACTGCGACAACCTGATCGTCGGCGGCAACGAGACCACCCGGCACGCCGCGGCGGGCGGCCTGCTGGCGCTGCTGGAGCACCCGGGCGAGATGGCGAAGGTGCGGGCGGACCCCGGGCTGCTGGAGCCGCTGGTGGAGGAGGTGCTGCGCTGGACCAGCCCGGCCACGCACATCCTGCGCAGCGCCCGGCATCCGGTCGAGGTGGCCGGCCAGGCGATCCGGCCCGGCCAGGACGTCGTCATCTGGAACATCTCGGTGAACCGGGACGAGGCGGCGTTCGACCGGCCGCACCGGTTCGACGTGGCCCGGTCGCCCAACCGGCACCTGGCGCTGGGCGTGGGCGAGCACTTCTGCCTGGGCGCGGCCCTCGCCAGGATGGAGCTGCGCGTCCTCTTCGGCGCGCTGCTGGCCCGGACGCGCTCGGTCGAGCTGGCGGGCCGGCCCGAGCGGCTGCGGTCGAACATGCTGACCGGGTATCGCTCCCTGCCGGTGACGCTGATCCCCGCCTGAGCGCGGCCCGGCCGGCCTCAGTCGAGCGACAGGCGGGCGGCGTCGTCCCGGTACAGCCAGCGGCGCAGCGTGGCGGCCTCGGGCGCATCCAGGCTCTCCAGGATGGCCAGCGCCTCCAGACCGCAGGCGCGCGCCTGCAGGTGCCTGCCCAGGTGGTCGAGCGACGTCGCCATCTCGCGCAGCGCCGTCGCGGTGGCGTAGTCGTTGCCGACCGGCCGGAGCAGGCGGACGGCCTCGTGCGTGTGGACCGCCGCCTCGCGCCCGCGGCCGGCCGCACGGTGCAGCGCCGCGAGCTCGATCTTGGCCGCCGCCTGCCAGCGGACGTTGCCGCAGGCCTGGCAGATCCGCAGCGCTTCCTCCAGGCAGACCACGGCGCGGCCCGCGTCGCCCAGCTCGCGATGGGCGGCGCCGAGGCTGGTCAGGGTGGTCGCCTCGCCGTGCTGGTTGCCCGTCTCGCGATGGATGGCCAGGCTCGCCTCGTAGGACGCGATCGCGTCGCGCCAGTGGCCCTGGTGCTGAACCGCCACGCCCAGGTTGTGGAGCAGGCCCGACTCACCCCGGCGGATGCCCAGCGCGCGGCAGAGCTCCAGGGCCTGGCGGAAGATCCCGGCCGCGTCCGCATGGTCGCGGGCGATGAGGGCCAGCACGCCCAGGTGGCTGAGGCAGCGCACCTCGCTGAGGCCATCTCGGGCCTCGCGATATGCCTCGAGGCAGGAGCACAGCATCGCCCGGGCCTCGCCGGCGCGGTCCCGGTGGCAGGCGAGCAGGGCGAGCTCGTGCCGGGCCAGCGCGGCCGCGTGGCGGTCGCCCTGCTCGCCGGCCGCCGCCAGCGCGGCGCACGCGATGCGCTCCCAGTCGCTCCAGTGTCCGCGGACCTCCAGGTGGCCGCTGAGATGGGCGACCAGGCACGCGGTGTGGATGGCGGGAATGGCCCGGCTGGAGGCCGCCTGGCACGCCAGGGCGACCATGTTGCGCCGCTCCGTGTTCAGCCACGCGGCGACCTCCCCGTAGCTTTCCAGCGTCAGCCCGATCAGGCCCGGCCAGGGGTCGCCGTAGGGCACCAGCCGGCCGGGGCGGAGCTGGGCGTTGACGTGCTGGAGGACCGCCAGGTACCAGCGCACGGCGCGGTCCAGCACCGCGTGGAGGTCGCCCGGCGCGTCCTCCTGGCTGGCCAGGTCGCTGGCGAAGATGCGCATCAGGTCGTGGTAGCGGTAGCGGCCGTGGCGGGGCGAGTCCAGCAGCCGGGCGTCGACGAGCAGCTCCAGCGCCCGTTCGACGCGGCTCGCCGGCTCGCCCAGGGCCGCGGCCGCCGCGGCCCGGTCCACGTCGTGGCTGTCGAGGAACCCGAGCAGGCGGAACACGCGGCCAGGCGGGAGCCCGTCCTGGGGCCGATCCGACAGGGCGTGATAGCTGACCTCGAACGTGGTCCGCAGGGCCAGCTCACCGTACTGGAGCACGTCCAGCCGGCTCTGCGCGTCCTCCAGGAGCTCGGCCATGGTGCGCACCGGCCAGGCCGGGCGCGTGGCGAGACGCGCGCCCGCGATGCGGATCGCCAGCGGCAGGTTGCCACAGGACCGCACCACCTCGCGGGCCGCGCTCCACTCCGCCAGCACCCTCCCCTTGCCGGCGACGGAGGCGAGCAGCGAGACGGCCTCCGTCGAGGTGAACGGGCCCAGCTCGAGATGGCGGGCGCCGGGCAGGTCGCCGAGCATGGGCTACCAGGACGCGGCGGCCGGCGAGCAGGGTCCGAAAGCGCGCGGCGCGCTCGTCCACGTCGCCGGGGACGAGCTGGCCGTCCACCCCCAGCGCGCGCAGGAAGCTGCCCAGCACCTCGCCGGGGTCGGCGGGCCGGTTTCCCCTGCCGCGGAGCTGAGCGTACAGCTGGCCGTCGGGGAAGTGCTCGGCCAGCTGGTGACCGACGCGCACGGCGAGGGTGGTCTTGCCGATGCCCGAGGGTCCGGCGATCACGGCCACGGGCGCCCGGCCGGACCGCGCCTCCTCGCCGTCGCCTCGCAGCAGCGCGACCAGGCCCTCCGCCTGCCGCTCGCGGCCGACGAAATCGCCGATGTCGGGAGGGAGCTGGCGGGGGACCACGTGCGGCCGGCCGGTGTCGGGACCGCCGAAGAAGGGACCTGGGGGCAGCGCGGGCGGCGGGGCCTCCTCCAGCTCGTCGAGGACGGGGCCCGGGTCCAGGCCGAGCTCGCCGAGGACGCGCCGCGTGTCCGCCTGGACATCGAGGGCCTCGGCCCGGCGGCCCAGCCGCCAGAGGGCGACCACGAGCTGGACGCGGAAGCGCTCGCGGTACGGGTGTCCAGCGACCAGCGCCTCGAGGTCCGCCGCGGCCTCGACCTGGCGGCCGAGGGCCAGGTCGGCGTCGATGCGTGCCTCCAGCGCCGCCAGCCGGAGGTTCTCCAGGCGGACCGCCTCGGCTCTGACCGCCGGGACGTCGACGTCGCCGAGGGCGTCACCGCGCCACAGCGCCAGGGCGGAGCGGAGCGTGCCGGCGGCCAACTCCGGCTCGCCGCGGCCGGCGGCCTCGCGGGCGAGGGCCGCGGCCTCCTGGAACCGGAAGAGGTCGAGCTGCTCGGGCCGGAGCAGCATCGCGTAGCCCGGCGGGCGCGTGACGATCAGCTCGTCCGGGCCGGCGCCCGGCGCGTCGCGGAGCAGGCGGCGCAGCTCCGACACGCGCCGGTGCACCTGAGCGGTCGCGGTCGCGGGCGGGTCGTCGTCCCACAGGTTGTCGATGAGCTGGTGCACCGAGACCACGTGGTTGGCCGACAGCAGCAGGAGGCTCAGCAGGGCCCGCTGCTTCGGGCCGCCCACGGACACCCGCTGGGCGTCGACCCGAACGTCCAGGGGACCCAGGATCAGGAACTCGATTCCCACGCCCATACCCTTCCCTTGCCCACGAGGACTCTCGACCGATGGTCGGAGCCCGCGACTGCCCCCGGAGGAGGCTAGTCTCCCATACCCGCGCCGCCGCGCCGGCATTCCAGGTGTGACCCGCTGCGGTGACCTTCGGGATGCCCTGTGCCGGCGTACGCTGCGCGGCTACCGGCGAGGCGATGCGGGCGGGCGCCTGAAGGCGATCCCCCGGGAACACGACCCTCGCCTGGCATCCACGCGGATGCGAACGCGAATGCACCGAGGGACGGAGATGCTGCTCGACAACAAGAACGCGGTCATCTACGGCGCCGGCGGCACCATCGGCGGCGCAGTGGCGCGCGCCTTCGCCGGCGAGGGAGCCCGCGTGTTCCTGGCCGGCCGCAGCCAGCCATCGCTGGACAGGGTGGCCGCCCAGATCGCCGGCGCCGGGGGTGCGGCCGAAACGGCCCGGGTGGATGTGCTGGACGAGCGCGCGGTCGAAGAACACGTAGCCGGCGTGGCCGCTCGGGCGGGCGGCATCGACATCTCCTTCACCGCGATCGGCCACGGCGACGTGCACGGGACCCCACTGCTGGAGATGGGGTACGAGGACTTCGCCCGCCCGATCGTCACCGCGATCCGTTCACAGTTCCTGATCACGTCGGCGGTCGCGCGCCAGATGATCGAGCGACGGGCCGGGGGTGATCTTGTCGATCGTCGCCACGACCGCGCGTCTCGCCATCCCCCAGGTGGGCGGCACGGGCGTCGCCTTCGACGCGATCGAGAGCCTCTGCCGGCAGTGGGCCGCCGAGCTCGGTCCGCTCGGCATCCGGGTGCTGTGGCTGCAGACGACTGGCATCCCCGAGGCCTTTCACGACACCGGCGATCCGGCGCCCACCTATGGCGCCGCGCACCCGATGTCAGCCGAGGACTTCGTCGGCTGGCTCAAGAGCAGGACGATGCTGGATCGGCTCACCACGCTCGCTGATGTCGGCCACGTGGCCGCGTTCCTCGCTTCGGATCGCGCCGGCGCCATGACGGCGGCCGGCCTCAACCTGAGCTGCGGCTCCGTCCCGACCCGCTGAGAGTCAGGGTCCGGAGGGGTCGGATGAGCGGCTGAGCCTCCGGGCGGTCAGCACGAGCCCTCCAGTCCGAGCACCGTAGGCCGCCGCCATCTGGTGGCGATGGCTGACGAGCACCGGTTGGCTGCCGAGCATGCCCACGCCTGGCCGTCTTGCGTAGCCAGGCGACCCCACGAAGATCGATGTTGCGCGTTGGGCCGCCGTCGACTAACGTTGGGGTCGGCCCCGAGGAGTACGCGCTGAGGCATCGGGACCGGGCCGCAAGGCCGGGTCACGGTGTTGAAGAGGCGGCTCGTCGGGGTCGCTGCGTTTCCAGCCCCCGAGCACTTCGCGCCGCCTGCCGCCAACTCGTGAGCGTCGAGGCGGTGCGGCGGAGGGGTTCCAGGTGCCGGCGGTGCTGACGCGCGCTCTTGCGGCGCGGCTGCTGCGCCCCGCGACCTCGGCTGGCGGGTCGCGAACGGCGCCGGCAGCCACGGGAACACCCGGCGCGCGGCCAGCGGCGACCTGGCAGCCGGTCAGGCGCCGGACGCCTATGCTGCCGTCCAACCGAAAACCAGCACCGGAGCCTCGTCTCTCCATGAATGTCAACTTCGTCGCCGCCGACCTGCCACGGCTCATTCTTCGCCGGGCGCGGCTCTTCGCGCGTGTGCATCGGCCCCATCAGCTCATCGAGGGGGAGTCTTACCGGGTTGATCTCAGCGTGCCGTGTTTCGAGATCCTCTGGGCCGGCGAGCCCGCGAGCGTCGCCCGCGCGCAACTCGTGGCGACGCACGTGCCCGCGGTGGCGGAGTGGCTGTGGGGCTTCGAGAACCCGAGCATCGCGAAAGCTGGCACCGATGAGCTCAGGGTCGCGATGGGCCAGGTGCCACAGCTCGGCGAGCTGCTCGAAGGCCGAGCGTGGACGTTGGACTCCGATGCCGCGTTCGACCTCGCTGCCTGGATCGCCGAACGCACCGGCTACGAGGCGATGTACCCGGCGATCGTGGGAGACGCCACGGCTTTCCTCGCGCTCACCTTTGTCGAGCATCACGGCGAGCCTTTCGAGGGGCTCGCCAGGTGGTGCCTCGGCTGTGGCGAGCTGGCCAGCCGGCTCAGCGTCCCCGTCGTTCAGGGGCCGGACGGGCGATCGTTGTGCGCCACCTGCGCCGAGAATGCGTTCTCGTCACTGGACGACCATGAAGAGCGTGAGCCCGGCTTCCTCGCGCGCGACCCCGGCGACGAGCCGCCCGACGCACCGCTGGCGGACTACGTATGTGCGTTCTGTGAGCGCCGCCGGCCGCGGTTGATGATGCCGGAGACCGCGCTGTGCTGGTGGTGTCTCGACCGCGCGCGCAAGGCGATGCGATGCGCGATGTGAACTGAACCCGGTCCTGGCGTCGTTGAACAGCGGCGCCGGCGCGCGGGCCGCGGCGGGGTCGTGCGGGTGTCGGAGCGTGGAACCTTCATAGATGGTTCTCGCGCGGGAGGGATGGATGAGACCCGGTGGTGGGTCGGGGCCGGCTGGAAGGCGCCCCTGCCCATCGCTACAACGCTGCGGGGCGACCTCGTTCACGCATCCAGGTCAGAGCCGGCTGTCCTCGCCCGCGTCGGTGCGGGCGGTGACGCCCAACGAGCGCAGCACCGCAGCGGCCCGATCGGCGTCCCGTCGCGCGCCCAGCCCCGTGAAGAGCGCCAGGGCCTCGCGCGCGTCCGCGGTTGCCGCCTCCGGATCAACCGACCTGACCTCGGCGAGCGCCAGGTGGACCTCGGCCCGCAGGTGCGGACGCTCCAGTCCCTGGAGCTCGTGGAGCGCGGCGAGCAGCGCGGGCCCGCCATCCTCACCGCGAGCCTGGCAGACGCGCCCGCGCCCGAGGAGCGCCGTGGCGGCGACCTCGGGTGAGTCCAACGCCCTGGCGATGGACTCCAGCCTCACCGCCGCACGGTCAGCCGCTTCGATGTCGCCGCGCCGGCGCTCCACGTCCACGAGGTGGCCCAGCAGAGGCGCGGACAGCAGGAGGTTGCCCTCATGGTCGAGGAGCGTCTGGCGCAGCGTCGAGGCGGCGAGCTCGAGTTCGTCGCGCGCGTCCTGGATCCGCGCCAGCGCGGCCGCGACCTCGGGACGATCCTCCTGGCCGTGCAGCAGCTCGGCGGCCTCGTCCAACCGCCCCTGGTGCACACGGAGCAGCGCCAGGTGTGCGGCGGCCGCGGCGCGATGGCCGGCACACGCCGTGGCCTCGATGGCCCGCCGCAGCTCCGTCTCGGCCTCCTCCCAGCGGCCGGCCACCGCCAGCAAGCCGCCCAGCGTCTCCCGGCAGTGAGCCGTGAGAATCGGCTGCTGGAGGCCGTGGAAGTGCTCGTTCGCCATCTGCTGCAGCCGGTCGACGAGCTCGATCAGCCGATCCAGCTCACCGAGTCGGTAGCGGGTGGTGACCAGCGCGCAGCAGGTCATCCCCCACGTGCCGAAGGTGCGCACCGCGCCGGCAGTCACAGCGGTGGTGGCCTCCTCCAGGAGGGTGAGCCCTTCGGCCGTGCGCCCCTGCGACACGAGCGCCAGGCTGCGCTCGGCAAGGGCACGAGTCTCCAACTCGGTGTCTCCGAACTTCCTGGCCAGGTCGAGCGCGGCGGCCGCGTCCACCTCCAGCCGCATGACGTCCAGGACCTCGAACCCCCGCCTGGCGACCCGATAGTAGCCTTCCTCCACGCATGGTTCGAGCTCGTCGAGCATGCGCCTCGCGTGACCGAGCCAGTCGTCCCGGCCCGCCTCGCTGTTGGCCGCGCCCTCCGCCATCGACAGGAGGACCGCGCAGCGGACGGCGATGGGCAGATCTCCGGACTCCCGGTGCAGGCGCAGGGCGATCTCGAGATGACGGCGCGCTCGCGGGTAGTCATCCAGCGACCCGAGGTACAGACCGCCGAGAAGACGGTGCGCCTCGGCGAACTCGGGAATCCTGGCGACGGCGTCCTCCAGCGCCGCGACAGCGCCCCGGACGTCCCCGACCGCCAGGCACAGCCGCGCTCGACCGAGTGACGCCTCCGTCATCCGTTCCATGCTCCCCCCATCTGAGCCGAGTGAACGAGATCATACCTGCAGAGTGCCGCCGGGACGATGTGGGACGACGAGGCGGAGCGGCGCCGGGCAGCGGTCAGGCAGGCGTTCGGGGACGCACCCATCGCAGGAGCGGAGACGCGTCGGACCACGAGTCG
Organism: Chloroflexota bacterium; assembly: GCA_005880175.1. Next base: position 11,099 of record VBJR01000065.1, read on the forward strand.
AAGCGGCTGGCCGCCCGGCCCCCACCGCGCCGGGCGACCAGCCCTGGCCGCCGGCGCCCGCGCCGCGCACGATCGAGCCATGACACAGACGACAGCCAGCCCCGTCGGCCCGGGGACTCAGGAGGCCGGAGCCGCCGCCCCGGCGGCAGGACCGACGACCGAGCAGGTCTGGCGGGCGGCGGCCAGGGCCTCATTCGCCGTCCTCTCGCACGTCACTCCCAACGGCGCCCCCAGATCGTCGGGGATCGTCTACGCGACCGCCGGCCGTCGGTTCTTCGTCGTGGTCGCGCCGGACGGCTGGAAGGCGAGACAGATCACCACCGGCGCGCGGGTGTCGGTGACCGTCCCGGTGCGGCGCGGCGGGCTGCTCTCGCTGCTGCTGCCCATCCCGCCCGCCACCATCAGCTTCCACGGCCGGGCGACGGTCCATCCCCCCGGCACGCTGCGCGCCGGCGCCCTTCCCCCGCGGTTGGTGAAGCTCCTGCCCGCCGAGCGGCACGATTCGGCAACCGTCATCGAGGTGATACCCGAGGGCGAGTTCCTGACGTACGGCGTGGGCGTCCCGCTGATGCGGCTGCAGGACCCGACCGCCGCACGGGGACGGGCGCCCGTATAGGTCAGGCGGGGCCGGCGCCGGGCGCTGACCATGAAGGGGCTCCGGGCGCGCGGCGCCTGCAATGGGCCCTGCATTCATATGACGCTGCACGCCGCTCCATGCAATCTCGCGGCCAAGTGAAGGACGTGGTCTCGCCCGCGGCATTGGCCGGCCAGGGAACTTCCAGGCGCGCTGCCGGCACGGCCGTGCCGCGACGATGATGGGCTGATGAAGCGAGATGCGTCCGTCACCTGGACCGGGTCCGCCCGCGAGGGCACCGGAATCTTCCGAGTCGGGAGCGGAGCCATCACCGCGCCGTTCACGTACAACAGCCGGTTCCGGGGCGATACTCAGACCAACCCCGAGGAGCTCCTGCTCTCTGCGCTGGCCGGCTGCCTCACGATGGCCATGGCCGCCGCGCTCCGGGAGCAGGACGGCACCGACGGTTGGATCGAGACGAGCGCCGAGCTGGACCTGGTCCCACGCGAGTCCGGTGGCTACCGCATCCCGATGATGCGGTTGGAGCTCGTCGTGGCCGGCGCGACGAACCAGGACGAGCTGGACCGCGCGCTCCAGCGGGCCATGGACATGTGCCCGATCTGCAACGCGCTCGGGGGCACCGACATCCAGGTGACCGCCCGGCCGTCGTGAGCCAATCGAGGTCGACGCATGACGGCGAACGCGTACCCGCGTCGCCGCGTCGAGCGTCGGGCTGGGCCACACGACCTGGGGACGCCGCGATCAACGCGGCGTGGCCACCGCGGCTGCGCCTGCTCGATGAGGGCCGTGGTGGCGCCCGGCTGCGGCACGTAGATGGATGTCGGCCGCCGGGACCGCGACCAGCGCCGCGGTCCAGGGTCCGAGCCGTAGGGCTCGCAGCGGAGGCGGACGGACCGCCGTTCCCGCCGAGCGGGACCGTGGATCAGCGCCGGCTGCCGGCCAGCTCGATCGCCGACTCCAGCTCGTCCTGCCGGAAGCCGCCCTCCAGCCGCCGGCCGTTCAGGAAGAACGTCGGGGTCCCCAGCACCCCGCTGTGCAGGCCGCTGAGGGCATCCTGCCGGACACGCTCGGCCAGCGACCGGTCCTGGAGGTCCCGCTCGTAGGCGACCATGTCGAGGCCGAGCGCCCGGGCGTGGTTCCGGAGCTCGTCCTCTGAGAGGCCGTGCTCGTGGCCGAGGAGATGCTCGTGCATCGGCCAGAACCGGTCCTGCCTCCCCGCCGCCTCGGCGGTCAGCGCAGCGCGCCACGCATCGGGATGCTGGCTGACCAGCGGGAAGTGCCGGAAGACGAACAGGAGGCCGTCACCGTGGCTCGCGATGATGCGCCGGACGCCGGGTGCCGCCTGCCGGCAGAACGGACACTGGTAGTCGCCGTACTCCACCAGCTGCAGCGGCGCGTCCGGCGGCCCCAGACGATGGTCCAGCTCGCTGACGGGCCTGGAGAGGTGCAGCGGCCGATCGTCGAGACCGACCTGCCCGGAAAGATCGCCTGGCCGAAACGTGGTCTGCTCTTGCATGGCGCTCGCCTCCAGCCGCATGAATCCAGTCGACCGCCGCCGGCATTCCAGCGGCTGGCCCGAGCCCGAGGGCGATCTGCCCAGGGTGTAGCCTGGACGGGCACGGCAGGTTCGAGATCGGGGGGTGAACCGTGGCAGATGGCGCGGAACGGACGATGGCGTCCCGACTGGCGGAGCCAGGTGAACGGGCGGCCAGGACGCTGTGCCTGACCGTGGGCCGCCCCGGTCAGTACCCCGGACGAGCTGTCCATCACGTACACGGCCCATCACCGCGTGTCCGACCTGGTCGGCGCGCTGGCCGGATACCTGCGGGACGCCGGCGCGCTCCGGCTCGTGGTGGGCGGTTCGTTCGTCGATCCGGCGGCGGCCGTGGCGGATCTCGGCGTCCGCAGCGGCGAGCACCTGCTGCTCCTGCAGGACGAGGAGCCCCCGCCCCCCCACCGGCGCCACGCCGGCCGCCGTGGAGCTGCGCGTGCGGTCGGGCGCGGCGGCCGGCCTCCGCCTCCCGCTGCACGGCGGCCGGCACTCGATCGGGCGCGGGTCGGACAGCGATCTCCGCATCACCGACCCGTCGATCTCCCGGTCGCCCGCCTGGATCGTGGTCGACGGCCGCCAGGTGCTCGTCGAGCGCATCGAGATGCGGCAGGCCATCCGGGTCGACGGCCGGCCGCTGTCACCGCCCAGCCCGCTGGCGGTCGGCCAGGTGTTCGAGATGGAGGCCGCGCGGATGGTCGTCGCCGACATCCCGGGCGAGCGACCGCCGGGCCCCGGCCGCGGCCTGCTGGCCATGAGCCGTGACGGCTTCGCGGGCGACCGCGCCTTGCTCCAGGAAGGCGAGCAGCAGCACGTGCCGCAACCGCTCCGACGTCGGCTGCGCACGATCGCCTCCCAGCGCTCATGCTGAGCGGTGACAGATCGGCACGTGCGCTCACCTGAGGAGGGAGACATGTCGACAGTCGTGGGCAGCGACCTCGAGGCGATGCTGAGCGGGATCGGCCGCGCGTGGGGCTGGATCCTCGCCTTCGGAGTCATCACCATCCTCGCCGGCCTGGCCGCGATCTTCTGGCCCGGCGCGACGCTGGTGGCCATCGCCATCGTCTTCGCGGTGCAGCTGATCCTGGGGGCGGTTTTCCGCTTCGTCTCCGCGTTCGCCTTGCCGGGCGAGAGCGGCTGGCTGCGGGCGCTCCAGGCCATCCTCGCGATCCTCTCGTTCGTGGTCGGGATCTACCTGCTCGGCCACATCGCGCTCAGCCTGCTGCTGCTGGCACTCCTGCTGGGCGTCTACTGGATGTTCCACGGGATCGTCGAGCTGTTCGTCGCGATCGGACACGCCGAGCTGCCGGGCCGGGCATGGCTGATCCTGACCGGCGTGCTGAGCATCGTGGCCGGCGTGATCCTGGTCCTGGCGCCGGGCATCTCCCTGTTCACCCTGACGCTGGTCCTGGGCGTCTGGCTCGTCGTGTTTGGCGTGATCCTGGCCGTCAGGGCGCTGCAGATCCGCGGCGCTACGGCGGAACCCGGAGCGAGAGCAGCCGCGACCTGACGAGGAGAGCCTCGGCGCCGAGCAACCGGCGGGCACCTACCGGACACGGTCTCGAGGCCGTGAACCGACAGGCCGCTCGCACCGTCCGACCGGTGAGCGCGAGCACCGCGCCCTCGTAGTCGGCCCTGGCCCCGAGTGGGATCGCGAGGCGATCGCGTTCCAGTTGGCGGACCTCGGCGCCGCCTCCCGCCGTCTACGCTGCGGACAAGCCCTCCTGTGCCGACCTGCAACCAGATCGTGCGCTGGTCGATGCGGGTCCACGGCGCCAGTGAGAGAGCGGACCGCAATCGCCTGAACCTGGCGATGACCGCTCACCTGACGGCGTGGGAGGATGAGACCGGGATGACGGCACTGCATGGAGGACCACCGTGACATCACCGACCACCGGCGCTCCCAGCGCCACCCCCCTGCTGGTTCTCGATGATCTTCTCCGGGCTTGGGTACGAAGGTAAGGAGGCAGTGATGGCAAGCTGGAACGACGCGACCATCCAGGAGTTCCATTCCAAGGCTGGGAAGGGAGTCGGACCGTTCGGGGACCAGCTCATGCTGCTCACCACGACGGGGGCGCAGAGCGGAAGGGAGCGCACCTCGCCGGTGATGTACCACCGCGACGGGGAGCGGTACGTCGTCGTCGCATCGAAGGGCGGAGCCCCTGACAACCCCGCCTGGTACAACAACCTCAAGGCGAATCCCGTGGCGACGGTGGAGGTGGGGACGGAGACTGGCACGGAGACGTTCGAGGTGAGAGCGCGCGAGGCGGAGGGCGAGGAACGGGAGCGCATGTTCGCCGACCGCGTCGCCATTGCGCCCGGGTTCGGGGAATACCAGCAGAAGACCTCGCGGCAGATTCCGGTCGTGATCCTGGAGCGGACCGTCTAGCGCGCGGCGAGGAGAGCGAGTGGCATGGCCCGAATCTTTATCACCGGCTCGGCTGATGGACTCGGACAGCTCGCAGCCCGGCGCCTGGTGGCGCTCGGCCACGACGTCGTCCTGCATGGGCGCAACCGCGATCGGGCCCAGCAGGCGTTGCGCGCCGTGCCGGGCGCCAGAACGGCGCTCGAAGGCGATCTGGCTGCCGGACCGTTCCAGGCGGTCATCCACAACGCCGGCGTCTTCCGCCCAGGTGCAGCGCGCCGCGAGACGGTGGACGGGCTCGACGACGTCTTCGCCATCAACGCCCTCGCGCCCTACCTGTTGACCGCGCTCATCCAGGGACCTCGGCGGCTGATCTATCTGACGTCGGGCCTGCACCACAGCGGCGATTCGGATCTGCGCGACCTGCAGTGGCGCCAACGGCGCTGGGACGGATTGCAGGCGTACGCGAACTCGAAACTGTTCGATCTCGTGCTGGCCTTTGCCGTCGCCCGCCTCTGGCCGCACGTCCTCTCGAACGCGGTCGATCCTGGAGTGGTTCCCACGAAGATGGGCGGGCCGTCCGCGCCCGGCGACCTGGAACAAGGCGCCGCGACCCAGGTGTGGCTGGCAGTCAGCGAGGAGCCCGGCGCGAAAGTGACCGGCCGCCATTTCCACCACATGCGAACTCGACCCGCTCATCCGACGGCATCGGACGTAACCGTCCAGGACGCGCTTCTGGCCGCCTGTGAACAGTTGACCGGTGTACGGCTGGCATCGGCGGTCACGAGGTGTTGATCGTCCCCGGCGCCCCGCAACCGACCCGGGGGGCCCAGGGACATGACCGAGTACCAGTCCGTCGTCCCGCACCCGCGACCTGGTCCAGCTCCGCCTGGCGTGCCGACGCCGAGCTATGCGGTGACGCGCTCTCCGCCGGCGAGATGCGCCGACAGGAGCTCTCCGGCTCTGTCCAACGCAGCGGCCGCTTCGTCGAGCATCGAGGAATAGGCCTGGAAGACGTGGGGCACCCGAGGGGTGATGTCCAGCGCGACCTCGACGTCGGCGGAAGCGGCTTGTCGCGCGAGGCGAACGGCGTCGTCGAGGAGAACCTCGTGACTTCCGGCCTGGATGACCAGGGGCGGCAGGCCGGACAGGTCCGCGAAAGCACTCTGTCGACCAGCTGATCGACGTCCAGCGCAGCCGTCCCCGCAGGTTGCGTCTCGGGATCGACCGACCGCGCCGCGCTACGGATGGCGTCCAGAACGACGCCCCAGAATCGCTGCGCATCATGCTGGTCGCGGTCCACGGATACGAACGCGACGCGGCGAACGTTGGTGGAATGGTCAGTCCACGCCCGCAGTAGCGAGGTCTTCCCACTCCCCGGCGGCGCCGAGATGACCGTCACCCGCCTGGACACGGCGCGATCCAACATCTCGAGAAGGTCATCCCGGTCCAGCAGGCCACGAGCGACCGAAACGTCTCTCGAGATCGGCTGCTGCGGGTGCAGCCCGCGCTGCGTTGTCGCCAACCTGGTCATGCTCTGCCCCACGGTCGAGTGCTGCGATCAGGGTACGATCCGATCGTCCTCTCCCTCGAGAGCCGCGCCGGTGTCCAGCTCATCGGTCACCCCTGTCGAGCCGCCTGCGAGGCATCCGCGCCGGCCAGGCCGAACCGGGCGGCGCTCGCATCCAGGCGGCCCAGCCCTCGGCCGACGAGATCACGCCAGCGGTCGGCTATCGCGGCCGCCACCGGCGCCGCGTCCGGCCCTGCCTCCGCGCGCACCAGGTCGAGGTCCTTGAGCGCCCACTCGAGCGGGAATTGGGGAGAATGGTCGCCCGTCTCCATCTTGGCCAGCCGCGCGAGGGCCGTGACCGACGCCAGCGGACCGCCCTCGGCGGCGGCACGGACGGCGTCGTACGGTACCCCCAGGCGATCCGCGATGGCGCTGGCCTCGGCGGCCGCCTCGACCTCGAAAGCCAGCCAGGTGTTCAGCACGAGCTTGGTGCGCATGCCCAGGCCGGCCGCACCGAGCCAGAGAGTGCGCTGGCCAAGGGCGGCGAACACCGGAGCGAGTGGGCCGCGGGCTTGGTTCGGACCGGAGGCGAGGATCGTCAGCTGGCCGTTGCGTGCCGGCTCCCGCGTTCCCGACACCGGCGCGTCCACGAAGGCGACGTCGCGACGCCGGGTCGCGGTCTCCGCGACCAGCCGCTCGGTCGCCTCGATCCCGATGGTGCCCATCTGCGCCCAGATGCTGTCGGGCGCACGGCGTCGGCCGGCTCGACGTGCGCGGTCGCGCCGCGCTCAGCCAAGGGCGCGGCCGTGGCCGGTGTGCGATCCCAGACATCGACCGGGAACCCCTCGTCGAGCAGACGCGCGGTCATGCCGGCGCCCATGATCCCGGTTCCGAGCAGGGCCACCCGTGGCTTGCCGGTGTCGCTGTCCATGTGTCCTGTCCTCCTCGGACCGTCGCCGGGCGCATTCCCCGACGGAAGGCTCGGCCCTCACGATCTCGCATCACCGATACACGATTCGAGTCCGTCCGCGACTTGGGGAACCGGGCTGGCCGGGATCGAGGCGCCGGGGCTCCGGCCGAGCGGCGCGAGGGCGCCCGCGGACGCCGGCGCTCCCGGCGGCGCCTGCGATGGGCCCTGCATGCAGACGACGCTACTCGACCGGATGCCCCTCGCTTCCTCGCGCGACGACCGTCCGCTCCGCTTCGGTGCTCGAACCCGCGGTCGCGGTGGGCTCGGGCCCTGGGACCGGATCGGGTAGGGTCGGGTGATGGGCCGATCGCTGACCGCCCCGCTGCCGCCGTTCGTCGATGCGTTACCGGTGCCGCGGCGCCTCGTGGCGACCGAGCACGACGGCCGGCTGACCGTGCCGATGCGCGTCGGGATGCACCGCTTCCACCGGGACCTGGCCGAGTCGAGGATCTGGGGCTACGGCGGGACGATCCCGGGCCCGACGATCGAGACCGAGCGCGGGCAGCCCGTCGCGGTCGAGTGGCGCAACGAGCTCGAGGGCGCGCTGCCCGTCGTGGTGACGACCGCCCCGGAGCACGCAGACGCCGATGGCGTCCCGGTGCAGTGCCTCCCGGGCCTGAGCGGGGGCTCGCCCGACGAGCGGGCGGCGGCGCTGACCGGACACACGGTTGTGCACCTGCACGGCGGCCTCGCTCCGGCGTCCTACGACGGCTGGACCGAGAACCTCTTCGCTCCCGGCCAGCCGGCGATCTTCCACTACCCGAACGACCAGCGGGCGGCGCTGCTCTGGTACCACGACCACGTCATGGGCGTCACCAGGTTCGACGTGTACGCCGGCCTGGCGGGGCTGTGGATCGTGCGGGACGAACGCGAGAGGGAGCTGGGCCTGCCCGCGGCGTCGTTCGAGGTGCCGCTGCTGATCCAGGACCGCAACTTCGACCTCGACCGCCAGGGGAGGTTGACCGGCCGGCTGGTCCACAAGACCGACCCGGACGTGATGGAGGCCTTCCCGCCGTTCACCGTCGTCAACGGCAAGGTCTGGCCGGTGCTCGACGTCCAGCCGGCCACCTACCGCCTGCGCGTGATCAACGGCTCCAACGCCCGCACCTACCGGCTCGTGCTGCTCCACGACGGCGAGGTCGAGCTCCGGCGGATCACCCAGATCGGCACCGACCACGGACTGCTCCGCGCGCCCGTCAGCGTGCCGTCGGACGGGCTCGTGCTGGCCTCGGCCGAGCGCGCGGACCTGCTGGTCGACTTCTCGGACCTCGAGCCCGGCAGCGAGCTCACGCTGCTCAACACCGCCGTCGCCCATGCGCTTCCGCGTCGTCGCGGGCCCGGCGACCGGCCGGCCCGTCCCCGGCGCCCTCGCCCTGGACTACGGCCTGCCGGCGCCGGAGGCGCTGGCGGGCGCGCCGAGGCGGGCGATCGCGCTCGTCGAGCGGGAGCTGGACCACGAACCCAACATGCTCACCATGCGCGAGCTCGCCGTCGCCGACGACGGCCATGCTGGACCGGTCGTCACGATCGCCGACGGCGAGCTGACCACCCGCTACCGCACGGTCGCCGCCCACTTCGAGGACGCCACGACGTTCTTCCCGATGCTCGGCCGGCACGAGGTCTGGCAGCTCATCAACCTCACGGGCGACACGCACCCCATCCACGTCCATCTCGACCCGTTCCAGATCCTCTCGCGACGCCCGATCCGCTACGAGATCCCGGAAGGTGGCATCGACGACGTCGACCTCAGCGCCGCGGTCACCCTCGAACGCGACCCCGACGACGAGCTCGACCACCGGATCGACGACAACGAGCGTGGTCTCAAGGACACCGTCCGCGTCAACCCGCACGAGATGGTCGAGATCGCGGTCCGCTTCAACACCTACAGCGGGCGGTACATGTACCACTGCCACATCCTGGAGCACGAGGATCGCGACATGATGCGGCCCTTCGTGACGATGCCGGCGGAGCTCATGCGCTTCATGGCCTGACCGGGTCAGGCCATCGTGCTGCACGTTCTGCTCCGGCTGGCGGGCTGAAGCATCCCACCAGCCGGCAGCCTCATCGGGCGCGCTCGGCCACCCATGCCCGCACGTCGGCTGCATCGATTGCCATTCGCGAGCCGGGCCGAAGTTGCTGGAGCCGTGTATCGAAGAACGCTCCCGCGCGCAGGCGGTACTCGGGAAAGACGCTGTGGAGCGGCCCGACCTGCGCCCCGCTCTCCCCGAGCGCGTGCCGTATGAGCTCGTGCGACAGGTCGAGGCGTCCGTTGACTTCGTCCGCGAAGTCGTTGTCGCTGCGGTCGGGGGACCAGCGCTTCAGTCGGATCGGTCTGGGTGGCTGTCCCGGCCGGTGAACTTCGGCCGCCCATGCCATCGATGGTGCTGAGCGGCGGTGCACGACGTACGTGGTTGCGGGAAGAGACATCATCGCCTCCGTGATTCCGGCTAGCGGTGGTCGGAGGACCTTGGGCGCCTGCGGCGCCTGCTCTGGGACGACCCAGCGGCACGCTTGGTGCCGCCCCACGTCAAGTCGTGGTTTCCGCATGCCAATTCTAGCCAGCCCGCCAGGTGCCGAGCTCGAGCCCGCCCATCCGGACACGCTGGACTCGGTGCGGGTCGTGGAGATCGGAGCCCTGCTGGGCGGGACCGCGGGCCAGCACGCCACGTACGTGCAGGTCCGGCGGACGCACGACTGAGCACCGCGGGGCCCGCTCACGGCGGACCAGACCGCCCAGGGCCCAACGAGGGGGAGGCGCCCAGGGCGCCTCCCGCCGTCCGAACCGCTCGCGCGCGTGGACTCAGGTCCCCGTCGCGGGCGCCACGGCAGTCACGTCGATCTCCCCGCCGTTGCACGGGGCCAGGCCCCAGGTGACGGGGATGGTCCAGTGGTGGTACGCATCCGGCGGCGTGATCTCCCGCTGCGACGCCGCGGCGCACCTGGTGCCGCCGTCGTACCACGATCTCCAGCCGGCCGGAGCGTGACCAGCCTGGGCCCGGAGTCCAGCGCCGGGACGTTGGGACCATTCCGCATCCCGCCGCTGGCCCCGTTCTGGTTCCTGAACGCGATCGTGAGGCCGGGCAGGTCGCACGGCGGCCGGCGGCAGTCGGAGGTCACGGACGCCACCCCGGGCCTCCTCTGTCGTGAGGAGAGCCGGGGTGGGCAGAGCTAGCCGCTCACCGGCACCTCCGGCGGCGCTTCGGCGGCCGCCTGCTCCAGGGCCTCGTCGGTGGCCTCGTGGACTTCGCAATCGCCACCGAGCTCCTCGAGCTTCGCGGCGATCATGCTGGCCTCTTCGCAGCGGGCCAGAACGCCTACAGCGGCCTTGCCGGAGCCCAGCTCGGTGCCCAGCCGCCCCCTGTCCGATTCGGCGAGTCCGAGTCCCTTCCGATCTTCTGGGTCTTGACCTGACCTTTGTCGTCAAGCGCGAGGACTCCAATGGCCCCCAGCTTGACCTCCTTGCTGACCTTGTCCCAGGCCTTCAAGGACTGGACGGCGCCGTCGGCCGCCGCTTCGTCCTCGAACACCGAAATCACGACCTGCTTCTCACTCATGAACGTTCTCCTTCGGCGCCGAAGCGCTCGCTGCCATCAGCGTGAGGGACCAATCGAAGAGCCGCCCCCGCCACGAGCAGTCCAACATGGACGAAACGCTGACACAGGGCACTGGGTCCAGCGGCTGGCAGCGTTGATCGCGCGCCCGCGACGGGCGCCCCGCCGGCGCGGATCGCGCGATCGTGACCTTCCGGGCGTCAGGGGCGTGCCACGGCTCCGTCTCCGCGAAGCCGTGCCAGGCGTCGCCGGCTTCAAGCGTCCAGCAGCTGGGCGCCGCATCCGCTTCCTGGTTGCCACGATTCAGGTCGGCGGCCACTTCCAGACGGGCGGCGCGGCACGGAGAACTCTGCCGCTCAGGCGCCGGGGCTGGTGCCAGGCAGCTTCAGCACGACGACGAGGTAGGTCGTGTCGCTCCGGCCGGCGACCGTGACGGAACCGGTGTACGGCGCCGTTACCTTCCACATCCGGCCCCGATGTCGGGGTGCTGTAGACGGCGACCTGGCCGGTCGATGCCGAGCCGCCCAGGGAACCCGAACCGGCGACGGTGGCTCTGGGCGGGATCGGGAACTCGCTCGGCCAGTTCGGCGGGAGCTGGCCGTCCAGCGACACCGACACCTGGCCATCGGGCGTGCCGACCTGGAAGTTCCGGGACGTGGAGGGCTGGGCGGACGGCTGGGCGGACGGCGAGCTCGTCGGTGACGGTAGAGACGAGGTCGTGGATGAGCCGCAACCGCCCAACAGGAGCGTCGCGACGAGGACACCCGTTCCGAGGGGGCTGAACCGCCGGGCTGTGGTGGATATGGACATGACCCAACAATCCATCTCGCCGCCCGCGCCGGACCCTGCGAAAGCCGCAGGTGTTGGACGTGTCGTTGGGTAGCTGCCGGCTCGTCGGCGGTGCCGGCCTGAGCCCGTGCCTCGGACTGGTCGCGCCCGCTGACCGACCACCTACCATGACCCGGTGGGCGTGAAGCCGTTCTACGAGGGCTGGGAGCGCGTGCAGAGGCGGCTGGTCGACCGGCTGCCGTCACTGGGGCTCGAGGAGCTGGCGCTCCGCGGCATCGACGGATGGCCGATCTGGGCGCTGGTCAGCCATCTCGCCGGCGGCCGCGTCTACTGGCTGTGCGGCCACTTCCGGGAGCCCGGGGCCGAGACGACCGCCTTCCCGAATCCGTTCGGCGACTGCTGGGAGGACCAGCCCGACCATCCGAGGAGCTCGGCCGAGCTGCTGTTCGCGGTCGAGAGCTCCTGGCGGATCGTGGAGTCGTGCCTGGAGCGCTGGACCCCGGAGATGCTCGGCGAGACGTTCGAGTGCGAGTTGGCTGGCACTGTCCAGCAGCACACTCGCCAGTCGGTCCTGACGCGGCTCCTGGCGCACGACGCGTTCCATGCCGGGGAGGTCTCACTCGTGCTGGGCATGCATGGCCTGCCCTCGCTGGACCCGGGGGGGCCGCCCGACCCCGCCCCACCAATGTAGGCAACCGTGGGCGTCGCCACGGGGTTCGGGAGTGTTGACTATACCAACTATTTGATATAGCCTCCCCTCATGCCCCCGGACCCCGACCGCCCCCAGCGCGTCACCCTCCCCACGCTCCAGATCCTCGCCGCCTTCATGGCCGACCTGAAGCGCGACGACTGGTACGGCCGGGCGCTCTCGGTCCATACCGGGCTCGGGTCCGGCACCGTGCTGCAGTGCCTCTACCGGCTGGAGAACTGGGGCTGGCTGGAGTCGCGCTGGGAGGATCGAGACCTGGCGACGCGCGACGGCCGTCCGCCGCGGCGGTTCTACACCCTGACCGGCGTCGGGCAGCGGGAGGCGCGGGCGCTGCTCGCGGAGCGGTTCAAGGGCCAGCTGCGGTTCGCGCCGGGCGGAGGGGGTGTCGGGTGAATCAGGAGGCCGATCAGGTGACTCCGATGGACGCGCCTGCCGGCATCTCCTCGAATCGCAGGCGGCATGCCGCGACCGCGATCGGCCCGGCGGAATGGCTGGCGCGCTTTCGCGGCGCCGGGGCTGGCGGTGATCCTGCGGTGGGCGGCGGCGGCGGGTGTGACCGCCGCGCTCCGGCGACGTCGGGCCGCGGAGTCGACCATGTTCCCGTCAGTGACGATCAGACGGGCGGCTTCTGCCCGTAGGTGACGGCGGCAGGGTACGCCATTCGACCGTTCTCCCACTCCGCGAGCGCCTCCTGGAGCAGCGTCCGGACTTCATCACCGGAAAGCATCCCGCGGCCCTGGAGCACCTCGCACACCCGGGTAACGCCAGCTCGGACCGTGGTGACCATCAGCGACCCGACGGTGCCCCCCCAGCGGCCAACCGGCACGGCGGCATCGTGGCGGACGACGTTCGTCAGGCCGGCCTTTGTGAGATAGGCGTCCAGGTTGCGGTACACCGTGTCGCTCGTGTCCAGCTCCAGGGCGGCAAGGAATGGCCGCGTCAGGTCCAGCAGGCGTTGGACCGCGGGCTCGGCCCGTTCGGCCTCGTACCTCATCTCAACCAGTTCGACCCAGCCGCCCGGGCGGGTCACGCGCGCCAGCTCCGCGACGACCGCCGGCCACGAGGAGACCGGCACCCCGGCGATGAGCAGGCGCTGGTGCACG
>VBJR01000242.1:0-10203 GCA_005880175.1 Chloroflexota bacterium
CTTCGTCCCCATCATCCGGGCGCTCGACCGGGCGTCCTTCGAGGGCTGGCTGGTCGTGGAGGCGGAGCAGGACCCGGCGAAGGCGGCGCCGCTGGAGTACGCGCTCAAGGGGCGCAGGTATCTCCAGGAGGTGCTCGGCTGGTGAGTAGGAACACGTCCGGCGGCCGCGACCTGTACTTCAGCTTCTTCATGTTCACGACCGACCTCCGGCCCGACGACCAGGGGCACCGGACTGCGGTCGTCCGCCACGTCGAGACGCTGAGCGGCTACGGATACGCGGGGTTCGACCTTCCGATCGCGCCGCCGCGGACCGCGGATCCGGCCAGCGACGTCGAGGGCTACCGGCGCCTGCGGGACGCGCTCGACAGCGCGGGCCTGGAGCGCGTCGCCCTCAGCGCCAACCTGGGGGCCACCCGGCGCTACGACCCGACGTCCCCGTACCGGGAGCAGCGGCAGGCCGCCCTGGCGTACCTGAAGTCGCGGGTGGACATCACCGCGGCGCTCCGCGGCGGGATCATGGCCGGTCCGATGATCTTCCCGTACAACGTCTATCCGCTGACCGACGCCGGCGAGCCGATCTGGAGCGACGCGCTCCAGGAGTGGGCGGGCGAGCGGTATGCGCTGGCCCGGCCCATCCTCGACGAGCTCGGCGACTACGCCGGGGAGCGGGGCGTCAGCCTCGCCATCGAGCCGGTGGACCACTGGGAGCAGCCCGTCCCCAACCATGTCGGGGAAGTGCTCGACTTCCTGGACAGCGTGAGGAGCCCGCACGTCGGGGTCTGCATCGACAGTGCCCACGTCACGCTGGGCGGCGAAGGGCCGGCCGTGTTCACCGAGCAGGTCGAGCGCGCCGGCAAGCGGCGCAAGATCCACTCTGTGCACGTCTCGCCTCCCGATCGAGGCGCCCTACACGACAGCTGGATCCCCTGGCGGCGGTTCCTGGAGCCGGTGCTCAGGCACTACGAGGGCCCGCTGCTGATCGAGGTCTTCAACGCCATCCCGATCCTGTCCGCGGGCCTGCGGCTGAGCCGGCGACGGTTCTGGGTGCCCGGCGAGGATGCGGCCGTCCCCGGCGTTCCCGACGCGTACACGGTCGCCGCCAGAGCGGCCGAGACCGTTCGCGAGCAGCTGGCGGCGATGCTGTCGGCGCCCGCCGGGGCGCGACCGTCGGGACGGTAGCCGACGGCGCTATCCGCCGGGTGCCGCAGCGGCGTCCACCACGCCGAAGACCGACTGCGCGTACTGGAAGTCCGTCGGGTCCAGCCCCGTGTCGCCGCCGTACGGGTAGTTCAGGACCATGATCACGAACAGCAGCAGGCCGATCATCGCGCCCATCAGCGTCGCCGCCACGACCTGGAGCGCCCTCCGCTGCATGAGGAACAGCGCCGAGTTGGCGATCGTCAGGACGCCGCCGATGATCAGCCCGAACGACAGTATCGCGGGCAGGCTGGACCGGCTGAACAGCAGCCGGTTGGCGCGCAGCTCGGCGAGCCGGTTCAGATTGTCGAGGAACGCCGCGTACACCTCGGACTGGCCCGTCCTCTGGGCGCTCCCGGTCAGGTAGTCGCGGTACAGCCCGTCGAGCTGGCTCTGCACGGCCTGGCTGCCGTCGCCGCGGCCCAGCGCCGGCCATTCCTGGTGGATCACGGCCGTGCTGTACGTGCGCAGGTGGCCCCGCAGATGACCGGCGAGCGGCGAAGGCATGCTGAGCGTCTCGCGGTACATCGTCACCAGCACGGTGGACTCCTGGCGGTCGGAGGCGTCGGCGTCCGCGTAGCGCTGCCAGACCACCACCACCATGAACGCGACCACGACCGCGTACATCGTCGCCGTCGTCGTGAACAGCGGGACGATCACGTCGTGGTGGCGCTCGCCGAGGCGGGCCTCTACCAGAGGCCGGGCCAGCAGGACGCCCCCGCCCGCCAGCGTCATCCAGAGAGCGATCACCACGAGGGCGAGCAGCCACGTCGGAAGATGCGTGTTCGACAGTTCCATGCGGGTTCGGACTATAGCTCAACCTCTGAGAGGTCGCTTCACTGGTAGTTCCGGCGGGCCGTCGCCGTGCCGACGAGCCTGCCGCCCCGGCGCTGTCGCGGTGCGACGTCGATGTTGCCCTGACGAGATGCGTCGCCATTCCCGTGACCAGGCGCCCGGCTCGCGCCTGGAGTTGGGCTATGCTTGCCTCGGAATGATGGCCGAGATGCTGACCATGTCCGTGGAGGAACGGTTCCTGCTGATCCAGGCGTTCCAGAGCCCGAGGGGCAGGTACCGTGCTGATCGGACCAGCCAGTTGTCAGGCATTCCCGGGCGCACCGTCTACCATTGGGCACGAGAGCGCCTGCTGGTACCGGACTACGATCAGGACAAGCCCAAGCAATGGTCATATCGTGACCTCGTCTATTTGCGGCTCTTCGCGTGGCTGAGATCGAAGCAGCACAGCCCGGCCGTCGCCTCGCAACACGTCTCGCGAATCCGTACTCGGCTGGCCGACGAGGCCACCGACCCGATGATCGTCCGTGGCGACAACCGCGTCGTACTCCTCGGGGATGAGCAAGTTGATCTGTTGTCGGGCCAGCAGTTGCTGGAGGGTGTCCTCGAGCACCTCTCCGTTTTCGACCTCCTCGTGCCTGTGGACATTGAGGAACTCAGTGTGGGCCCCCAGAGTCGTCTCTGGGGCCCGAACCTGGTCCGTCCGTCGGCTGCGACCAGGATGTCTCCATGGGTCATGAGCGGCGAACCATGCATCGAAGGGAGCCGCTTGCCGACCTCCACTGTCTTTGCGCTGAGCAGCCGGCGGGGCCTGTCGCCTGATCACATCGTCGGCCTGTATCCTGGCATCACCTTGGCGCAGGTTTCGGACGCGGTGCAACTCGAGAATCGCCTCCGAAGCGCGCCTCCGGCTGCTTGAGAATCCTGCCACGCCAACCTACAGATTTCTCCTCGATCAGAACTTCCCCAAGCCCGTCTTTGACATCGAGAGTCTCGACGCGCACGTAGAGTACGTCCATCTGCACGACTTCGACCCTCGATTGGCGAAGGTGACCACGCCTGACTGGATGATCTACTTGATCGCCGAACAGGCGTCGTTCACCGGCGTCGTGACTCGCGATAGATCGCAGCTCGACCAGGACGAAGAGCTGGTTGTATTGAGCCGCAGCAGGTTGAGCGTCGTCACCTGGCGAAGAAGCGTTGAGGATGCCATCGCGGAGTGGGGTCAGTTGCTCGCGTACATGCCACAGGTCATTCGCGCAGTCGAAGTGCACGGGCCGCGAATCATCCTCCTGCCGGAGCCGCGGCTTGGTCCCGACAACCTCGAAGTGGCCGACGCGAGCGCCCGGAAGCGTGCAGGTCGACTTCGCACGTCCTATCCCGAGTTCACCGCCAGGTCTCGCGACGTGATGGAGCGATACCTGGCCTACCGCAAGCGTCCTGACCTCCACACCCTGCTGAACAGTTGATCGAGCCGCGCCGGCGCGGGGCCTGCCGGCCACGTCGGCGGCCGCCAGGGCGTGAGGAAGCGCCTCCAGCGCGGTATGATCGTCGCTCGAAGCGGTTCGACGGTGCACCGCGTGAGGGTCACGCGTGCCGGGGAGGAGAGGACCATGCGCAGCAGGCTCGTCGCCATCGCCGCCGCCTGCGCGGCCGGGCTCGTCGCGGCCGGTGCTTCCGGCGCCTCCGCGGCCGCCGCTCCGACCGATCTCGCCCACCAGGTGCTGCCCGCCAACGACGGCTGGGCGGCCGCCACGACCGGCACCACCGGGGGCGTGGCCGCGGACTCCGCCCATGTCTTCGTCGTGACCAACCGGACCGAGCTGGTGCAGGCGCTGGGCGGGAACAACAAGACGAACGGCGCCAACGCCACGCCCAAGATCGTCATGGTCCAGGGCACCGTCGACGGCAACACCGACGACGCCGGCCAGCCGCTGAGCTGCGCCGCCTACGCCGCCCCCGGCTACAGCCAGGACGCGTACCTCGCGACGTACGACCCCGCGGTGTGGGGGACCACGCAGCGGCCGAGCGGGCCGCTGGAGGACGCTCGCCGCCAGTCGGAGCAGAACCAGGCCGCGCGCGTCCAGATCCGGGTCGGGCCCAACACCACGATCGTGGGCATGGGCCGGGACGCGCGGATGATCGGGCTGAACCTGCTGGTCCAGAACGTCGACAACGTGATCGTCCGCAACATCGACTTCGAGAACGCGTTCGACTGCTTCCCCCAGTGGGACCCGACCGACGGCAGCAGCGGCAACTGGAACTCGGCGTTCGACAACGTCTCCCTGGTGGGGGCGACCCACGTGTGGGTGGACCACGACAGCTTCACGGACGGCGACAACCCCGACAGCCAGAGCCCGGTCTTCTTCGGCCGCCTGTTCGAGATGCACGACGGGGAGCTGGACATCACGAAGGCGTCCGACCTGGTGACGGTCGAGTGGAGCGCCTTCCGCGAGCACGACAAGACGATGCTGATCGGGTCGAGCGACACGGCGACCGGCGACGTGGGCAAGCTGCGCGTGACCGTGCACCACGACCTCTTCGACGGGGTGGACGAGCGGGCGCCGCGCGTGCGCTTCGGCCAGGTGCACGTGTTCAACAACCTGTACGTCATCCAGGACCCGACGTACGTGTACTCGTGGGGCGTGGGGGTGCAGTCGCAGATCTTCGCCCAGAACAACTTCTTCCTGGCCGCCTCGAGCGTGCAGCCGGCCCAGTTCATCACGGTGTTCAGCGGGACGGCGATCCACGCGACGGGGACGCTGGTGAACGGGTTCTCGCCCGCCCACCAGGTGGACGTGGTCGCCGCGTACAACCCGGCGCACGGCACGGCGCTGAGCCCCGACGTGGGCTGGACGCCGGCGCTGTTCGTCCGGATCGACCCGACGCCGGCGGTCCCGGTGCTCGTCGGCCTGTTCGCGGGGGCTGGCCACCTCCGGTAGGCGGCGGCGCCGGACGGGCCGGGCGTGCCACGCTGGTGCCGTGGGTGACGACGTCCCCGACCTGTTCCCGCTGATCGGCGGCGCGGAGGGCTGCGTGAGGCTCGCGACCCTCTTCTACGCCGAGGTGGAGCGGGACCCGGTCCTGCGCCCGCTCTTCGGCAAGAAGTTCAACGAACCGGTCAAGAAGCTCGCCGCCTACCTCACCCAGCTCGCCGGCGGGCCGCCGGAGCACTCGCGCACCCGCTGGCTGCTCAGCCTGCGGGAGGCCCATCGGCGCTTCGCGATCGGCCCTGCCCACCGCGACGCCTGGCTGGCCGCCATGGGGCGGGCGCTGGACAAGGCCGCCCTCCCGGAGCCGGCCCGCGGAGCGCTCCTTGCGTTCTTCGGGCGATCCGCGCCCACGCTGGTCGACCAGGGTGGGGGGCGGGGGCCGGCCGACCCCCTGCCCGAACCGTTCCCCAGCCCCGTCCACCGGCACCTGGCCGCGCGCTGGACGGAGGAGCTGGCGGTCGAGGACGTGGTGGCCGCCGTCCGTCGAGGCGACGCCGGCCGAGCGCTCGCGCTGGTTGAGGGTCCCGAGCTGCGGACGCTGTTCGACCGCGACCGGTCGGCGCTGGCGAGCCTGCTGGTGCTGATGATGGCCAGCGGGAACGCGGCGCTGCTCGACCACGTCGTGCGCCGCCCGCGCGACGACCCCGACCTGGTCCGGACGACCTACTTCAGCGGCCGCACGCTGCTCCACGGCGCGGCGGCGGCCGGCTGCCTGCCCGCGCTGGAGCTGCTGCTCGACCTCGGCGCCGCGGTCGACGCCGCCGACCGCAGCGGCCGGACGCCGCTGTTCTGCGTTGCCAATGAGTGCCGGGCTGCGAACGCCAGCGCCGTGGCGGAGGCGCTGCTCCGACGCGGAGCCGCCGTGGATGCGCGCGACCGCGTCAACCGCTGCACGCCCCTGCACGCGGCCGCCCGCCGCGGCTTCGTCGCCGTCGCCGCCGCGCTGCTGGACGGCGGCGCGGACCTGGAGGCGAGGGACGTGGCCGGCGACACCCCGCTCCGCCGTGCGGTGAACTGCGGCCAGGTCGAGATCGCCACCTTCCTCCGGGCGCGCGGGGCAGACGCGGGTTCCCACGGGGCCCGCGGCCTCACCCCGCTCCTGGCCGCCCGGACCGACGCGATGCGCCGCGCGCTGGTCTGAGCCTCGCGCGCTCATGGGCGGACGCGGCCCTGGAGGCGCATCAGGTAGTCCTGGCGGTCGAGCGGGTTGTGGTCCGTGCGCGGCCGGGTCGGGGCCGGGCCCGAGACCGGCTGGTAGCGCCAGAACTCGTACTCGAGCAGGCCCTCGCCGCGGGTCAGGGACGCCAGCCGCCGCTGGAGCTCGCCGACCCCGGCGGCCGGGATCACGCCCTCCAGCGTCTCCCACGCGCCCCGGGCCGCCTGCCGTTCGGGGACGGCGCCCAGCCGGGCGAGCAGGGGGGCCAGCGCCGTGAGCGCGCCCTCCGGCACCTCCAGCACGAAGCGGTGGACCGGCTCGCACACGATCGTGCCGGCCCTGGCCAGCGCGCGCATGACCACGAGCGGGGTCAGGGCGCGGAAGTCCCCGGCGTTGGTGATGGGCGACCAGTAGCCCGAGTGCGTCATCGTCACCGTGCAGCCGGTCACCTGCCAGCCCCGCAGGCCCTGGCGCAGCGTCTCCCGCACGGTCTCCTCGACCGCCTTGTGGAACGACGGCGGCAGCGACCCGCGCTCGACCTCGAGCCGGTACGCGATGCCCGAGCCCGGCGCGGCCGGCTCGACGCGCAGCCCGACCGTCGCGGCGAAGGGGTTGGGCGCGCGGCCGATCAGCTCGAACGCGGCCCCCGTGCGGGCGGGCCGCTCGACGCAGAGCGTGATCGAGTCGCGGAACTCGGCGTCGATGCCGTAGTCGCTCGCCAGCGTCGCCTGGACCACCTCCTTCTGCACCTCGCCGTACAGGGACAGCGAGAGCTCCTGCCCGATCGCGTCGCGGCGGAGGTCGATCAGCGGGTCCTGCTCGGCGAGCTGCACGAGCGCAGCATGGAGGGCGGCCCGGTCCCCGGGCCGGCAGGGGACCACGACGGTCTCCAGCGTCGGCGGCGCGAAGTGCTGGACGGACGCGGCAGCGCGGGGCGAGCCGAGGACGTCGCCGATCCGGACGTCGCCCAGGCCCCAGACCGTGCCGATCTGCCCGGCCAACAGCGCCTCCCGGCGGACCGACCCGCCCTGCTCGAACACCCCGATCGCGGTGACCTTGCGCGGCGCGGACCCGCCGAACGCCAGCCGGTCCCGCACCCGCACCGTCCCGGAGAACACGCGCAGATACGCGATCCGCTCCCCGACCGGGCCCCGCTCGACCTTGAACACGGTGCCGGCCACGGTGCCGTCGGGATCGCCGGCGGCCGCCGGCAGCAGCCGGGTGATGCCGGCGACCAGCGCGTCGACCCCGGCCCCGGTGATCGCGGAGCCCATGAACACCGGGTGCACCCGCGCCTGCCCCGTGTGCTCGACCAGCGCCACCCGCGCCGCCGGGTCCGGCGGCGGCGCGCCCTCCAGGCAGGCGGCGAGGATCGCGTCGTCGTGGTCGGCCAGCACGTCCAGCAGCCGGGTGGTGAACGCCGGGTCCGCCTCGCCGTACGCGGCGACGCCGGCGGCGCGGGTGCCCACCTCGCGCGCCACCCCCATGGCGACGATCGCCGGGGTCAGCCGCTCGGCGACGGCGCACAGGGTGCGCTCGACGTCGGCGCCGCCGCGGTCGATCTTGTTGACGAACAGAAGCGTCGGGATCCGCAGCCGCCGCAGCGCCCGCATCAGGACCCGCGTCTGCGCCTGCACGCCCTCGACGGCCGAGACGACCAGGACCGCGCCGTCGAGCACGCCGAGCACCCGCTCCACCTCCGCGATGAAGTCGGGGTGGCCGGGCGTGTCGATCAGGTTGATGCGCACGTCGTTCACGTCGAAGGACACGACCGCGGACTTGATCGTGATGCCGCGCTGGCGCTCGAGGGCCAGCGAGTCGGTCTGCGTGCTGCCGCCGTCCACGCTGCCCATCCGGTCGATGACGCCGGCGTGGTACAGGAGGCGTTCGGTCAGGCTGGTCTTGCCGGCGTCGACGTGCGCGAGGATGCCGAGGTTGAGCGTTCGCAATCGAGAGGCTGCCCTTGTTCAGAGGTGGGGCAGCCGGTCGCGCGGACGGGGCTCGGGAGGCTAGCGGGACCTCGGGCGCCGGAGGGCGGCCGGCTGCAGGACCGGGACAGTCCTGTCCACTCCCATCAGGGCCACCTCCAGAAACGGGATTCGTCCCGGCAAGACCGGCACGTGAGTCGAAAGCCTACCACGTACCGGCGGCCAGTGAGCGAATCGCCAGCCTGACGGTTCGCCGCGCCGCACACGCTAGGATGGCCGGGTGGCCAGGTCACTCTAGGCGATTTCTCACCGGACTCTCGATCAATCGTAGGCAAGCACAACCCCGTAATGAACTCGTGCCCCTCGACCCGCCGCGCCCGCTGACGGACCGCGCGGCGGCGACTCCTGGCGAGCGCACCGCCGGCCGGCACGTCCCGCAGATCGACGTCGTGCGGATCGTGCCGATGGTCGGCGTCGTCGCCGCGCACACGGTCGTGTTCACGCAGCCGGTGGCCAGCGTCGGGGCCGCCGCGACGCTGATGCTGCTGCATGCCAACCGCGGGCTGTTCTTCTTCGTCACCGGGTTCCTGCTGGTCCACTCGACGCGGGACGCCGGCCGGCAGAGCTGGACGCGGTTCTGGCGGCGGCGGTACCCGCTCGTGCTCGTCCCGTACCTGGCCTGGACGCTCATCTACTGGCTCCAGACCGAGAACTGGCAGCCCTGGCCGCCGGCCCCCGCGCTCAACCTGCTCGGGACCGACCTGGCACTGGGCTGGTTCCACCTGTACTTCCTCCTGGTGACCATGCAGTTCTATGCCGTCTTCCCGCTCCTCGCCTGGCTGGTGCGGCGGACCCGGGGCCACCACTGGCTGCTCCTGGGCGCCAGCGTCGCGGTGCAGATGGTGTTCATGACCCTGTTCGAGTACGGCAGCTCGGTGACGCCGTGGTCGCTCCGGACGTGGTTCTCGTACGCGCAGGTGGAGGCGCCCAGCTACCAGCTGGCGTTCATCGCCGGGGCCCTGGCGGCCGACCACGCGGCCGAGTGCCTGGCCTGGGTGCGCGCCCACGGCCGGCTGGCGCTGGCGGCCGCGGCCGGCGCGGCCGTGGCCGCGGAGGCGTGGTTCGCGGGCAACCTCCTGCTCGGGAAGACCGCCGAGCAGGCGGCGGACGTGTTCCAGCCGGCCTCGCTCCTGGTCCTGGGCGGCGCCCTCCTGGCGCTGGTCGTGCTGGCGGACTGGCTCGTCCGGAGCTGGTCGGTCGAAAGCCGGGTCTGGCGCGCGGTGAAGACGGCGTCACGGGCGTCGTTCGGCGTCTACCTCGCCCACATGCTGCCCATGCAGGTGCTCCTGCTGACGCCGCTGGAGGCCCGGCTGGGGCTGTTCGCCCTCCCGCTGCCCGCCCGCGCGGTGGCGGTGCTCGCGCTCATCCTGGGCGTGACGTTCGCGCTCGTGCTGGTGCTCCAGCGCACGCCGCTCAGCCTGGTCCTGACCGGGCGGCCCCGGCCGGCCCGCCGGGCGCCGCGGCGGCTCCCGGCGCCGATCCACAAGAATGGCCGCGCCCATGAGCACCAACCTGCTCCGCATCATCCCCACCGATCCGGACTGGACGCCGAGTGAGCGGGCCGCCGGCGACGCCCTGGCGGCGCTCCGGGACCTGGCGCCGGCGGCCAGCGAGACCGTCGCCGTGCGCCACGACGAGGTCACGTTCCTGGACCAGGGCACCAACTTCGAGGCCGTGCGCTGCCCGGTGTGCGGCGCCGAGCTCGACGTCGACTGGTGGCACGAGGCGATGGAGGCCGCCCACCGCGGCCGGTTCGCCGACCTCGCCGCGGTCGTGCCCTGCTGCGGCGTCCGGGCCTCCCTGAACGAGCTCGACTACGACTGGCCCGCCGGCTTCGCCCGGTTCGTGCTGGAGGCCCGGGACCCCGGCCGGCAGGGCCCCACCGACGAGGAGCTGGCCCGCGTGACCGCGGCCCTCGGCCATCCGGTGCGGGTCATCTGGGCCCACTACTGACCGGTCAGGTCAGGGGAGGGACTCCAGGCCCTTCTCCAGGGTGCCCTCGCCCTTGACGTACACCGCATCGCTGGTCGTCGTGCCCCGGATGATCTCCTCGTGCTCCATGGTGTCCGGGTCGATC
>VBJR01000242.1:10219-25172 GCA_005880175.1 Chloroflexota bacterium
TCACGACGTCCACCTGCTCCTGCCGCGTGCGCAGCTGGTCCATGCGCTTGCGGTCGTCGCGGCTCAGAGGCCGGCACGCCGGCTGGCCTGGCGCCGGCGTGCAGGCGTCGCGGTCGCTCAGGCGGGTCAGGGCCGACCGCTGGGCCCCCGACAGCCGGTGGCTCGCCGTCCAGCCGTCGATCGTGTCGTCCACGACCGTGCCGTACATCTTGCCGTACTTGTTCTTGTCCCGGGCGAACACGCGGATGGCCGGGCGCTCGGCCAGGTGCGCGGTCCGCTCGTCGTCGGTCTTGGCCAGGTCGCTGACGAAGGTGAGGTCCTCCCGGATGCGCCTGACGATCTCGCCCTTCATGCCCTCGGCGTCGAAGAGGATGATGCCCTCCAGGGCCTTGAACCTGGGCGCGCCCGAGAGCTGGTTCGCGACCTCCCAGCCGCCGCCGCTGTGGCCTGAAAGGACCACCTTCCACTCCTTCGGCGCCGACTTGAGGATCGCCGGATGGGCGCTGCTCGCCTTCTCCAGCACGTCGCGGATGTAGTCGTCGCCCGCGATGTCGCCGAACTGGTGCTGCGGACCGCCCTGGGGCAGGATCCCGATCATCTGGCCGTGGCCGCTGGCCTGGAGCTGCTGCTCGATCTGGTCCAGCGCCACGTCCCGCACCGTGTCGTCGCTGACGAGGCCGGCATCTTTCGTCTCACGGTTGGGCTTGAAGGTGCGCTGCCGCCAGCCCGCGTACCGGCCCCGCCACGCCTCCGTGTGGCCGTGGAAGTAGAGCAGGACCTCGGTCGGCTGGTCGGGCTTGAACCCGTCCGGCACCAGCACGACCGCCCGGTGGTCCGCCGGCTCCCTGGTGTGCTGGCTGTCGCCCCCCTGCCACTTCTCGGCCGTGCCGCCCGTGAGCCCGGTGACGCTGACCCGCCAGATCTTGCCCACCTCGTAGGCCCTGCCGTCGTTCCAGCTCTCGCCCTTCGACGGGTCCGGCGGGCTACGCTGCAGCACCAGGGAGGTCGCCTGGTTGCCGGCCAGCCGCTGGAGCTCCAGGATTCGCGCCACCCGGGGGTCGTGGACCGGTCCGCGCCCGCGCCCGGCCGGCCGCTGCCGCGCCGCGGGGCGGGCGCTGTCGTGCGCGGCGCTCCGGAGGCGAGCTCTTGTCACTCGATCTTGACTGCGTGACACGGCTGTGCCATCGGATGGCACAGCCGCGGGCCGTCCGCGGGCTGGTCCGAGCGGCCATACTGCACGCACGCGGATGCAGCCTCACGTCCCCGCAATCGCGCCCGTGGCCCCGTTCAGCTGATGCTGGGCCGCTCCCACGCCGCCATCGGCGCCGCGACGGCGGTCGTCGCCGCGCACGTGCTCGGCGCGGAGGCGGTGCTGGCGCGCTCGATCGCCGGCCCGGCCGCCCTCGCGGCGGCGGCCACCATCGCGATAGTCTCCCCGGTGGGCGCCGTCGCCGCCCTGCTGCCCGACCTGGACAAGCCGGACTCGGCGCTGGGCGGCCTGCTGCCCCGCTGGTGGCACCGGCTGACGCCCGGACACCGCCGCTGCACGCACTCGCTGGTCGCCGTCGGGCTGGTGGGCCTGCTGCTGCACCTGGCCCTGGGGGCGCTCGGCGTGAGCGGCTACGCGCTCGAGCTGCTGACCGCGCTGGTCGTGGTGGGGATGCTGTCGCACCTGGCCGCGGACGCCATCACCGACCACGGGGTGCCGCTGTTCTGGCCGTGGCGCCAGCACTTCGGGCTGCCGCTCTTCCGCACCGGCTCGCTCCAGGAGCACGTGGTCGTGTTCCTGGTGGTGGCCGGAACGGCCTGGTGGGCGTTCGGGCTCGGCGACGTGGTCCAGGCCGCGCGCGGCCACCTCGCCTGAGCGAGGTGGGTCAGACGAGGTAGCGGCGAAGGACGTCCGCCTCGGCCCGCAGCCGGCCGGCCCACTCCTCCTGGCCCCGGCGCTCGTACTCGCCCGCGGCCGTCATGCGCTCCGCCACCTCGGCCCGCACGATCCGCTCCACGTCGCCGTCCGTCAGCTCGCGGCGGCGCGCCTCGCCGGCGCCCAGGCCGACGACGGCCCCGGCCACCGGTGAGCCGCCTGGGCGGGGCTCGCCGGCCTCCTCCGGGGGCACGGCCTCCGCGTTCTCGATCGCGGCCAGCGCCGTCCGGAGCGCCGCGACGGCGACCGCGTCCCGCGTCCGGATGGCGGCGGCCAGGTCGCGCCTGAGCTCCGCTCGCATGGGCACCAGGGTGCCACGCCGGCGCAACGAACCGGCGACACTGACGGGCGGCCAGAGGCCCTGGCTGCGGACCGAGACGTTGAACTGTCGACAGTTCAACGCCTCGCCCAACCCGCCCCCCGCTCGACGTCAGCCGCTGCCGGCCGCCGCGGCGGCCAGGCCCTGGAACTCGCCCATCGCGCCGCTCCACAGGAAGCCGGAGTTCTGCGTCAGGGCCATGGCGATCAGCCCCCGGTCAGGGTCGTTGAACCAGTTCGTGCCGTAGCCGCCGGCCCAACCGTACCGGCCGGGCGCCGACACCTCGTCCGCCGTGACCGTCACGGCCTGGCCGAGTCCCCAGCCGCTGCCCGAGAGCAGGATGCCGGCGCCGGCGATCTGCTCGGGCGTCAGGCGGTTCGTGGCCATCAGCTCGACCGACCGCTCCGACAGCAGGCGGCGCTCTCCCGCGACGCCGCCGTCCAGCAGCAGCCGCGCGAACGCCAGGAAGTCGTCGGCCGTCGAGAGCAGCCCGCCGGCGCCCGAGGGGAACACGGGCGGCCGCGTCCACACGTCCACGCCGGTGCCCTCGATGGGCCCCACCTCGCCGGTCTGGACGTCCGCCGTGTACTGGGCGGGCAGCCGGTGGGCGTGCTCGGCCGCCAGCGTGAACCCGGTCGTGGCCATCCCCAGCGGCTCGAAGAGCCGCGCCCGCAGGAACGCCTCCAGCGGCTGCCCCGCGGCCCGCGCGATCAGCGCGCCCAGCACCTGGGAGCCGGTGTTGTACTGCCACCGCTCGCCCGGCTGGTACATGAGCGGCAGGCTCGCGAACCGCCGCAGCCACGTGTCCGGGTCGACGGGCAGGTCGCGGCCCGGCGCGCCCTCGACCAGCGGCAGCGCCCGGGCCGCCTCCACGATGGGGAAGGGCGGGTCGAACGTCGGCTCGGTCAGCATGCCGCAGCCCATCCGGAACGCCAGGAGGTCCTCGACCGTGATCGGGCGCGCCGCCGGGACCGTGTCGTCCACGGGGCCGTCGATGCGCCGGAGCACGCGGCGGCCGGCCAGCTCCGGGAGCAGGCGGTCCACCGGCTCGTCCAGCGCCAGCGCCCCGTCCTCCACCAGCTGCATCGTGGCCGCGGCGATGATCGGCTTCGTCATCGACGCGATGCGGAAGATCGTGTCGCGCCGCATCGGTTCGGCGCCGCCGAACGCCATCGCGCCGATCGCGTCCACCCGCACCTCGTCGCCGCGCGCGACCAGCGTCACCAGGCCGGGCAGCTCACCCTTCGCCACCCGGACCGCCATCGCCTCGTGCAGGCGGTCGAGACCGGCCGGGGAGAGAGTCGTGTCCATCGCTCCATGATGGCCAGCCGCGGCCACCGCGCGCTCGGGCGCGGTGGCCGCCGGCCGCGATGGACGGCGCGCGCTAGCCGTCGTGGGTGAGGCCGATCTCGTTGCCTTCCGCGTCCTTCACGGACGCGATCTCCCGGGTGCCGCCGACGTGCCGGACGTCCTGGACGAGCTCGGCGCCGGCGTCGAGCAGTGCCTGCAGGCTGGCCCGGATGTCGTCCACCGCCCAGTAGCACGCCGGCCCGGCCGCCCCCTTGCGGTCCTGGCTGGGGGTGAGCCCGATGTTCTGGTCGCCGAACGTGTAGCCGACGTAGTAGGGCGAGTCCTGGTCCGGCGGGCCCATCAGCGCGCGGAACAGGGCCTTGGCCCGCTCCATGTCCTGCACCGGAAAGATCACCGTCTTGACGCCTTGCGTCTTCGTGAGTGCCATGCCGACCACGGAATCGACCATGTGGGCGTGATCGTCGACGACCTGGCGCAGGCCAAGAGCTTCCTCGCGGACATGGGGCTGCGGTTCGACCGCGACCTCGTGATCCCCGGCCGGCTCCGCGCCGCCTTTTACGCGTGCGGTGACACCCAGATCGAGGTCATCCAGGTGGACGAGCCGGAGGAGCGGTCGCGGCGCCTCGGCGACGAGACCGCGCGGGTCGAGCACATCGCGTTCGAGGTGGACTCCCTGTCGGCGACGATGGAGGCGCTCCGCGGGCTCGGCGTCCGGACCACGACGCCCGACCCGATGGCCGTCGGGGCCAACCTCAACTACTGGACCGCGCCCGAGTCGTGCGACGGCGTGCAGTACCAGCTGATCGAGAAGGGCGCCGCCCCGCAGGCCTGACCAGGCGGGGCGCCCCGCCGCCCCGCCCACGCACCCGGGACATCTGACCCTTGCCGCCCGGAGCGTCGAGGCGATACGTTGAGCCAGAATTCTTTTAGTCCGCCGATTTTCTATTTGCTAAAGCAATCCATCGGAGGCCTGTCATGGCTCGAGCGATCGACATCGACATCAGCCCGCTCCGCGACCGCGTCGCCGGCGCGGTGCTCAGTCCCCGGGACGAAGGCTACGACGGCGCCCGATCGGTCTGGAACGGCGACATCGACCGCCGGCCCGGGGTCATCGTGCGCTGCCAGGGGACGGGGGACGTCGCCGCGGCCCTCGGGTTCGCCCGCGACCGCGGCCTGCCGGTCGCGGTCCGCGGTGGCGGCCACAACTTCGCCGGCAACGGCGTCTGCGAGGGCGGGGTGATGATCGATCTCAGCCCGCTGAACGCGATCACGGTCGATCCAGCCGCGCGCCGCGCCGTCTGTGGCGGCGGCACGACGTGGGCGGACCTGGACGCGGCGACGCAGGCGCACGGCCTCGCCGTGCCCGGCGGCACGGTCAGCCACACCGGCGTCGGCGGCCTCACGCTCGGCGGCGGGTTCGGCTGGCTGACCGCGAAGGCCGGCCTCAGCTCCGACAACCTCGTCTCGGCCGAGGTCGTGACCGCGGACGGGAAGGTCGTCAGGGCGGCCGCGGACGCCGACGCGGACCTGCTCTGGGCGCTCAAGGGCGGGGGCGGCAACTTCGGCGTCGTGACGACCTTCGAGTTCCAGCTCCACGAGGTGGGTCCGCTGGTCAACCTCGGCCTGTTCTTCTGGCGCATCGAGCGCGCCACCCAGGCGCTCCGCTTCGCCCGCGACTTCGTCAAGACGCTGCCGGCCGACATGGGCGTGCTGATCGCGGGCCTGAACGCGCCGCCGGCGCCGTTCGTCCCCGAGGAGCACCACTTCGCCCCGGGCGTCGCCCTGCTGGTGGCCGGGTTCGGATCGCCCGAGGAGCACCAGCGGGCCGTCCAGCCGGTGCGCGACCAGGCCGGGCCGCTGGTCCAGTTCGTGACCCCGATCCCGTACGTCGAGCTCCAGAAGATGCTCGACGAGTCCGCGCCCTGGGGGATCCGCGCGTACGAGAAGGCGCTGTACCTGGACGATCTCACGGACGACGTGATCGCGGTCATGGCCGACCAGCTGCCGCGCCGGCAGTCGCCGATGTCGTTCGTCCCGGTCTTCCGGCTCAACGGCGCGTTCGAGCGGGTCGGCGAGGACGATACGGCCTTCGGCGGCCCGCGCACGGCCGCCTACGGGTTCAACATCGCGGCGCTCGCCCCGACCCCTGAGGGGCTCGAGGCGGATCGGGCGTGGGTCCGCTCGTTCTGGCAGGAGCTCCGGCCCTACGCCACCGGCGCCGGCAGCTACGTCAACTTCATGGCGGAGTACGAGGAGGACCGCGTGCGCGCCGCCTACGGGGCGTCGAAGTACGACCGGCTGGCCCGGCTGAAGGCCCGGTACGACCCGGACAACCTCCTCCGGCTGAACGCCAACATCCGGCCCGCGGCGACCGCCTGATCCGGACTACGCGCCGAGTCCGGCCCGCACCGCGTCCGCGTGGCGGGCCGACTCGGCGGCGTAGCCGCGCTCCAGCAGCCACGCCGCGGCGGCCAGGTGGCGCAGGACCCGGTAGCGGTCGAGCAGCTCGGCGGTCGCGCCGTCGGCCGCCAGGCCCAGGCCGTGCAGGACCGGCCCCGCCAGCGCCTCGTCCCACAGCGTCAGCACCGCCACGTCCAGCAGGCCGTCGCCGGGCTGCGCGTCCACGAAGTCGATCAGCCCGGACAGGCGGCCGTCCTCGACCAGCACGTGGTCGGCCTGCAGGTCGCCGTGGATCAGGACCGTGGGCCGCCCGGCGAGCAGGTCGCGGGCCTCTCCGAGCAGGTCGGCCGCCGCCGCCGCCTGGGTGGACGAGAGGATCTCCAGGCGCGCGCACGCCGCTGCCTCGCGCTGGGCCGACCAGGCGACGAACTCGTCCCAGCGGTGCTGGCCGCCGGAGTAGGGAGGGGCGGCCGGCAGCCCGTGGACGACGCGGAGGGCCGCTCCCACCTCGACCGCCGGCCCGTCGCCCATGGCCGAGGTCAGCGGGCGGCCGGGCAGCCGCGTCATGACGACGACGGCCGGCGGCCCCGGCTCGAACGCCAGCACCTCCGGGACGGGCGCCCCCCGGTCCCGGGCCAGGCCCAGCACGCCGACCTCGTGGGCCAGCGCGGGCGCGTCCTCGTACGCCTTGACGACCACCTCGACGCCGGGTCCGGTGCCGGCGAAGACCGCCCGCCCCCGGCCGGTCGCGAGCTGCTGCAGGCCCGCGCGCTCTCCAGCCACCGGCCTGAGCCCACGCTCGGCGGCGGCCCGCAGCCGCGGGTTCAGGGCCTCCGGCCCCGGCGGAGGTTGGCGGGGAGCTGGCGCGTCGGCTCTTCCACCGGCGGCCGGGGCGTCCCCCGGCGCAGGGTCCGCCGCTCCGCCGGGGGCAGCGGCGCCGGCAGCTCCGCGGGGGGCAGCTCCGCGGGGGGCAGCGCCAGCGGCAGCGTGGGCGGCGCCGACGGCACGGGGGCCGGCGCCGTGCCGTTGCGATACGGCGGCCGGGCCGGCGCCGGGGCCAGGTCGGGCGTCGACCGCAGCTGCACGTCGTAGTCCACGCGGTGGTCCAGCCCGGAGCGGTCGCGCAGCAGCCGGGTCGCGACCAGGGCGACGATCGCGGAGAGGACGACGTACCCGGCGATGGCCGCGGTGCTCTTCGTCGCCGCCAGCAGCGCGCCCGCCACGACCGGGGCGGCGCCGCCGCCCAGGGCCGCGGCCAGGTGGTAGCTGAGCGACACCCCCGTGTACCGGACCTGGCCGCTGTAGAGCGAGCTGACGAACGCGGCCAGCGGGCCGTACAGCAGCGCGAACGTGACCAGCGCCGCCACGCTGGCGAACACCACCAGCACCGGCTGGCGGCTGTCGAACAGCCAGTAGTAGGGGAACGCGATCAGGGCGTAGACGACCAGGCCGGTCATGTACGTGCGCCGGTAGCCGACGCGATCGGACAGCGCCCCGAACGTGATCACGCCGACGAGCGCGACCGCCGCCGCCGACAGGGTCGTGGTCAACATGAAGGTCTGGTCGAGCTTCAGCGTCCGCGTGCCATAGGAGAGCGCGAACGTGGCCCAGAGGTAGAAGCAGACGAGCACCGGCTGCAGCGCCAGCGCGCCCAGCACCACCTCCCGCCAGTTGCGGCGGAAGACCTCGACGACGGGCCGGGGAACGATCCGGCGCTCCTCCAGCATCACCGTGAACGGGGGCGTCTCCAGGACGCCCAGCCGCACGTAGAAGCCGAACAGGATCAGCACGCCGCCGAGCAGGAACGGGATGCGCCAGCCCCAGTCCGCGAACGCCACGGGCCCGACGACCGCGGAGGTGATGATCAGCGCCGCGTTGCTGGTCAGCAGGCCGGACGGGAAGCCGAGGTGGGGCCAGGCGCCGATGAACCCGCGCCGGTTGGGCGGTCCCCACTCGATCGGGAGCAGGATCGTCCCGCCCCACTCGCCGCCGATGGCGAAGCCCTGCAGGAGCCGCAGGCCGGTGAGCAGGATACCGCCCCAGATGCCGATCTGGGCGTAGCCGGGCAGGAGGCCGACGCCGACCGACACGGCGCCCATCAGCAGCAGCGTGGCGACCAGGGTGGACTTGCGGCCGAGGCGGTCGCCGAAGTGGCCGAAGAACGCCGCCCCGATGGGCCGGGAGATGAACCCGGCCGAGTACGTCGAGAACGAGATCAGCGTGCCCGCCAGCGGGTCGCTGTGGGGGAAGAAGACGCGCGGGAAGATCAGGATGGCGGCGTTGGCCGAGAGCACGAAGTCGTAGAACTCGATGGCCGACCCTGCGGTCCCGGCGACGATGGCGCGGACCAGGTAGTTCCGGTGAAACGACTGCTGCATGGGGGGAGCCTCTGGACGGGCGGGTGGTGTCAACCCTACTCGACAGGACCATCCCGGGAAAGACGCCTTTTGTCCCGGGTGGCATGGGCGACTCCGCCCATGTACCGGGAGTGGGGGAGCCCGCATGACCGGCGCAGCAGGTATGGACGACGGGAGGAGCGCTTTGACGCACCGGCGCCGCCGACCGTGGTGACGGGCGTCGAGAACTGGTCGCTGGCGATGGACCTGCGGGTGGTGGTGCTGACGCCGCACCGCTTCGTCCGCGACCACCAGGCGAACTGAGCCGGGCGAGCCGGGGAGGCCCCTCCCCCTGGCGAGGGAGGGGCCTGACGGCCCTACCGCTTCGGGGGTCCGATCGCGGCGGCTTCCGGGCCCAGGCGCTCCACGTAGCCCTGGTGAACCTCGGACCAGCGCTCGCCAGGGGTCCAGGGCGGGCGGACGCCGTCCAGGTGGTACGCGAGCACGTCCAGGCAGGCGTGCCAGCCGGCCGCGTCGCGGGCGGCCTTGCCCACCTGGTCGAACGTGTTCACGAACGACAGCACGGTGCCCCCGTCCGCCGTCCGCAGCTCGAAGCGGAGCGTCTCGCCCTCGCCCCAGCGCAGCTCGAGCAGGCGGGGCGGGTCGTACGCGAGCATCTCGCCCTCGATGGCCGGGGCGGCCGCGTCGCGGTGCGCGAAGCGGAGCGGCGCGCCCGCCGCGCGCTCGCCCTCGATGGTGGTCGGGAACCAGACGGC
The DNA here is from genome assembly GCA_005880175.1 of Chloroflexota bacterium. The sequence goes on from VBJR01000242.1 coordinate 19,286, forward strand.
CAGGTGCTCCGGCTCCGTCAGCGCTCGCCAGACCTTCTCCGGCGGGTGGGCGAGCCGGCGCGTGAAGTGCAGCTGCCAGCGGCCGTCGCGCCGCTCCAGGGTTCCGTCGTCCATGGTTGCGTCTCCTTCGTTCAGGCCTCGTCGGGCATGGCGTCCAGGTGCCGTTCGAGCTCGTCGAGCCGCGACGCCCACAGCGCCCGGTACGGTTCGAGCCACTCGTCCACGGCGCGCAGGGGCTCGGCGCGCACCCGGTAGAGGCGCCGCTGGGCGTCGATCCGGGACTCGACGAGGCCCGCGTCGCGCAGGACGCGCAGGTGCTTCGAGACCGCCGGCTGGCTGACGGCGAGCGCGTCGACGAGATCGCCGACCGGCCGCTCCGCGACCCGCAGGAGGTCGAGGATGCGGCGCCGGTTCGGCTCGGCCAGGACCTCGAACGCTGCTGACACGCCCCGACCATACCGAATCAGCTATATAACGGTCAAGGCATATACGGCGTCCTGGCCTCCTTGTGGACCTGTACAGCAGCCCGCCCGTCCCTTTACACTGCGTCGTCGCATGGAGCGGGTCTACGGACTCGGCGGCACGTCCGTCGGCGCTTACCGGCTGTGGGACTGCCTTGGCCATGGCAGCTGTACCGCCGTGTACCGGGCGTCCACCGCGGACGCCGAGTGTGCCGTCAAGCTGGTGGACCGCCGGCTCAGCGAGAGCGGCGCGCTCAGCGCGCGGCTCGTCCGCGAGCGCGCGATCATCGACACCATCGGCCACGACGGCATCCTGCCGATCCGCGACGCGGTCCGGGTCGAGGACATCACCGCCGTGGCCATGCCGCTCCAGACCGCCGCCTCCGTCCGCGACCTGCTGGCCCAGGGCCCGATGGACCCCGAGCTGGCGTGGAGCATCCTCACCCAGGTCGCGGAGTCGCTGCAGCTGGCGCACGAGCGCGGCCTCGTGTACCGGGTCCTGAAGCCGGCCAACATCCTGGTCGGCCAGGACGGCCGGACCTACCTGGCCGAGTTCGGGGTCACCGGCCAGCGGCTGGGGCAGCTCGCCCTCGCCACGCCGGAGTTCCAGCTGACCGCGGCCCAGTACCTGGCCCCCGAGCAGATCGAGGGCCGCGAGCTCGACTACCGGACCGACATCTACGCGCTCGGCGTCCTCGCGTTCGAGCTCGCGACCGGGACGCCGCTCCAGGGGACGGCGGCGCCGGCGGAGGTCGTGCGGGCCACGCTCCACCACCCGACCCCGTCGGCCAACGCGCGCAACCCGAACCTGCCCCGGGAGGTGGACGGCGTGTTCGCCCGTGCGCTGGCCCGGGACCCGGCCGACCGCCACCGCTCCGTGTGGGAGCTGATCGACCAGCTGGTGGACCCGCCGGACGTCGCCGCGGCCCAGCCGCCGCGCCCGGCCACCGCCAAGATCGCGTTCGCGCCGCTGCCCGACCTGGACGTGGCGAACGTCGAGTGCCTCCTGGAGGAGATCCTCGACGCCGACTTCGCGTCCTGCGTCCGGTTCGCGAGGGAGGTCGCGGCCGAGCGCTGGCCCCACGTGGTCGCGCTGGCCGGCCTCGAACGGTACCTGCGCGAGATCCCGGCCGAGCAGGGCCAGCGGGTGCCGGAGGTGCTGACGCTGAGCCGGCTCGCGGACGCCTTCGACGTCGTGCACGGCCAGGACGCGCCATCCGCCCTCAGCCGCTGGGGCGGGCTCGTGGCGCGGCACTGGCTGCGTTCCATCCAGGAGAAGCCGCCGTGGATCGCCGGGCCGCCGACCGGCCGGCTGGTGGACCTGCTGAGCGTGTTCGTGGCGGCGCTCGACCGCGTCCGGGGCGAGGAGCTGCACGCCTGGAAGCAGGTCAACAAGCAGCTGTTCCGCGTCGTCCACATGCAGAACCTCACGGCCGTCGGCCGCCGCCGCCCGGTCGAGGCCTGCGACTTCTGGAGGGGCGCGTACGAGGCGGCACTGGAATGGGCCGGTCTGGCCGGCGACTGGCTCGTGGCGGAGGTGGAATGCGGCTGCGTCACCGGGACCTACGACTGCGTGTTCACGATGGTCCGGGCCACCCGCTGACCGACGGCAAAGGAGACCAGAGATGTCGCTCGAGGTGCGATCGGAGAGCAGCGTGGTGACGCACGAGGACGTCCGGCTGATCGTCAGGCAGGAGCTGGAGCGCGCGCTCAAGCGCGACCCGGCGGCCCAGCGGGCGTGCATCATCGCCTCGAAGGGAACCCTGGACTGGGCCTACCCGCCGCTGATCCTGGCCAGCGCCGCGGCGGCCGCGGGCATGGACGCCGCGGTCTTCTTCACGTTCTACGGGCTCAACATCATCCACAAGGACTTCCGGCGCCGCGTCAAGGTCAGCCCCGTGGGGAACCCGGCCATGCCCATGCCGGTGCCGATGGCCGACACGTTCACGTCCCTGCCCGGAATGAAGGGCATGGCCACGTGGATGATGAAGGACAAGTTCCGCAGGAAGGGCGTGGCCGCCCTCGAGGAGCTGCTCGAGGTCTGCCGGGAGTCGTCGGTGCGGCTGATCGCGTGCGCGCTGACGATCGAGGTCTTCGGGTTCCAGGAGTCCGACTTCATCGACGGTGTCGAGTTCGGCGGCGCCGGCGCGTTCATGTCCGACGCGCGCCGGTCGCACGTCACGCTGTTCGTGTAGCCCCTGTGGGCTGTGGAGGAGTGAGTATCAGTGGCTGACGTGAACGAGGACACCGTCCTCGACTGCCGGGGCCTGCAGTGCCCGATACCGGTCGTGCGGATCGGCCGCGAGATGAGCACCCTGGGGCCCGGCGAGGTGCTGAAGGTGCTGGCGACCGACCGGGGCGCCGTCGCCGACGTGCCCGCGTGGGCCGCGGACACCGGCAACGAGGTGCTGCGCTGGCACGAGGACGGCGACCACCTGGTCTTCTACATCCGCAAAGGCGCCGGCGAGGACTGAGCCTCGCCGGCGGGCGGCCGGTCGTCAGATCGAGACCGGCTGCGCGTACACCGTGTTGAACATCTCGTTGGGCAGGGCCCCGATCCCGGTCACCTGCGCCGAGTACACGATCGGGTTCTTCTGGACCCAGAGGAAGATCCAGGGCGCGTCGTTCCAGACCTGCTTCTGGGCGTCGCAGTACTCCTGCGCGCGCGCGTCGCGATTGGGCTCGAGGGCCGCCTTCTGGAGCAGCGCGCTCACGTTCGCGTTGTCGTAGTACGCGGTGGCCAGGCCCTTGGGCGGGATCGCCGAGGCGTCGAACATCTGCTGCATGGCCTGGCTGGCGTCCAGGAACCCGGGCGCGTAGCCGAGCATGTGGAGGTCCACCGTGGCCTTCGCCGGCGCCACGTCCACCGTGCCCACGTAGCTCGGCCAGTCCATCGTGCTCGGCCCGTTGACGGTCACGCCCACGACGCGCAGGTCGTTGGCGACGTTCTGGGCCGCCTGGAAGTCCTGGATGTAGCGCCCGGTGGGGGCGACCATCGTGACGGTGAGGTTCGACGCGTTGGCCTTCTGGAGCATCGACCGGGCCAGGTCGGGGTCATACGCGTACTGGTTGGGGACCTGGCAGTAGCCGAAGAGGGTGGAGGCCAGCGTTGACGTCGCCGGGTCGGCCGCGCCGAACAACGTGCTCTTGACGATCGCGTCGCGGTTGATCGCGTAGTTCAGGGCCTGGCGGACCTGCGCGTTCTGGAGCAGCGGCTGCTGCTTGTCGACGGTGTTGATGGCGATGAAGATCGAGCGGTCGCTGGGGCCGAGGAGGACCTTGACGGTGGGGTCCTGGCGCAGCGAGGGCAGGTCGGAGATGGGGGGCAGGGTGATCATCTGGGCCTGGCCGGAGCGGACCAGCGCCTCGCGCGTGGCGTCGTTCGGCACCACCTTGAACACCTGCTGCGTGTAGATCGGGCGCCGGCCCCAGTAGTCCTCGTTGCGGACCAGCGTCAGGTGGTCGCCCGGCACGCGCTCCTTGTACAGGTACGGCCCGGTGCCGACCGGCTTGTCCTGCTTGGTGTACGCCGGCGTCCCCGGCTGGATCGTCCGGGGTGACAGGATCCCGTACGCCTGGGTGCTGAGGAGGCCGACGACCACGTCGCCGGCGAGCGGCTGGGTCATGTTCAGGCGGACGTGCGAGGGGTCCACCGCGTCCACCGACTTGACCGACTTGGCCAGGACGCCGCAGAGGGGGCAGACGCTCTTCGGGTCGAAGAGCCGGTCGAGGTTGGCCTTGACCGCCGTCGCGTCGAAGGGGGTGCCGTCCGTGGTCCACCGTCGCCAGTGACTCGACGACCATGCCGAGGATGTTCTCCACGACGGCGGTCGTCTGGTGCATCGGGTCGAGCGTGTCCACGTCGGTGCCGATGCCGACCGTCAGCACCGAGGTCTGCCGCGAGGTCTTCGCGGTCGGCACCGCGGCCGAGCCGCAGGCTGCCAGGACCGTGGTCGCGACCACGATCAGCCCGAGGAGTTGTCGTCGCATAACCTACCCCCCCCTAGTTCCGCGGCCTAGGCAAGTGTTGTCAAACCGGAGCCAGGGAAAGATTGTAGGGGTTGGAACCCCCCGTGCTCACCGGAGTTGTGCGGAGTCCGGGATCCCGGCCGAGGTGGGGGGTGGGGGGTCAGCGCACGACGAGCACCGGGCAGGCGGCCTGGTGGACGATCCGGTAGGCGACGCTCCCGAGCAGGATCTGGGCGACCTGCGAGCCGTGGCTGCCGACCACGATCACGTTGGCCCCGAACTCGTCCGCCAGGTTCAGGAGCTCCTTCGCGGTCGCGCCCCAGCCCGAGCCGACCTGTCCCTTCGCGTCCTGGACGCCGGCCTCGCGGAACACCGCCAGCGCGTCCTCGACGAGCTGGCGCGCCGCCTCCTCGTCCTCCAGCGGCGGCATCTCGCGGCGCGGCAGGGCGCCCGGCCGGCCGGCCGTGGCGGCCATGGCCAGCGGCAGGGCGATGTCGCGGATGTGCGCCACCAGGACGGCGGACCCCGACTTGACAGCGAGGTCACGCGCCGCCGCCAGCACCTTGGGCGAATGGGGTGACCCGTCGATGCCGACCAGCATTCTCTCGAACATCGCTCCCTCCGTTGCTCAGGACGCGGACGACGCCCGCCCGGGCAAGCGCTCCACCGCCGATAGGGGCGTGGCGATCTCCTCGAGCGACTTGCGCTCCGCGTCCACGCCGAAGAACCACGCGACCAGGCCGCCGGCGAACATCACGATGGCCCCGAAGTAGTAGCCGATGGCGAGCGGCGTGGTGTTGGTGCCGTTGCCGATCAGAGCGCCGAAGAGCGTCGGCGCGGCCACCCCGCCGGCGAGCTGGGAGATGGCGAAGAAGAACGCGATCGCCTGCCCCCGCAGCTCCAGCGGGAAGATCTCGCTCACCGTCAGGTACGCCGACGAGGCGCCCGCGGACGCGAGGAAGAAGATGACGCACCAGAAGATGGTCTGCGTCACGGCCGTCAGCAGGCCCGCGTCGAACAGCGCGGCGGAGATGGCCAGCAGGATGGCCGACACGCAGTACGTGAACATGATCATCTTGCGCCGGCCGATCGTGTCGAAGAGGGGGCCGAGCGTCAGCGGCCCGAGCAGGTTGCCCAGCGCGAACGGGAAGAAGTACACGCCGATCCGGTCGGACGGGATGTGGTAGAAGTTCGTGAGCACCAGCGCGTACGTGAAGAAGATCGCGTTGTAGAGGAACGCCTGGGTCACCATCATCGTGAAGCCCAGGAACGAGCGGGACGGGTACTCGCGGAGCATCGTCCGGGCGATCTGCACGTACGAGACGATTCCGTGCCCGGTCACCAGGATGGCGCGGTCCGGCGACACCGGCGACACGGGCTTGCCCTCGCGGGCAGCCTCCTCCTCGATCCCGGTGACGATCTGCTCGGCCTCGTCGTTGCGGCCGTGCGTCATCAGC
>VBJR01000243.1:0-45281 GCA_005880175.1 Chloroflexota bacterium
AGGGGCACCAGGCGGGAGGCGTGGGGGCGGCGGTCGGGGGTCAGGAGGAGGTGGGTGCCCTCAGTCATGAGGGCGTTGCGGTGGCGGCGGGTGTGGTCGGTGTGGGCGTGGGACACGAAGGCGAGGTCGCGCACGGTGAGCGGGTCGAGCCAGAAGTCGTGGCCGACCAGCCAGATGCCCTTGTCCCAGGTGACGTGCCGAGTCATCCGCCGCGGGGTAGCGTACTGCACCGTCCCGGGCCGCGCCGGTTGTCAATCGCCTGGTTTACACGTTTGGCCCAGGATGTACGCAAAGTCGAGCCAGCCTGACACTGGCTGGCCAAATTGGGGAGGTAGCGCAGTGCGCAAGCGTTTGATCTCGATCACGACGGTGGTGGTTACGGTCGCATCCATCATGGCCCTGGTTTTATCGGCCGGCGCGGACGTCATCGGGCCCGGCGTCTAGAACTGTCAGTCTGCCTGGTTGGCGGCTTCCGTTCCGCCCGTGATGGGCTAGACTTGCTCCATCGCACGTCCTCTCAGGCCGCCAACCAGGCGTTCCTCTGGTGTGACCATCGACCCGGACTTAGTGCGCCAGGCCCGGCTGAAGGCCGGCCTGAGCCTGGCCCAGGTCGCCGGGTCCGACCTCAGCCGCCAGGCGGTCCATCTGATCGAGACCGGGAAGGTCCGCCCGAGCATGCGGAGCCTCCAGATCATCGCCCGCCGGCTCGGCGTCTCGGCGCTGAGCTTCCAGGTGGCGATGGATGCTGGCGCCGAGGTTCCGCACCGGCGCGCGGCCGAGTTGGAGCGGCTGTGCGAACGCCAGCGGTACGACGAGGTCCGCGAGCTGGCCGGCCACCTCCTGGAACAGGACACGTCCACCTACCTGATCGCGTTCGCCCACATGTACCTCGGCCGTGCCCTGGTGCATCTCGGCCGTCCGGACGAGGCGCTCACGCATGCTCAGCAGGCGAGGCGTCTCTTCGAGGGAGAGGACGACCCCTGGTCGGCGGCGGAGGCGCGTGAATGGGAGGCCGCCGCCCTGTTCCTCAAGCAGGACGCGCGGGCAGTGGCGGTCGGCGAGGACGCACTCGCACGCTACCGCGCACTCGAACCGCGGCGTCCGGAGGTCGAGGCGAGGATGGTCGAGCACCTGGCCACCTTCCTTCTCCAGCGGTCGGACTATGTTCGGGCCGAGCACTGCTATCAACAGGCCCTGCAAGTCGGTGGACCGGTCCTCGATCTTGCACGGCTGGGGCGCATCTATCACGGCTTGGGCCACTGCTATCACTGCCTCGGAGATGCGCGGAGAGGCATCGAGCTCCTCTCGCGCGCCGTCGCGCTCTACGCCGTGGAGAACGACCTCCGGCCCGCGCCAGCTCGCATCGAGCTGCCGAGAGTGGAGAACGACCTCGGCTGGATGCTGCTGCACTCCGGCCAGGCGGAACGGGCCGAGGAGCTGTTCCAATCCGCCCTGCGTCGCCTGCAGGAAGCAGGCGCGGAGCGGCTGCAGAGTCACGTCCTGCTCAGCCTCGCCGAGGCTCGCCAGGGCCGGGGCCAGCTCGACGATGCGGCCGAGCTGATCGAACGAGCGCTCGAGCTGGCCGAGCGGCTCGACGAGCGGAAGGCGATGGCCAGCGCTCATCGGCAGCTGGGTGAGATCCACGAGGTCCGGCAGGAGCACCATCTGGCGGACGAGCGCTTCCGCGAGGCGCTGGCGATCCTCGACGCGGCCGGCATGACCGGCGCGAGGGCCGAATGCCAGGCGGCCTACCAGCGCCTTCTCGACGCCAGGGCTGACGTGGTCCCGTTGGAGCGGTCCGCGGGCTAGGAGTCGTGGCCGACGCTCGTATCGCTCAGCTCGAGCGGCTCACCGAGCAGCAGCGGTACCTGGAGGTCATGGAGCTGGCCCCACCGCTCCTCACCGAGCGCTCCCGTGGCCTGCGCGCCTACGGCCACTTCTTCCTCGGCCAGGCCCTGAACCGACTCTTCAAGCCCGAGCAGGCCATCGACCACCTCATCCAGGCCAGAGCGCTCTTCGAGGCACTGGACGAACCATGGTTGGCCGCCGAGTCGATGGAATGGGAAGCCGGAGCCCGCTACCTCAAGGAGGATGCCAGCGCCCTGGCGATGGCCAAGGAGGCCCTGCGCCGGTATCGTGCGTTGGAGCCGAGAGCCGCCGAGGTGGAGTCCCGCATGCTGGAGCACCTGGGCACGATCCTCGTTCGCCACCAGGACTACCTCCAGGCTCGCGACCGCTACGAGGAGGCACTGGACGTGGCCGGCCGGCGCCTCGACATCTCTCGCCTGGCCCGCATCTACCACGGCCTCGGCTCGTGCCATGCGAGCCTTGGCGACGTGCAGCGGGCCATCGAGCTGACGTCCCGCGCCGTGACCCTCTACCAGGTCGAAAACGACATCCGACCTCAGGCGGCACGGGTGGACCTGCCCAGGGCGGAAGGCGACCTCGGCGTGTGGTACATGTCGCAGGGCGACCTGGTCCGCGCCGAGGAGTTGCTGCGGGCGGCGCTGGACCATCTCGCGGAGTCAGGCGTCGAGCGGCTGCGCAGCCGCGGGCTCCTCAGCCTCGCCACCCTGCGTCAGGCCCAGCGCCGTCTCGATGAGGCGCTGGGGTTGATCGAGGAGGCTGCCGCGCTCGCGGAGCGCCTCGGCGAACAGATCGCGCTGGCCATGGCGCATCAGCAGTTGGGCGAAGTCCATGCAGTGCGGGGTGCTCACGACCTCGTCGACGAGAGCTTCGAGCGCGCCCTGGCCATCCTGGAGCAGGACGGTCTGGAGGAGCGCCGGGCGCAGTGCGCGGCAGCCTACGAACGGGTCCGGGAATCTCGGTGGCAGGCCTCAAAGGGCTGACGCGGCCGGGAGGCTAGTCTGCCGGCGCGTTCGAGATGGTCCAGACGGCGACCTGAGCGCGGTTCTGCAAGCCCAGCTGGGTTCGTACGTTTGCCAGATGGGCTTCGACGGTACGGTCGCTGATCTCGAGGTGGCTCGCGATCTGCTTGTCGGAGAGGCCCTCCGCGACGAGCTTGACGATCTGCATCTGCCGTGGAGTCAAAGGCCCTCGCCGCCCACGCGCGGCGAGCAGAGATTCGACGAGGGGGAGCGTATCGGCGAGACGCATGCTCATTCCCCGCTCCCATGCATCTGAGGACAGTCTCTCGCCGAGCCGCGCGCGACTCTGGCGTTGCGCCCTGACGATGGGAAGGACTGCTTCTGGATAGTCCTGCAAACCTCCAGTGTCCCCACCACTGCGCTCCGCGGCTGCCGTCGCCGCGGCCGCGAGGATGAGACAGTCGGCATGCCGGCCGCGGTCCGCCGCCACACACGCCAGGCCGGCAAGTGGTCCGATCGCGATGGAGTCGGCGCCATGGGCGGCGAATCTTGTGTTGGTTGCGTTGACGACCTGAATCGCGAGTCGAGTCTTTCCGCACCCGGGCGGGCCAACGAGCGTGACCAATTGCATGCGGCTGACCGACTCGCCGAGCTGTTCTATCTCGGCGGCCCGACCAATGAACGAGCTCAATGGTCTTGGCAGTGGCCCCGGGGTCAGCGAGGGCGACGAACTCGAGGTCTGGTCGCTTTCGGACATCCGCGCTCCATGCTCCTTCATGCCTCAGAGGCTTCTGAAACGGCCCAGGCAGCGATCTCGGCGCGATTGCGAAGTCCGAGCTTCCGCCGAACGTGCGCCAGATGGACTTCGACCGTACGCGGGCTGATGAGCAACCGCTGAGCGATCTCCTTGTCGGTAAGTCCGTTTGCGACCATGTGAGCGACCTCGCCTTCACGAGTCGACAGGATGGTCCGCGAAGTCAGCGCCCCTCCAACTTGCGCGAACTGGAGGGCCGCGCGTATGTCCATGCCCCAACCGTGCTGCCAAGCGATGGCTGCTCGGCGCGCGCTCAGCGCCTCCCGACTCGACCGTTCCGCCTGCTCGATCGACTCCAGCTGATAGCTGAGGGCCCTGATCCAATCGGTGCCCGACGAACTGGCCGCCTGCCTGGCCGCCGCGGCGAACGTCAGTGCGCACACGTGGTCGCCGTCGCCAGCGGCGACGCGCGCGAGCCCGAAGAGGGGGCCGACTGCCATGTGGTCGTTCGCGTTCGCGACTGCTTGCGCAAGCGCGGCGATGAACTGCGCGCGAGCCTCTGCCTGACGACCGAGCGCCAGGTACACCTGACCGCAGGTATCGAGGACCTCCACGAGAGGTATCGCGCGCTCGACGACATCATCGGTCGCATCCAGTGCCTGGACGATCTGCTCAAGCGCCTCTGATGGCCGCCCTAGCTGAAGCAGTGTCAGGGCCAGGTTGTTCCTGGCCATGACCGAACTCCTGGCTCTGCTGGGTGGCCAACCATGCATCCGTACGATGCGATCAGGAGCGTCAGCAGGCATGTCCTCGACGAACTGGAGGATTCGTCGAAACCACACCTCGGCGGCGGACCAGTCGCCGTCCTGCGCTGCGAGCAACCCACGTGCACTGGCAGTCCATACTGATAGCGCCGGAGCGCCGGCAGGCTCAGCTGCGGTTGACGCGCGCTCGAGATGAGCTCTCATCCCTGCGCTGTCACCCAGTCGACGAGAGGCGGTAGCGGCCAGGATACGGAGCCGAGCTGCGACGAGCTCGTCGACGTCACTTCGAGCAAGGACGGATTCGAGGCGATCGCGAGCTTCACGCAACATACCTCGAAGCGCCCAGTACCACTGAAGGTTCTCAGTCGTCGCGGCCTCGAGGCCGGGTTCATGCCCCACCGCCCAATCGAGGGCAAGACGGAGATTGGCGTATTCGAGGTCGATGAGATGGACCCGCGCTTGCAGATCGCCGCCAACGATGCTCAGCGCGTCAGCGAGACGGGCATAGTAACGGGCGTGTCGCCCGTCGAGGTCGTCCGTCCCATGCAGCGCGCGTTTATCGCGAGCGAACTGTCGGACGATTTCCAATTGACCATACCGCAGGTCGCCAGCCGGCGTCGTCCGCGCGACTATCAATGACTTCGCGACGAGTCGCGAGAGCGTTTCACTGACCCATTCCTCCGGCATGTTGCCGTCGGCGCAAATGGCCTTGACCGCGTTCAGGTCGAACGTGCCCGGAAAGAGCGCCAATCGTCGAAACAGCAGCTGCTCGTCGTCGTCGAGCAGATCGTGGCTCCACTCGATTGCCGCTCGAATCGTGCGATGGCGAGGAACCGCGGTGCGACGTCCGTTCGTCAGGATGCGGAAACTGTGATGCAGGCTGGCAGCGATCTGCGTCAGGCCGAGCGACGGAACAGCGGCGGCGGCCAACTCGAGCGCAAGGGGTATGCCGTCCAGGCGATGGCAGATCGTAGCCACCGCGGCGGCATTGGATGTTGTCAGCCTGAAGGCGGGCTGCTGTTCCGAGACGCGTACACAGAATAGAGAAACCGCGTCGTAAGCGCCCACCGCCTCGGGGTCCTGCGCGTCCCCCACTGGGACCGACAGCGGTTCGACGGGCCAGCATCGCTCGCCGTCGACGTTCAGCAACTCGCGGCTGGTCGCCATGATGCGGAGGTTGGAGCAGCCGGCAAGGAGCTGTTGGGCCAGCGAGCACACGGACATGATCAGGTGTTCGGCATTGTCGATCAGCAAGAGCACAGCCCGGTCGCCGATGACGTTCACGAGGCTCGGTGCGGGCTGGGCTTGCAGTCCAAGCGCCATGCTGGCAGCGTCCACGACGGCGTCCGGGTCACCGATGGGCCCGAGATCGACGAACGCGACATCCTGAGGCACGCGGTGGCGGTTTGGTGCCACGACCTCCAGCGCCAGTCGCGTCTTGCCGCAGCCCGGCGGTCCCACAAGGGTCAGTAGGCGGGCACGAGTCAGAAGCGTGCTCAACTCCTCGATCTCAGCTTGCCTGCCCACGAAGGAACTGAGTGGATGGGGAGGAGGAGTCAGTTTCAGTGGCTGCGCCGGGCCGGCGTTGGGACCGCGCTCAGACGCCCTCCCGTGATCCTCGCTACGCGCCGTACGCATTTTCCCTTACCCCATGCTGATCGGCCGTAAGTACTAATCCCAGCTTGTCCCCGCCGGGATCGCCTGCTCACACTGCCACATCGCGCCCCTGCCGCGGGGCGACTTCTCGGCCCTGGGCATGGAGTGGTGGATGACCGCGACCTACAAGAGCGACCCCGTGGTTCGGGTCGGTTCGCGGGTGCGCGTTCGGGACGCTGACGGCGAGGACGAGTTCGCCGTCGTCGCGCCCGAGGATCTCGACACCGGCGCCTGCCGGATCTCGACCGTCAGTCCGCTCGGGCGGGCCCTTCTCGGTCGTCGGGTCGGCGATCGGGTGCTCTTCCGGGCGCCGGGTGGGGTCATGGGCGTGACGATCATCGGCATCACCTGATGGACTCCTCCCCAACCTGGCGGTGGCTGCCGGCGATCGTGCCGGCGACCTCCACGCCGATCGCCGCGTACGCCTCGAACGGGACGCCGATGTCCGCCACCCACACCTCGCCCGCGTGGGCCGGGCCGTCGGCCGACAGCAGGCCCGGCTTGGGCAGCCCCAGCGTCACCGTCACGGTCGCCCGAACGCACGCGCCGGCGGCGCGGCCCGTGTCCGCGTCCAGGCCCGACGGCACGTCGACCGACACCACCCGCCGGTCCGCGTCGTTGATCGCCGCGATCCACCCGGCCAGCCGGCCCTCGACCGGGCGGGACAGGCCCGTGCCCAGCAGCGCGTCCACGACCAGCGCTGCGCCGGCCAGGTGGGGCGGCGGTTCGGACGCGATGGTCACCCCCACGCCCCGCAGCGCCCGCGCCTGCTCGGCCGCCGGTCCCGTCATGCCCTCCACGTCGGCGCAGGCGACGCCGGCCAGCCGGCCCCACCGGTGCAGGTGCCGGGCCGCGGCCAGGCCGTCGCCGCCGTTGTTCCCCCGCCCGCACACCACGTAGGTGCGGCCGCGGCAGTGACGCGCGACCTGCCAGCCGGCCGCCTCCATCAGCCAGGAGACCGGGATCGCGAACCGCTCGGCCGCCAGCCGGTCCACCTCGCGGACCTGGGCGCTACTGAGGCTGGGCAGGCTCACCAGCCGCCCGGCCGCTCGCCGGCGGACGCTGGACCAGGAACGAGCAGTAGGGATCCCGGCGGTGGATCGACGCCTCCTGCGAGACCGTCGCCCCCAGCAGCTTCACCAGCAGCCGCGGCGTGATCGTGCACACCTGCGGGTACTTGAGCGCGGTGTTCCGGAAGGGGCAGTTGTGGATCGTGACCCGGACGCCGCCATCGGTGTCCTGCTGCTCGGCCAGCGTGCCGGCCCGGCGGATCGACTCGACCACCCGCCCCAGCTTCTCCTCGAATCCCAGGCCGGTCAGCTGCTTCTCGATGGCGCCGGCGTGACGGGCCGCCACCCGCTCGAACACCTCGTCGAGCAGCGCCGGGCCGCCCATGTCGGCCAGCTCGTTGAGCACCATCGTCGCGAGCTGGCCATAGCGCTTGGGGAACGCGGCGTCCGCCTTGTCCGTCAGCGAGAACATCAGGCTGGGCCGGCCCCGCTTGCCCTGGACCGGCTCGCTCTTGACGAAGCCGTCCTTCTCCAGCGCGGCCAGGTGCTGACGGACGGCATTGGGCGTGATCCCGAGCTGGGCTGAGATGACCTCGGCGCTCGCCGCCTGTTTACGGCGGAGGAACTCGAGGACCTCCATGCGAGTCGATCGGCCGGCGATCAGTGCGGGCATTTCATCCGGCGGACCTGTGGGCGAGCTTAGCACAGCTCGGTACCGCAGCTTGACAACATTTTTTCAAGGATACCCTTGACAAATTCCGGGCGCCGGCTACACTTCGGCTTGTCCGCCAAGAAGTCCAAGAGGGTGAATCGTCATGATCGAGGAAGCCTGCGCAATGATCGAGCGCGTCGAAGCCCGGGAGAGGCGGTCCCGAGAGGCCAAGTATGGTCGGCGGAACAAGATCCGGTACATCGACCGCCTGCTCAACGAACTCGAGATGCTGAACCTGGCCGACGAGGCCAGGGTACCGGAACGGCTCGCGATGGAGCTCGGCCGCCTGCTGGCCGAGAGCGAGGTCGTTCAGGTGGGCCTGCAGCCCCGGCTCGAGAGCGTCAACGAGGCGATGGACGTCCTGTACGAGCTGCAGGACAGCCTCATGTTCAACGACCCCGAGGAAGAGTAGCTCGGCGTCGTTCCCCTCCCCCCAAACAGGCGGGGGGAGGGCCCGGGGCCAGGAGACCTGGCCTCAGCTCAGGAAGCGATCGGCCTCCCGCAGCACCTCCTCGGCCTCGGCAGTCAGACCCCGCACCACGTCGGCGCACGACTCGATGCCATCGACCAGGCCAGCCGACTGCCCGAAGTTGAGCTCGCCGCGCTCGGCGTCGTCCTCCTGCCTGGCCCGCGCGATGTCGGCCGCCACCTCGGCCCGGTGCCGGCGCAGCTCGTTCTCGCGGCCCGCCCACTCCGAGATCAGCCGGTTGCGGCGGGCCCGGTCGAACGCTCCCGGCCAGACGGTGCCGTTGGCGATGTCGGGGATCTCGGTCAGCTCGGTGTCGTGGCCGTTGCTGTCGAGGATGGCGCGCTTGTACGACGGCGGCCACGGCGACTCGGCCGTGGCCAGGAACCGGGTGCCCAGCAGCACGCCCTCCGCGCCGAGGAGCAGGGCGGCCGCGAGCTGGGCGCCGGTCGCGATGCCGCCGGCCGCGACGACCGGCACGGGCTCCACCGCCCGCGCGACCATCGGCACCAGGACCATGCCCGCCACGGTGCCGACGTGGCCGCCCCCCTCCGTGCCCTGGGCGACGATCACGTCGGCGCCGGCCTCCGCCGCGCGAACGGCCTCGTCCACCGCCGACACCATGTGCACGACCCGGGCGCCGGCCGCGTGGGCTCGGTCGAAGACGGCGCGCAGGTCCCGCTCCGGCCAGGGCCACGCGGTCGAGAAGACGGGCGGCCGCTGCGCCAGCACCGCGTCCACGGCGGCGTCGTCGGCCGCGAACAGGAGCAGGTTCATACCGAACGGGCGGGAGGTGGCGTCCCGCACCTCGGCCGCGGCCTCCGCCACGCGGTCGGCGGGGTAGCGGGTCACGCCGAGCACGCCGAGGCCGCCGGCCTCGGAGACCGCCGCGACCATCGGTGGCACGGTGGCGCCGCGGCCCATGCCGCCAAGGATGATGGGGTGCTCGATCCCGAGCAGTTCGGTCAGCCGCGTGCGCAGTGCCATCGCGGCCAGGCTACCGCGCGCTGAGCACAACGGCGCGCCCCCGCTCCGAACGCGGCCGGCCGGCCCGCCCCGTCGGCCTCCCGCCCCGCGCCTACACCGTGTAGTTCACTTATCTGAACTACACGGTGTAGTTCACGCCCCGAGGGGGTGAGGATGGGTGCGGTGGGTCGGTCAGTCGTCGTCGCTCGTGCGGAGGCCGGCGGCCATCGCTCGCACCAGCGACGCGTCGGTCGTGTCCGAGTCGAGCGACCACGCCATCGCGCCGCCCAGGTGGTGGTCGGTGACGTAGCGCATCTTCTCCCGGATCGCGGTGGGGTCGTCGAAGGTCCAGAACGTCGTGCCGTCGAACAGGCAGGCCACGCCGTCCCGCCGGTCGCGGAACAGCTGGAATCCCGGCTTGGCCGCCACCACCTTGAAGTCGTCCACCCCCGCCTCGAACGTCCCCGGCGCCGCGCCCGTGGACGTCTGGAAGAGGCCGTTGCTCACGTTCGGCACCCCCGTCCAGCCCCGGCTGTAGAACGGCACGCCGAGCACCAGCTTGCGGGCCGGCGCGTGCCGGGTCAGGTACGCCTGGATGGCCAGGTCCACGCTGAACTTCGTCGGGGTCGCCGGGTCGCCCTTCGGCGAGAAGAGGGCCGACTGGAAGTTCGTCGTGGACTCCCACGTCCCGTGCAGGTCGTAGCCCTGGACGGTCGCCCAATCCAGCGAGCGGAAGATCGCCGGCACCTCGAAGCCAGCCGCCACCTTGGCCGGATCGGCGGGCAGGAACGCCGTCAGCACGTAGCGGTGATGCGCCTGCCGGCCCAGCGCGTCGAGCTGGCGCCGGAACTCGGCCAGCAGCAGCGTGAAGTTCTGCCGGTCCTCGGGCCGCGCGTGGGTCCCGTCCGCCGCCGCGGTCGCCGGCCACTCCCAGTCGATGTCGATGCCGTCGAAGACGCCGGCGCCGGCGCCCGCCGCGGCTCCCGGCAGGTTGCCCCTGATGAACATGTCGAGGCAGGACGCGACGAACTGCTGCCGCGACGCCGGCGTCAGCGCCACGTCGGAGAAGAAGGTCGAGCCGGTGAAGCCGCCGAGGGACATCACCACGCGCAGGTTGGGGAACCGCGCCTTCAGCTTCTTCAGCTGATTGAAGTTGCCGCTCAGCGCCTGGCCCGGCGCGTCGGCGACGCCGTCCACGGACTCCGTGGCCGCGAACGGCCGCTGGAAGTCCGCCCACGTGTCGAGCGACGAGCAGGCCCCGTCCTGCGTGACGCCGCCGAACGCGTAGTTGATCGTGGTGAGGCCCGCCGCCTGGCCGCTGTCGGCCACGTTCTTCACGAAATACTGACGCGCGACTCCGCCCCGGCGCTGGCGGCCCCTGCGCTCGCGGCGAGCAGGACACCCGCGAGCAGGCCGCTCAGCACGGCGCGTACCACCGACGTCCGTCTCATCCGATCCCTCCTCGTCTCAGTACCGCGGTTGACCGACCCTCAATATAACCTTATAAAGTATCCACCGGATCACGGAGAACCACGGAAACGGAGAGGAGGGGCCCATGAAGTCCGTGTCCCGCCGCGTGGTCGGCCTCGTCGTCGCCGCCGCGCTGGCCACGACCGCAGTCCTGGCGTTCGGCCGGCCGGCCACGCACGCGCAGACGTCGCTGGTGAACAACTTCCCCGGCCACTACTACGCACCATACGTGGACCTGACCGCATCGCCGACGCAGTCGCTCGTGGGCGATTCGCAGAGCGGGGGCATCAAGTTCTACTCGCTCGCGTTCATCACGAACGACACGGCCGCGTCCTGCGAGGCGGCCTGGGGCGGCGCGGTGCCGCTCAGCCAGCTCGGCACGTTCCTGCCCAACCTGGACAGCGACGTCCAGGGGCTGCGCAGCCGGGGCGGGGACGTCATCGTCTCCTTCGGCGGCGAGGCCGGCACCGAGCTGGCCCAGAGCTGCACCAGCCAGAGCGCCCTGCAGGCCCAGTACCAGTCGATCATCGACCACTACCAGGTGTCGCACATCGACTTCGACATCGAGGGCCCGGCCGTCGAGGACTCGGCCTCGATCGACCTGCGCAACCGCACCCTCGCCGCGCTGGAGGCCGCCAACCCGAGCCTGGTCGTGTCGTACACGCTGCCGGTGCTGCCGACCGGCCTGGTCACCAGCGGCATCAACCTGCTCCAGAACGCGATCGCGGACCACGTCCGCGTGGACGTGGTGGACATCATGGCGATGGACTACGGCAGCTCGTTCCCGCCCGACAAGATGGGCCAGAACGCGATCGACGCCTCGAACAGCCTGATCTCGCAGCTGCACTCGCTCTATCCGTCCAGGTCCGACGCGCAGATCCGGGCGATGGTCGGGGTCACGCCGATGAGCGGGGCCAACGACGTGGCGCCCGAGAACTTCACGCTGTCCGACGCGCAGCAGCTGCTCGGCTACGCGCAGTCGGCCGGCATCACCGAGCTGGCCATGTGGTCGGTGAACCGCGACGCCTCTGCGTTCAGCTACTCGAAGATCTTCGACCAGTTCAACGGCTCGTCGCCGCCGCCCACGCCCACGCCGACCGCGAGCGGGACGCCCCGGCCGACGCCGACGCCCACCGCGCGGCCGACCCCGACGCCCACGTCGCGGCCGACCGCCACCCCGCCGCCGCCGACCCCGGTCCCCGGCAACCTGCTCGCCAACCCCGGCTTCGAGTCCGGCGCGCTCTCACCGTGGAGCTGCTCGCCACTCGACAGCGTGGCCGGCAGCCCCACGCACTCCGGCTCCCACGCCCTGTCCGCCGCCGCCAACAACTCCGACAACGCCCAGTGCACCCAGGCCATCGCGGTCCAGCCCGGCCACTCCTACACGCTCACCGGCTGGGTCCAGGGCACGTACGCGTTCATCGGCGTGACCGGCACCGGGACCAGTGACCCGAGCACGTTCACGCCCTCGTCGGCGGGCTACACGCAGCTCAGCGTGCCGTTCACGACGGGCTCGGGCACGACCAGCGTGACCGTCTTCGTCCACGGCTGGTACGCCCAGGGCACCATCTTCGCCGACGATCTCAGCGTGAGCTGACGCACCCCGACCGGTCCGGCGGCGCTACGGCTCGCCGCCGGACCGGCGCTTCTCCTCCAGGAACTCCTGGTAGCGCCGGTACGCCTCCTGCTTGCGCGCGTCCACGATCTTCGTGTAGCCCTGGAGCGTGTTCAGGTTGGCGTGGCCGAGCACCTCCTGGACCAGGCGGACGTCGCCGCCGGTGACCTCCAGCAGGCTCGTCGCGGCGGTGTGGCGGGCGACGTGGGGCGACCGGAACGACCAGGCGCCGAGCTCGCGGCGCAGGCGCCGCACCACGTGGCGGGCGCCGGCCGCCGTCAGCCGGCGGTCGTCCCCCGGCCGGGTCGTGGGGTCGTAGTTCACGAACAGGGCCATGCTCGTGTCCTCGCGCGACTCCAGGTACTCGTCGATCGCCGCCTTGGCGTCGGCGGTCAGGTAGACCGCCCGCTGCTTGGCGCCCTTGCCGGTCACGATCAGCCGGGTGCCCTGGCGCGGCACGTCCGTCCGGTCGAGCTGCAGCGCCTCGGAGATGCGGCACCCGGTGCTGATCAGGAACTGCACCAGGGCGCGGTCCCGCTTCTCCATCAATGATTCCGACGGCAGCGAAGCCAGCAGCCGGGCCAGCTCGTCCGACGTCATCGGCTTGGGCAGCCGCTGCTCGACCCGGGGCAGCGTCACGGCGTTGGAAAGGTCGCGCGCGACCAGCTCCTCCTTCGCCAGCCAGCGCAGCCACGACCGGATGGCGACGAGCGCTCGCGCCCGGGAGGCCGGGCTCTTCAGCGTGGTGGCCAGGTGCCGCTGGTACGCGCGCAGGTCGTCACGGCCGAGGTCGTCCATCGCCAGCGTGTGCCCGCGGTCCCGCAGGAACACCTCGAGCTTGCGCAGCTCACCCGCGTACGCCCGCACCGTGTTCGGGCTGCGGTTCGCCTCGAGCTGGAGCCAGCCGAGGTATTCGTCCCGAGCGGCCTGGAGATCGAGAGGCATGGCGAGGCCACTCGCCATGGTATCCGAGGCCGGCCGGCTGCTCAGCTCGACGGTTTGCGGTTGATCTGGATGCGGATCTTCTCGGGCGGCTTGGGCCGCACCTTGGGCACCCGGACGACCACCACCCCGTGCTCCGCGCTCGCCTCGGCCCGCTCGAACCGGCAGTCGGCGGGCAGCGAGATGCGGCGCAGGTACTCCACGTCGTGGATCTCCTGGTGCAGGTACTCGCGCCTCGCCACGCGCCCGCGGGCCCGGATCGTCAGCACGCCATCCTGCGAGCTCAGCTCGACGTCGTCGGGCGCCACCCCGGGCAGGCACGCCTCGACCACGAGGGCGTCGCCGTCCTCGTAGACGTTCATCGGCATCGGCACGGGGCCCGCGCTCCGCGGCCGCGGCTCGTGCATGAGCTGCTCCAGCGCCTCGCGCACGGGACTCGGCCAGGGATCGTACGGTCGCCAGCCGGCCATCGACCAGAATTCTATGCCAGCCCGGACATGCCCAGCCTCTACCATCAAATGGTGCGCATCTGGGCCCGAGGCGGCGGCGTGCTGCTCGTGGCGGGAGCCGCCGGCCTGCTCACCTGGTCCCTCCTCAGCGTGCTCGTGCCCGCTCCGGTCACGCAGCCCAGGCCGGGACCCGTCCTCGAATCGGTGACGCCGGCGCAGCTCGCCGCGATGAACGTGCGCCTCGACCCGGCCCTCCAGCCCGTGCAGGTGCCCGACTGGGTGACCGGCTTCGGCGTCCGGCTGCCGACCGGGATCAAGCTGGCCGGCGACGCCGAGACCGCCGTCCGCCGGAGCAGCGGTGGCGTGCGGTCGGTGACGGAGCGCGTGCTGGCCTACGCCACCGTCTCCAACCGCAACGGCCGCCCGCGCGGACCGACGATCGCGCGCCGCATGGTCTGGGCGCTGGTCGGCAGCCGTGCCGCCGCCGGCAGCGTCGGCGGCCTGGTCCAGGTGCTGTGGCTCGTGGACGCCCGATCGGGGCACCAGCTCGTCGAGCTGACGGTGCTGGCCCCGGCGCCCTCCGGCGCGGGCTCGGGAGGCGGCGGCCCCTAGCGCTCGCCGGGGTCGTAGCGCTGGGCCCACTCGCCCAGCTTCAGGCGGAACAGCCGCTCCTCGATCTCGAACACCTCGTCCAGCAGCCGGTTGGGGTCGCCGCCGCCGCGCAGGTCGCCCGCCGCGCCATCGGGCAGGTCCTCGACCAACCGGTCCAGGTGCGGCTGCCACTCGGATGGAACCTCCGCCACGCCGGCCAGGCTGAGGCCCTCCAGCCGCTCGACCAGCTCGTCGGCCGCGGCGATGCAGCGAGCCAGCTGCAGCCGCTGCTCCTGGCGGGCCTGGTAGCGCTCCAGGTCCTCGCACATGTCGTCCAGCGCCGCGGCGATCGCCGAGGAGAGGTGGAGGACGTCGGTCGCGGTCTCTGCCACGTGCAGATGGTCTCGCCCGCGGCCCCGGCCGGAGACCGCGAAAACCGCGCAGCGGACATGAGGGAAATCACTCATGCCCGCCGGCCGCACAATCGACGGATGGACGCCTCCCTCGCCGGCCTGCTGGACGAGCTGGCGGCGGCCGGGCTCGCGCACGACGCGGGCGAGGCCGAGCACCGCCGGCGCCGCCTCAACCTGGAGCCCGACACCGCCCGGCTGCTGGCGATCCTGGTCAGGAGCGGCCGGCGCACGCGGGTCCTCGAGATCGGGACGTCCAACGGGTACAGCACGATCTGGCTGGCGTGGGCGGTGCGCGAAGCCGGCGGCGCCGTGACCAGCGTCGAGCGCGACGCCGGCCGGCAGGCCGAGGCGGCCGAGAACCTGCGCCGCGCGGGCCTGGACGGCAACGTCCGGCTGGTCGCCGGCGACGCCACCAGCGTCGTGGCCGGGCTCGAGGGACCGTTCGACTGCGTCTTCTTCGACGCCGACCGCGTCAGCGCGCCCGACCAGCTCCGGCTGCTGCTGCCGCGGCTGACGCGGGACGTGCTCCTGCTGGCCGACAACGTGCTCAGCCATCCGGCCGAGATCGCCGGCTACCTCGCCGCGCTGGAGGCGCTGCCCGACTTCGAACGCGTGGTGGTGCCGGTCGGCAAGGGCCTGAGCGTCGCCCACCGGGCCTGACCCCCGAGGCCGGCCAGCGTAACGCGAACCCCCCGTCGTGTGTTGCAATTAGTGATAACGCTAATGGGGGATAATGCACACTTGACGCAGCCAGATGGGGCGCGCCCGGCGATCCGGCGCCGGGCCAGCGCGTTCCGCGACGCCCAGCGCGCCGCCTCGCTCCGCCGCACGGTGCTGCGGCTCGCCGGCCTGGCCACGATCGCGTTCGTCCTGGCCGGCGCCACCGCGGGCGGGTTCGTCGCCAGCGGCCTCAGCACCCTGCCCAGCGACTCGCTGGTCGCCCGGCCGCTGCCCAGTGACACGCTCGTCTACGACCGGACCGGCCAGGTCCTGCTCGCCGACCTGCACCCGCCCGGGTACCAGCACTACCAGGCGTCGCTGCCCGCGATGGGCCGGTACCTGCCCGCCGCCACCGTTGCCGTCGAGGACCAGAACTTCTGGCACGAGCCGGGCGTCGACCCGCTCAGCGTCGGGCGCGCCGCATGGGCCGACCTCCGCGCCGGGGCGCCCGTCCAGGGCGGCTCCACGATCACGCAGCAGCTGGTCAAGCGGCGGCTGGTCGGCGACGATGCCTCGGTGTCGCGCAAGCTGCGCGAGGCGACGCTGGCCGTGCGCATCGCGGCCACGTACACCAAGTCGCAGATCCTGGCGATGTACCTGAACGCCATCGCGTACGGCAACGCCGCGTACGGCGCCCAGGCGGCGGCGCGGGTCTACTTCCACCGGGACGCCGCCGCGCTGGACCTGGCCCAGGCGGCCATGCTGGCCGGCCTGCCCCAGAACCCCACGCTGCTGAATCCGATCACCCACTGGGAACGGGCCAAGCAGCGCCAGCACGACGTCCTGGCCGCCATGGTCCGCACTGGCAACGTGACGCAGGCCGAGGCCGACCGCGCGTTCGCCGAGGACCTGTCGCCGCCCGCGCACCTGTTCGGGCCGGCCGTCACCGACCTCGCCCCCGGCTTCGTCGCGTACGTCCGCGGTCAGCTCGTGGCGCGCTTCGGCGCGGCCGTGGCGGAGGGTGGCGGCCTGCGGGTGACCACCAGCCTCGACTGGGGGATGCAGCAGCTCGCCCAGACCTCGGTCGCCGACGCGGTGCGGGCGAACGGCGACAGGGCCGTCACGGACGGGGCGCTGGTCGCGATGGACCCGCGGTCCGGCCAGATCCTCGCGATGATCGGCTCGGCCGGCCCGGACGTGCCCGGCGGGCAGTACAACCTCGCGGTCGGGCCGCCGCGCAACCCGGGCTCCTCGTTCAAGGTCTTCACGTACGCGGCCGCGATCGACAGCCGCCGCTACACGATGGTCACCCCGATCACCGACGCGCCGATCAGCGTGCAGCCGCCCGGCGGCCAGCGCTACGCGCCCAAGAACTACGACCAGCGCTCCCACGGCGTATGCCAGCTCCAGGCCTGCCTGGGCAACTCGCTGAACGTGCCGGCGGTCCAGGTCGAGCTGGGCGCCGGCGTCCCGGCCGTGGTCGACACGGCCCGGCGCATGGGGGCGCCGCCATTCCAGGACCACGGCGGCGGTCACTACACGACCGACGACCCGAACAGCAGCTTCGGTCCCTCGCTGACCCTGGGCGGCTACGGCGAGACGCCGCTCCAGATGGCGACAGGCGTCTCGACGCTCGCCGCCGGCGGCGTGCTCCACCCGGCGACCGCGATCATCGGCGTGACGGACGGGAGCGGGCGGCAGCTCGGGGCGAACGCGGGCGGCGACGGCACCCGGGCGCTCGACGCCGGGACCGCGTACATCGTCAGCCAGATGCTCTCGGACGACGCCAATCGGACCATGATCTTCGGCCGCGGCACGCCGCTCGTGCTGCCGGGCCACACGGCCGCGGCCAAGACCGGCACGACCGACCGGTTCGGCGACGGCTGGACGGTGGGCTACACGCCGTCGCTGGCGACCGCGGTCTGGATGGGCAACGCGGACAACCACCCGATGGTCGAGGGCACGGACGGGATCGTCGTCGCCGCCCCGGCCTGGCACGAGTTCATGACGGGCGCCCTGGACCGCATGGGCAAGGGCGACGAGTGGTACCCCATGCCCTCCGACGTGCACATGCAGTTCGTGGGCGGGCGCCGGGCCTACTTCCTCGACGGGACGCGGATCCGAGCCGTCCGGGCCATCCGGGCCGGGCCGTCCAGGCTGCCGGACGTGGACGTACAACGGCGGCACGTACTGGGCCTGCACGCCCGGCAACTCCGGTCTGCCCGGCGACCCCGGCGGCGGGGCCGAATGAGCCCGGCCAATCGCCAGATGGACGGCTACACTGGATGCATCGTGGAGGTGCTGACGCTCGTTTGTTACCGATTCGGCGCCGTCGCCCGGGGGGCGGACGGCGTGGCTGTCGAGCGTCGCCAGGCACCGGACTGAACACCGAGACCGAAGGGGCCTGGCCTCCGGCCAGGCCCCTTTCTTTTTTGTGCACGTGATTCTCGAGGAGGTGAGCGCAGTGCGTGACCAGCGTCGAACCCAGGACGACAACCGTCCTCGGCCGTATCGCTTCGCGCCGACGCCGGAGAGCCTGGTCGAGGTGGATCGGGTGCTCCAGCGGTGGGCGGTCACCGTCTACCGCATGCCGGGGCGCGAGGTGCTGGCGGAGGACTACTTCGACGACTGGCGCCTGGCCAAGGCCCGCGCGGAGGACTTCGGCCACCTGCTGCGCTCCCGCCGGGTGGCCTGACCCTGACCAGACGGCCTCACGTGGAACGAATGGTGACGGCGCCGAGCACCGAGTTGACGGTCACGCGCAGCACGGGCGTCCGCCCGGACGCGACCGGACGCGCGCCGGCGTCGCGGCGGGCAGCCGCACCTCCACCGCCGCGACGCCGGCGTTCAGCTTCACCTCCCCGTCGCGGCGCAGCTCGCCGCCGAAGTCCACGCGGTACTGCGCCGCGCCGCCCGACACCGACATCTCGGCGAAGTTGGCGTTGCCGAGGCTGCGCAGGTCCATCGCCACCCCGCCGGCCGCGATCTCGAGCGCCGTCATCTCGGCCGGGTTGGGCCGGGAGAAGTCCAGGTCGAACCGGCCGGCGCCGTGGTGGAGGACCAGGCGCGTGATCGGGACGCCGCCGAGGTCGGCAACCGTCTCGTTGGCGCCGCCGTCGATCACGAGCTGGTAGGGCCGAGCGGTCCCGAGCTGGAGGTCGAGGCTGGGCGGCCGCGCCGAGGCGGGCATCGAGCGGGCCGTCGGGGTCTGGCTGAGGCGGGCCCGGGGGCCATCCTGGGTCACCTGCACCGGCAGCATGCCGGTCGGGTCCTCGTAGCGGCCGGTCGCCCAGAGCGGGCCCGTGCCGGCGGCGATGCGGACGCGGCAGGGCCCGAGCGCGATCCGGAGCTCGAGCGGGTCGCCGGCCGACGCGTCCGGAAAGTCGAGGTCGATGGGGGTCGCACTGATGGCCATACCCAACAGCCTAGGTGCGCGGGTCGCGGCGGATCGCCTCCACCAGCGAGCGCAGGATGCGCAGCCCGGTCTCGACCTCCTCCTCCGAGAGGGGCGCCCGGACGGCAGCCTCCACGCGGTCGAACGCGTCGAACACCTCGGGCTCGAGGTCCATCCCGGCCTCGGTCAGCCTGACGACCAGGCGGCGCGCGTCCCGCACGTCGGGCTGGCGCTCGATCAGGCCGCGCTGCTCCAGCTCGTTGAGCACGAGCGTCCCGGACGCCCGGCTCAGCGCGAGGGAACGGATCATCTCGGCCTGCGGCATCTGGCCCTGGCGCCGCCACAGGCGGACGAGGACCGCCGCCTGCGCATAGCTGACGCCGAGCGGCTCCAGGTTCCGCCCGATCTGCTCCTGGACGAGCCGGCCGTTCAGCGCCAGCAGTGTGGTCAGCGTCGACCACGACGCGAACGACCGGCGAGGACCTGCCACCGGGCACAACAATAGGCAGGTGACGAGCGCCGCTCCTCCACGGCTCCGGTACGGGACGGCCGGGGCGCGCTGGGTCCTCCTGGTCACCGTCCTCGGCTCCGGGGTCGCGTTCCTCGACGGGACGGTGGTCAACGTGGCCCTGCCGTCGATCGGGCGCGAGTTCCACACCGGCCTGTCGGACCTGCAGTGGATCGTCGACGCGTACCTCCTGACGCTGGGCTCGCTGATCGTGGTCGGCGGCTCGCTGGGCGACCTCTACGGCCGCCGCCGGGTGCTCGTGCTGGGCCTGGCCGGGTTCAGCGTGGCCTCGCTGGCGTGCGGGCTGGCCCCCACGGCCCCGGTGCTGATCGTCGCGCGGGCGGTGCAGGGGGTGGCGGGCGCGCTGCTGGTGCCGTCGAGCCTGGCCGTGCTGTCGGCGACGATCGCACAGGAGGACCGGGGCCGGGCGGTCGGCGCCTGGTCGGGCCTGGGCGGCGTGTGGACGGCCGTCGGCCCGTTCCTCGGCGGCTACCTCGTGGACGCCGCGTCGTGGCGACTGGTCTTCCTGATCAACCTGCCGGTGGCCGCGTTCACGATCTGGGCGGCGCTGAAGCATGTGACCGAGACCCGGGACGAGGGCGCCAACCGGCACGTCGACCTGCCGGGCGCGCTCACGATCGCGGCGGGGCTGGCTGGCGTGGTGTACGCCCTCATCCAGGGCCCGGCGTTCGGCTTCGGGCCGGTGACGATCGCGCTGGGGGTGGCGGGCGCCGCGGCGCTGGCGCTGTTCCCGGTGGTGGAGGCGCGCAGCCCCAACCCGATGGTGCCGCTCGGTATGTTCGCGTCACTCCAGTTCACGGGCGCCAACCTGACGACGTTCGCCGTCTACGGAGCGCTGGGCACCGCGACGTTCCTGTTCGTCGTCCACCTGCAGCGGGACCTCGGCTACACCGCGCTGGAGTCGGGAGTCGCCTTCCTGCCCGCGATGGCGATCATGACCGCGCTGTCCGCCCAGTCCGGCCGGCTGGCGCAGCGCATCGGGCCGCGCCTGCCGATGACGATCGGGCCGATCGTGGCGGGCGCCGGCCTGGGCCTGCTGGGCCTGGTGGCGCCGGGCACGTCCTACCTGACCGGGATCCTGCCGGGCGTCCTCGTGTTCGGGGCCGGCATGACGCTGACGGTGGCGCCGCTGACCGCCGCGGTGCTGTCGGCGGTCGAGGATCGCCACCTGGGCGTCGGTTCCGCCGTGAACAACGCGGTCGCCAGGATCGCGAGCCTGCTGGCGGTGGCGATCCTGCCCGCCGCCGCCGGCCTGGCCACCGCGACCACCTCGGCCGAGTTCCAGGCCGGCTACACGCGGGCGCTGACGATCTCGGCGCTGATCTGCGCCGGGGGCGGCGTGATCGCGTTCGCCACGATCCGCAACGGCGCGAAGGTGCGGCCGGTGCCGCACGTCCACGCGACCCACGCCTGCGCGGACCCCTGCGTCCGCGACGAACCCGCGGCGTGAGGGGGCGCGGCCCCTCCCCCGATGGAGGGGGGAGGGGCCGCCGCCGTCCTACTGCTCCTCCGTCTCCACGGTCGTGCTCGGGCCCGAGCCCGTCCACTTGTTGGCCGTGTCGCCCGCCTGCACCGTGAAGCGGTACCTCGTGTCCGGGCGCAGGCCGGTCACCGTGAACGTCGTGGCGGTGGTCGTGCTGGCGCCGTTGATCGGCGTGAACGGCACCGCGCCCTCGATGGGCTGACCGTTCACGTACACCCGGTAGCCGGCCACCTGCTGGTCGTCCGTCGCCGCGGTCCACGTCAGCGTGACGCTCGTCGCGGTCACGTCGTGTGCGCGCACGCGAGCGCCTTCGGGGAACCTGGGCACGCTCCGGTCGTACGCCGGCAGCGTGGTCGCGGTCGCCGTCGTGGCGTACGTCGCGACGTTGCCCGTCGCGTCCATGGCCGCCAGGCTCAGCACGTAGGCGGTGCCCGGCTGCAGCCGCGTCACGCTGACCATGTTGGGGTTGCCGACGACCGGGACCGTGGCGGCCGGCGCGCCGTTGGCGAGCACCTGGTACCGCGCGACACCGAAGTCGTCCGTGGCCGGCTGCCACTGCACCTTCAGCCACGTGAACCCGGTGCTGCCGGGAACCAGCGCGAAGCTGGCCGGCCCCGTCGGGGTGACCGGCGCCGTCGTGTCGCGCGTGCCGGTCGTGGTCACGTCCGCGCTGGGGCCGGCCGTCGCGTTGCCGGTCGCGTCAAGCGCCACCACGGTGAAGTGGAACGGCAGCGCCGGCGCCAGCCCGCCGACGGTCGCGATCAGCGCCGTGCCCGGAACGGCAGCCACCACCTGGCCCGCGGACATGACCCGGTAGGTCGCCACGGCCGTGTCGTCGGCCGCGGCCGGCCAGGTCAGCGTTGCCGAGGTGTCCGTCACACCGCTGGCGGACAGCGCGCTGCCGGCGGCCCAGCTCGGCCGGCCGGCCGCGTCGGTGGAGACGGCCGTCTGCGTGGTCGTGCCGCTGAACGAGAGGCCGGTCGAGTTGGAGATCACCCATGGGTTGGGCGTGTTGTCGAACACCACGTCGTGGAACGTGCTGTCGCGCAGGAACGAGATGCTGGTCGGCTTCGCGTTCAGGAAGCGGACGCCGTCGAAGTGCAGGCCCTGGTGGAGCTGGTCGGCGACGCCCAGGACGTTGATCGCCTCCTTGCCGGTCCCGTCCACCGTGACGTTCCGGACCAGGAAGTCCCGGAACTGCGCCAGCTGCGCGGACGGCTCGACGACGATCGCCGCGTTGGGGTCGGCGTACGCCGACGTGAAGATGAACGCCTGCATCGTCACGGCCTTGACCGCCGTGTCCCGGAACACGACGCGCCTGGCGCCCCCGCCGTTGTGCGGGTCAGTCTTCATGCGCAGGGCGATGTCCGTCCCGTTCACGACGTTGTCCTCGGCCAGGATGTCCTCGATCCACGCACCGGTGTGGCTGCCCGCCACCACGGCGCCGTGGCCCTTGCGGAAGAAGTTGTTCGCGACGAAGAGGTCGCGGGTCGGCGGATCCACGGCCGAGGCGGCGCCGAGGCCGGCGGCCGTGTTCAGGTCGTCGTCGCCGGTGTCGAACAGGTTGTTCACGATCGTCAGGTGGGCGCTGCTGTCCAGGTCCATGCCGTCGCCGTTGTTCACACCCGCGGTCAGCAGCCGGGTGTCGTTCACGGTGACGTTGGCGCTGCGGATGGCGACGAGCGTGTGCTGCGAGGGGTTGACCGCCGTGAAGCCGCCCAGGTAGGCGTTGGCGACGCCGCGCAGCGTGATCAGGTTGGAGCGCGTGCCGTACGGCGAGCCGCTGCCCAGCGTGCCGGCCAGCGCGGTCTGGGCCGCCGCCAGGATGCCGTTCTTCGCGACCGTGCTCGAGCTGCTGGGCAGCGAGACCGGGAAGCCCTGGGCGTCCGGCGGCCCCTGCTTCCAGCCGTTGCCGTCGATCGTGCCCGGGCCGACGATTCGGATGTTGCGGAGCGTCCCGTAGTCGTACGTGTGCGCGTTTACCAGCGAGTAGAAGCGCGGGTCGGTCGAGTAGTCGTACAGCAGGAAGTTGTAGGCGTAGTCGGCCGCGTTGTCGGAGCCGAGCAGCGTGCCGCCGGCGGCGACCTGCAGCGTCATGTCGCTGTGCAGGAAGATCGCGCCGCTCTTGAACACGCCGGCCGGGATCACGACCTTGCCGCCGGGCGTGGTGGCGTCGATGGCGGCCTGGATCGCCTTCGTGTTCACCGTCACGCCGTCGCCCACCGCGCCGAACTGGGTGACGTCGAACACGCGGGGGGCGGCGGTCGTGAACTGGCTGACCCGCTGGCTGTCACGCGACTCGTTGCCGGCGGCGTCCACGGACCGGACCGTGAACGTGTACCGGGTGTGGGGCAGCAGGTTGGTGGCGGTGAACGTCTCCATCCGGACCTGGACCTGCTGGCTGTTGGACGGGTCCGCGTAGAAGCCGTCGATGAACGGCTTCGCGGGCGACGTGGTGTTCTGGCTGGCGCTGCCGGCGAGCGTGCCGTTCATGTAGACGTGGTAGTCCACGATGCCGGCGTGGTCGGCCGGCTGCTCCCACGCGATCATGATGCTCTGCTCGTCGAACGCGAGCGACGGGACCCGCACGTTGGTGGGCGGTGCCGGCCGGTCGCTCGAGGCCGCGGCGCTGGAGCCGCCCGCCGCGGCGAGCACGAGCGAGCACAGCGCCGTCATGGCCAATCTTCTCCAGCGCATCTCTCTCTCCTCTTCCCTTCCGAATCAGTGCCAGTCCTGGACCAGGTGCTCCCTCACGTACTCCCAGTCGATGTCCTCTCCCAGGCCGGGGCCGGTCGGGATGCGCACGTTCCCGTCGGCGTCGATGGCGTCCACCGGCGTGCGCAGCCACGGCTGCTCCGCGTCGTAGTCCAGCTCCGGGTGGAGCAGGCCGCGCTCGTAGAACTCACCGGGAATCGCCATCGCGCCGAGCGCCTGCAGCGTGCCGGCGCCGCCGCCGTGCAGCTCCAGCCGCAACCCGAACGCCTCGCACAGGTGGGCGGTCTTGACGATCGACGTGACTCCGCCGTGTTCCAGCCCGGTCCGCAGGATGTCGGCCGCGCCCTGCCGGATCCACTCCGCCCTGGTGACCACGCCGCCGCCCATCGACTCGGGCCCGCAGATGGGCAGGTCGAGGCGCTCGCACAGCCACGCGTACGACGACGTGCTGTGCTCGTCCATGGGCTCCTCCATCCAGTGGAAGCCCAGCTCCTCCAGCGCCCTGCCCAGGTACAGGGCATCCTCCCTCGTGTAGTCGTGGAACGGGTCCAGCATCAGCTTCACGTCCGGACCGACCGCGTCGCGCACCGCCTGGCAGGCCGCGATGTCGCGACGCAGGTCGGGCCCGTACGGCGGCATCCACGTGTGGAGCTTGAACGCGCGGTAGCCCTGCGCGACGCAGGCGCTGGCGAACGCCGCGTACGCGGCCGGGTCGCCCAGCCCGCCGTCGTCGCCGCACATCGTGCTCGCGTACGCCGGCACCCGGTCGCGGGCGGCGCCGAGCAGCTTGTGCGCGGGCAGGCCCGCGGTGCGGCCGGCCACGTCCCACAGCGCCTGGTCGAGCACGCCCACCATCCGGCCGGCCAGCGCGCGCCACTCCAGGCGCGCCGAGCGGTGGAGCAGCTGGTGGATCGCCTCGCGGTCGAACGGGTCCAGCCCGACCAGCAGGCGCCGGGCGACCGCCGCGGTCTCCTCCGATCCCCCGACGCAGTGGCCGTCCACGCCCGCGTCGGTCCGGATGCGGGTCACCATCTGCACGGCGCGGCGTTCCGGGCCGGGGTGCCGGTGGCCCTCGTGGTCGCGCCGGACGTGCGAGCAGAACTCGAACGTCAGGCACTCCACGGCCGCGATCCGGGTCACGCGCCTCAGTCCTTCCAGCGCGGGTGCAGCCGGGCCAGCTGACCGCCCTGGAACGCGCCGGCCCCCTCGCCCGCGCCGTCCAGGATGCCGTTCGCCGAGTCCTGGGGCGTGTAGCCGATGCGGCGCCACACGTCGCGGTCGTCCCAGTAGCTGCGGTTGTTGTCCGACGTGCCGTAGACGACCAGCCAGCCGACGTCGGGCGCCTCCAGGCAGCGCATGACGAGCTGGGCCATGTCGCGCGGGCTGATCCACGTGTGCGCGTGGCGCGGGGATGTCGGCCGGGGCGCGAAGCTGCCGATGCGGATCGCCACCACCTCGAGGCCGTGCTTCTCGTGGTACAGCCGGCCCAGCACCTCGCCGTACGCCTTGCTGGCGCCGTACAGGCCGTCGGGCCGGGGCGGCGCCACCGCGCTGATCCGCTCGTCCGAGGGATAGAACCCCGTCACGTGGTTGGACGAGCCGATCAGCACGCGCCGGCACGCCTCGGAGTGACGCGCCGCCTCCAGCACCTGGTACGTCCCGCGGATGTTGGTGTCGAGCAGCTCGTCGAACCCGACCTCGCTGGGGATGCCCGCCAGGTGCACCACCGCCGTGCAGCCGGCCATCGCCTCGCTGATCGCCCCCGCATCGCGGATGTCCGCCTGGACCAGCTCCTCGCCATCCGCCGGCGCCGGCATCGTCCGGATGTCGAGCAGCCGCAGCGGGACCTGGCCCCGCAGCCGCTCGCGCAGAACGCTCCCGATCCGTCCCGCTGCCCCCGTGATCAGCACGCGTGTGATGGCCCTACCTCCTATCCCTTGACGGCGCCGACCGAGAGGCCGCCCACCAGGTATCGCTGGATCAGCGCGAAGATCAGCACGACCGGCAGCACGGCGATCACGCCGCCGGCCGCCAGCGCCGCGTAGTCCACGTTGTACTCGCCCAGGAAGTAGCTCAGGCCGACCGGCACCGTGTACAGGTCCTGGTTGTTGACCAGGAAGAGCGCGAACAGGAAGTTGTTCCACGCGCCCACGAACGCGAAGGAGGCGACGGCCACGATCCCGGGCCGGAGCAGCGGCAGCACGATGCGGACCACGCTCTGGAAGCGGGTGCAGCCGTCCACCATCGCGGCCTCCTCCAGCTCGAACGGGATGCCGGAGATGAAGCCGCGCATCAGGATGGCGGTGAGCGGCAGCTCGAACGTGGCGTTGACGAGGACCAGCCCGATCAGGGTGTCGAGCAGGCCGAGCTGCTTGAAGATGATGAACAGCGGGATGATCAGCATGGCGGCCGGCACGAACTGCGTCGTCAGCAGGACCAGCATGAAGACGTGGCGGCCGCGCAGCCGGAAGCGGCAGAGGCCGTAGCCCGTGAGGATCGCTACCGGCACCGCGCACGCGACGGTCCCCAGCGCGACGGCGAAGCTGTTGCGGACGTAGTTCCCGAACCCGGCGCCGTTGATCAGGGCGTCGAAGTGCTGCCACGACAGCGGGAAGGGCAGGAACGTGAACGCGCCCGTCGCGGAGCCGCCGGCGTGGAGCGAGAGCACGACCATCGAGTAGAACGGCACGAGCGTGAACAGCCCGTACAGCGCCAGCGGCAGGTACAGCGTGCCAGTCCGGTCGAAGAGCCTCGTCATGCTCACCGGTCAGTCATCCCGTCCGAACCGGCCCAGGCGCAGATAGAGGATCGCGAAGATCAGGAGGACCAGGAAGCCGACCACCGACAGCGCCGAGCCGTAGCCGAAGTTGTGGTAGCGGATCGCCTGGTTGACCACGTACAGCGGGAGCGTGGTGGTCAGGTCGCCGGGGCCGCCCGCGGTCATCGTGTAGATCAGGTCCACGTTGTTGAACTCCCACACCGCGCGCAGCAGCGTGGCCAGGACGATCGCGTCCTTCAGGAGCGGGAGCGTCAGACGGGTGAACGCCTGCCAGCGCGACGCGCCGTCCACCGCCGCGGCTTCGTAGAGGTCGGTCGGGATCGCCTGCAGCGCGGCCAGCAGCACGATCGCGAAGAACGGGACCCCGCGCCACAGCTCCGCCGCGACCACCGCCGCGAACACGGTGTTCACGTCGGCCAGCCACTGGATCGGGCTGTGGATCAGCCCGGCCCGGATCAGCACGGTGTCCAGCAGCCCGGTGAACGGGTTGTACATCAGCTTCCACATGGTCGTGACGACCACGCCGGACACCGCCCAGGGCGAGAACAGCAGCGAGCGCGCGAGGCCGCGGCCCCGGAACGCGCTGTTGAGGACCAGCGCGAGGATCATGCCCAGCACGAGCTGCAGCACGACCTCGCTGCCCACCCACTTGACCGAGACCACGACGCTGGTGCGGAACACGTCGTCCGCCGTCAGCACCTGGCGGAAGTTGTCGAGGCCGACGAAGCCGTTCAGGTACGGCCGGGTGATGTCGTACTGCTGGAGGCTGTAGTAGAAGACGGTCGCGACCGGGTAGACGACGAACGTCGCGATCATGGCCGACGCCGGCAGCAGCGTCAGGTACGGCAGCCAGGACCGCCGGCGGGCAGCGGCCCGCCGGCGAACGGCCCCGGCTGCCGCCGCCGCGCGCGGCCGGGGGGCCGAGGCCGCGGCGGGCTTCACCTGCCCCTCCCTCCGGTCCTCACTTGTGCAGCGACTGGTCGTACTGGCGCTTCGACGTGGTCAGCTTGCCCGCCAGGTCGCTCGCGAACGTGCTCGGTGTCACCTGGCCGAGCAGCACCTTCTGGAACTCCGGCTCCATCTGCGCCTCGATCGAGGTGTAGTCCGGCAGCTGCCACGGCGGGTTGACCAGCGTCGTGCTGGACTGCTTTGTGGTCGCCAGCGCGTTCTGGATGCCCGTGTTGTCCAGCACCCACTGCTGGTTCGACACCTTCGTGTTCGGCGGGATCTGGCCGATCTTCTGGTTGAAGTAGCTGACGGAGTCGGCCGAGGCCAGGAACGCGGCGAACTTCCAGGCCGCGTCGGCGTGCTTCGTGCCCTTGAACACCATCGCCGCGATGTACGCGCTGTTCAGCAGCACGTGCTTGCCGCCGCTCAGCGCCGGCAGCGTCACCGCCCCGACCGCTTCCTTGCCCAGCGCCTGGATGTGCTGCGGGTACGAGCCGAGGTTGTGCATGATCATCGCCACGTGGCCGGCGTCGAACTCGGCCGCCATCTCCTGGTAGCCGTGGTTGATGTCGTCCTTCGGCGACACCTTGCCATAGAAGCCGGCGGCCTTCTGGATCACCGAGACCGCGGCCGGGCTGTCGAACGTCGACTTGCCCTTGGAGTCGAAGTAGCTGGTGATGCCGGCCTCGGAGTACACCCAGGACTCGAGCTGGGCGACGCTGCCGGTCGAGCCCCGCAGCCCGAAGCCGTACACGCCGGCGGACGGGTCGTTGAGCGCCTGGACGTCGTTGTAGAAGTCGGTCCACGTGAGCGGCGGCTTCAGGTTGTGCTGCGCGATCCAGTCCTTGCGGTAGTAGAGGGTGGTCAGGTTGCCGCTGATCGGGATCGCGTACAGCTTCTTGTCCGGCACCAGGCCCTTGATCGACTGGATGACGGGGGCCGGGATGTCGCCCCTGTCCGACCAGCCGTTGAACTGGCTGTCCAGCGGGATGAGCCCGTTCTGGGCGACCATGCCCGCGAGCTGGCTGACCTGCGGGTTGGAGACGTCCGGCGGCGAGCCGGACAGGATCGCCGTCTGCAGGATCAGCTCCTGCCAGACCGGGGTCCGGTCGGGGCCGGCGTTGGTGTCCCAGAACGTG
This sequence comes from Chloroflexota bacterium, assembly GCA_005880175.1. The sequence goes on from VBJR01000243.1 coordinate 28,284, forward strand.
ATGGTGACCGGACCGGTGCTGGTGTTCCCGGAGGTGCCGCTGCCGCCGCTCGAGCTGCTTCCGCACGCGACCGCAACGATCGCCAGCAAGCTGGCCGCCACCACCCGCAACCTGGACTGCGGGACTCTCATCGCCTGCTCTCCTCCTATCCCGGTGTACTCAGTGCACGAGGTTACGCGGACGATCATGGCAGCCGTCCCGGGGGCTGTCAACAGCGCCGGTATACTGGGTGCACGTACCGCCGGACCCGACTGAACCTCGACATCGCCAGTGGCGGGCCGCTCTACCAGCAGCTGCGTCAGCAGCTCTACTCGCGGATCCGCCGTGGGGAGTTCGGCCCGGGGGACATGCTGCCCTCCGAGAACCAGCTTTGCGAGGAGTACGGCGTCAGCGTCACGACCGCCCGGCGAGCGCTGCTCGAGCTCGTCAAGGAGGGCGTGGTGCGGCGCCGGATGGGCGTCGGCACCATGGTCGCCGAGCGCGTCCGCCAGCTCAGCCTCGGCTTCGTGAGCATCGACAACCTGGGCGGCGCGTGGCGCGGGATCTCGGCCGGGATGGTCGAGCTCATCGGCGGCATCGGCGAGCTGGCGTGGCGGCGCAACGCGTCCTTCTCCATGTCCGGCGTGGACGAGGAGGGCGTCGAGGAGTGCCTGCGCTCGGTCGCCGAGGCCCGCGCGGTGGACGGGGTCCTGCTCCGCACGGCCAACGACATCCGGCCCGAGTACCTGGACATCCTCGACGCGGCGGGCCTGCCCTGCGTCGTGATCAAGCGCGACCTGCCGGGCCGGCCGCTCAACTGCGTGGTCAGCGACGACCTGCTCGGCAGCCGCATGGCCACCGCCCACCTGCTGGACCGCGGCCACCGCCGGATCGGCCTCGTCGGCGCCAATCCCCGGCTGTCGATCACGCGGGACCGCCTCCGCGGCTACCGGGAGGCGCTGGCCGAGGCCGGGGCCGCGTACGACGCCGACCTGGTCCGCCTGGAGCCGTCGTTCGACGAGCAGGCCGGCCGCCGGGCGGTGCGCGAGCTGCTCGAGCGCGATGACCGGCCGACCGCCATCTTCGTGGCCAGCGACCGCATGGCCATCGGCGGCTACGGCGCGGTCAGCGAGCTCGGCCTGCGCATCCCGGACGACGTCGCGCTCGTCGGCTACGACGACATCGGCCCGTCGGCCATGCTCCAGCCGCCGCTGACCACGGTCCGCACCTCGTACCACGACTTCGGCCGGCTCGCCACCCAGTTGCTCCTCGACCTGATCGAGGGCCGCCTGGAGGCGCCGCAGCGCGTCGTGATGGAGCCCGAGCTGATCGTCCGGTCCTCGACCGGCGCCGCGCCGGCCGACGTGCGCCCGCTGGTTCGCTCCGCGACCGCGCCGGTGCCCACCGGCGACCTGGCCGCCAAGCGCGTGAGCGTGGGCGGCCCGGCGGCGCTGACCGAGCTGCTCGCGGCGGCGGTGGCCGACGCGGGCGCCGACCTGGTCACGCCCGGCGACGAGAGCGTCGAGGTGGACGCGGCCGTCCACGTGGCGGATCTGCGGCCCGAGCTGGGCGCCAGCCTGGCCGCGGCCCAGGCCGCCGGCGAGCGGGCGGCGCGTGCGCTCCGCCGGCGGGGCTCGCTGGTCCTCGTCGGGGTCGTGGCCAGGGCGGAGCCCTCGATGGGGGCGGCCGCGGCCGCCGGCCTGGAGCAGGTGGTGCGGGCGCTGGCGACCGGCTGGTCGTCGCGCGGGCTGCGCGTCAACGGCGTCATGGCGGGGCCCGACCTGGCCGGGGCCGCCGGTCCCTGCCGGTTCCTCGTCTCGGACGCGTCCGGCGCCGTGGCCGGCCAGCTCCTGCGCACCGCTGACGGCGACCATATCTGACGCCGCCCTCCTGCTACGTTGACCCGGTGACTCTCCGCGTGACGGGCGTCGAGGCTCGCCCGGTGGTGGTGCCGATGGGCCGCCCGCTGCGCACCAGCACCGGCGCGGTGACCGAGGCGCCGCTGCTGCTGATCGACCTGCGCACCGAGGGCGGACCGGTCGGCCGCTCGTACCTGTTCGGCGTCCAGCCGTTCGGCCTGGCGCCGCTGCGGTCGCTGGTCGAGTCGCTGGGCCAGGCGGTCGCCGGCGAGCCGCTGGTCCCGCTCGAGATCGAGCGCGCGCTCCGCGCCCGGCTGACGCTGCTCGGGTCGACCGGCCTGGCCGGCATGGCGCTCGCGGGCATCGACATGGCCGCGTGGGACGCGCTGGCGCGGGAGCGGGACGTCCCGCTGGCCGCGCTCCTGGGCGGCCGGCCGGGGCCGGTGCCGGCGTACAACAGCAACGGCCTGGGCATCATGCCGCCGGCCGAGGCCGCCGGGGAGGCGGTTGCGCTGCTGGCCGCCGGCTTCTCCGCGGTCAAGGTGCGGCTGGGGCGGCCCGCGGCGGCCGACGACCTCGCGGCGGCGCGGGCTGTGCGCGAGGCGATCGGGCCGGACGCGGTGCTGATGGCTGACTTCAACCAGTACCTGTCGGTCGCCGGGGCGGTGGAGCGGGGCGCCATGCTCGACGGCGAGGGCCTGGCCTGGATCGAGGAGCCGGTGCGGGCGGACGACCTGGCTGGGTGCGCCCGTGTCGCCGCCGGCCTCCGGACGCCGGTCCAGATCGGGGAGAACTTCTCGGGCCCGTTCCAGATGCGCGAGGCGCTGAGCCTGGGCGCGTCGGACCTGGTGATGCCGGACCTCCAGCGGATCGGCGGCGTGACCGGCTGGCTGCGCGCGGCGGCGCTGGCCCACGCGTACGGGGTGGAGATGTCGAGCCACCTCTTCCCGGAGTTCAGCGCGCACCTGCTCCGCGTGACGCCGACCCGGCACTGGCTGGAGTACGTGGACTGGGCGGCGCCGGTGTTGCGCGAGCCGCTGGTCGTGCGCGACGGCCAGGCGCTGGCGCCGGACCGGCCGGGCGCCGGCCTGGAGTGGGACGAGGCCGCGGTGGCGCGGTATCTGGTCCCGTAAGGCCGGGCCAGCAGCCTCCACACGTTCCTCGCGGGTCGTTCACAGGTCGCTCACAAGTGGTGCCGAGCATGGGAGTCGTCAACACCATCCACTGAACAAAGGAGCGACATCGTGAGACGCGGTCTGCTAGCGATCTGGCTCGGGGCGACGGCGGTCGTCGCGGCCATCACGGGCTTCATCTCGTACGCGGCGGGCTGGGCGTCCGGCGCGGCCTCGCACGTGCCGGCGGTGGCCACCGGCGGTCCGTACCCCTACTACTACGGTCCGCACTTCTTCCCCTTCTTCGGGATCTTCCCGTTCCTGTTCGTCCTGCTGATCCTGTTCCTGGTCTTCCGCGCCGGCCGGCGCGGCGGTCCGTGGGGCTGGGGCGGCTGGGGCTACCGCGGCTACGGTCCGCAGCAGCAGCAGCCGGGCGCGCCGACGCCGCCCGCGGGCGATCCCTGGCAGGGCTGGCCGCAGCAGCCGCAGCAGCAGCCGACCCCGCCGCCCGCCGCGCCGCCGGAGCCGGAGAAGCCGCGGCAATAGCATGGAGGCCGTGGCCACCATCCTGGTCGTGGACGACGAGCCGCACATCGTGCGGCTCGTCCGCGACTATCTGGAGCACAGTGGGTTCGCGGTGCTCACTGCCGCCGACGGTCCGACCGCGCTCCGGACGGCCCGCACGATCCAGCCCGACCTCGTCGTGCTGGACCTCGGGCTGCCGGGCCTCGACGGCCTGGACGTGACCCGGGCCCTCCGCCGGGACGGCGAGGTGCCGATCATCATGCTGACCGCCCGCGCCGAGGAGTCCGACAAGCTCGTCGGGCTGGAGCTGGGCGCGGACGACTACCTGACCAAGCCGTTCAGCCCGAAGGAGCTCGTCGCCCGCGTGCGTGCGGTGCTGCGCCGGGCCGAGGGGCTGCGCCAGCGGTCCGACGTGGTCCGGGTGGGCGACGAGGTCGAGCTGGACGTGCCCCGGATGGCGGCCCGGGTCGGCGGCCGCGCCGTGGACCTGACCCGCACCGAGTTCCAGCTCCTCGAGACGATGGCCCGCCAGCCCGGTCGCGTCTTCACCCGGGCGCAGCTGCTCGACGCCGTCCGCGGCGTGGCGATCGAGTCGTACGAGCGCGCCATCGACGCCCACGTGAAGAACATCCGGCGGAAGATCGAGCCGGATCCCCGCTCGCCGCGGTACGTCCAGACGGTCTTCGGCGTCGGCTACCGCTTCGCCGAACCGGACCACTGATGCGCCCGCCGCGGCGCCGGCCCCCGTGGTGGCCCGAGGACCAGCCCTGGCCGCCCCGCGGTCGCGGCCCGCGGTTCGGACCCCCGGCCTTCGTGTGGCGGCTCGGCTGCCTGGTGGTGGCGGTCATCGGGTTCGCCACGGTCGGGCTGTCGGCGCTGGCCTGGATGGTCGGCCGCTCGGGCCGGTTCGGGCCGCCGGTCGATCGCCCCGGCGGGCCCGCCCCGCTGGTGTTCCTCCTGCTCGTGGCGATCGCCGTCGCCATCGCCTATCGCGCGCTGCGGAGGTCGGTCTCGCCCCTCACCGGCCTGATCGCCGCGGCCGGCCGCGTGGAGGCGGGCGACTACTCGGCGCGGGTCGAGGAGCAGGGGTCGCCGGAGCTGCGCTCGGTGGCGCGCGCGTTCAACGCGATGACGGACACGCTCAGCGAGAACGAGCGGCGCCGGCGCTCGTTCCTGGCCGACGTGACGCACGAGCTGCGCACGCCGCTGGCCGTGATCCGCGGCCAGGCCGAGGCGATCGTGGACGGCGTCTACCCGGGCGACGCCGAGCACCTGGCCCCGATCATCGAGGCCGCCCGGGCGCTGGAGGTGCTGACGGAGGACCTGCGCACGCTGGCCCTGTCCGAGGCCGGCGCCCTGGCGCTCTCCCGCGAGCACGTCGACCTGGCCGCGCTCGCCCATGACGCGGTGGCCGCGTTCGAGGCCCGGGCCGGCGCGGCGGGCGTGACGCTGAGCGCCGCCGCGGAGGGGGACGTGCCGCCGGCCGACGTGGACCCGGTGCGCGTCCGGGGCGTCCTCGGCAACCTGCTCGCGAACGCCCTCCGCCACACCCCGGCCGGCGGCACGGTTCGGGTGGCGGTGCGCCGGGCAGGCGACCGGGTCGAGCTGACCGTGACCGACACCGGGGCGGGCATCCCGGCCGACCTGCTCCCGCACGTGTTCGACCGGTTCGTGAAGGGCCCGGGCGCGACCGGCACGGGCCTCGGCCTGGCCATCGCCCGCGACGTGGTCGCGGCGCACGGCGGCACGATCGGGATCGAGAGCGAGCCCGGCGCGGGGACGACGGTCCGGGTGGAGCTGCCGGCCGCGCCCTGAACCGCATCGCATCACCGTGTCCACGCCGTCCTGACAGGACCTACGATGCCGCCATGGCAACAGCACGCGGCGAGGGGCAGACGCTCGAGCATGGCGCGGTCGGGCTGGTTCCGGTGCTCTTCCAGTCCATCACCCACATGGCCCCCGCGGCGGCGGTGGCCTTCTCGATCATCGTCGGCGTGCCGTACGCCGGCGGCTCGATGCCGCTGGCGGTCGTGCTCGCACTGGTCGCCTGCCTGCTGGTGGCGATCAGCATCGGGCAGCTGGCGCGGCACATGCCCTCGGCCGGCGGCCTGTACACGTACAACGCGCGCGGCCTGGGCTCGTCGGTCGGGTTCCTGGTCGCCTGGGGCTTCATGCTGGCCGAGCCGCTGGTCGCGCCTCTCCTGTTCCTCATCTTCGGCAACGTCATCTCGGCGAACCTCAGCTCGCACTTCGGCACGCCGACCTGGCTGTGGGCGCCGCTGGCGCTCGTGGCCGCCGCGGTCGTCTGGTTCCTGACGTACCGCGGCATCCGGATCTCGACCGGCACCGGCGTCGGGCTGGGCATGTTCGAGATCGCGGTGTTCGTGCTGGTCGCGATCGTCCTGATCGCGGCGGCGGGCAGCCGCAACACCGGCGCGGTGTTCACGGCGCCGGACGGGCTCGGCAAGGTCTTCCCGGGGATGATCTACGCGATCCTGGCGTTCATCGGGTTCGAGGCCTCGGCCCCGCTGGGCGAGGAGGCGCGCGACCCGCGCCGCACGATCCCGGCCGCCGTCGTGCTGTCGTGCCTGCTGATCGGCCTGTTCTACGTGTTCACCACGTACGCGGCGTCGGTCTACTTCGGCCCCTCGCAGATGGCCGACCCCGACCACGGCTTCGTGAAGCTCAACGGCGGCGATCCCTGGACCGGGATGGCGTTCCAGGTGTGGGCGCCGCTCGGCATCCTGGTCATCATCGCGGTGGCCAACAGCGCGATCGCCAACTCCAACGCGGGCGCCAACGCCGCGACGCGGGTGGGCTACGCGCTCGCCCGGATCGGCCTCCTGCCGCGGGCGCTGGCCACGGTCCACCCCGAGCACCGGACGCCCGTCGTCGCGGTCCACGTGCAGGCGGTCCTGGGCGCGGTGCTGGCGATCGGCCTGGGCCTGCTGCTCGGTGGCCCCCTGAACGCGTTCGCGCTGCTGGGGACGATGGCCACGATCATCGTCATCTGCATCTACGTGCTCACGAACCTGAGCAACATCGTGTTCCACCTGCGCGAGCGGCGGGGCGAGTTCAACGTGCTGCTCAACCTGGTGGTGCCGGTGCTCGGCATCCTGATCTTCCTGCCCGCCCTGCTGGCGTCGCTGGGCATCGACTTCGCCGGTCTCGGCATCGGCGCGCTGGTGACCCCGGCCAACGTCGCGCCGGCGATCGTGGTGGTGTGGATCGTCCTGGGTGTCGCCGCGCTGGTGTACTTCCGGCTGCGGGCGCCCGAGCGCGTGCAGGAGACGGGCGCGGTGTTCGTGGAGTAGGTCACAGCAGGAGGCGCGGGAACAGCGGCCGCGGCTCGCCGACGTGCGCTCCGGCCACGCGGCCGTCCCAGGCGAGCGCCGCCGGCCAGCCCGCGTCCGGCTCGACGCCGAGCTGCGCCGCGATGTCCCCGGCGGTCCGGGGCAGGAACGGCCGCAGCGCCTCGGCCACGACGCGCAGGGACTCGGCCAGGGACAGCACGGCGCCGTCCCGCGCCGCGCCCTCCAGGCGCCACGGCCGCCGCTGGTTGGCGTACCGGTTCGTGGCCCGGACGAGCTCCCACGTCGCCGTGAGCGCGGCCTGCGGGTCGAGATCGCCGGCGACGGCCTTGCACACCCGCTCCGCGAGGCCCGCGGCGATGCCGCCCAGCTCGTCGTCGGCCGCCGCCGCTCGGCCCGGCGCAGGTCGGACGCCCGCTCGTCGGTCCAGTCGGCGTCCTCGCCCCGGCCGACGGCCCGGAGCAGCCAGTAGCGGAGCGCCTCGGTGCCCAGCCGCTCGGCGACCTCGTCCGGGTCCACGCGGACGCCGGAGGACTTGCTGAGCCGGGCGCCGCCGGCCTGCAGGTAGCCGTGGACGAGCAGGCGGTCGGGCGGCGGGAGGCCCGCCGAGAGCAGGATCGCCGGCCAGTAGACCGCGTGGAAGCGGAGGATGCCCTTGCCGATCACGTGCGTCGTGGTGGCCTGCTCCCAGAACGTCCGGTACGCGGCGGTGCGGCGCGGGTAGCCGAGGGCGGTGATGTAGTTGGCCAGCGCGTCGAACCAGACGTAGACCACCTGGCCCGGGTCGCCCGGCACGGGGATGCCCCAGCCCCGCGCGCGCTCCTGGGCTCGCGACACGCTCAGGTCGCGGAGGCCGGAGGTCACGAAGGCGAGCGCCTCCCGGCGCCGCGTCTCGGGCACGACGCGGAGCCGGCCCGACTCCAGCAGGCGGCGCAGCTCGTCCTGGTACCGCGAGAGGCGGAAGAACCAGTTCTCCTCCTCGACGGTCTCGGGCGGCGTCCCGTGCTCCGGGCAGCGGCCTGCCTCCAGCTCGTCCGGCGTGTAGAACTGCTCGCAGCCGACGCAGTACAGGCCGCGGTAGCGCTTCCGGTACAGGTCGCCGCGGGCCTCGCACGCGCGCCAGAGCTCGGCGACGCCCTCCCGGTGGACGGGGTCGGCGGAGGTGCGGATGAACCCGTCCGCCTGGACGTCGAGCCGGCCCAGCAGCCGCTCGAACACGTCCGCGTTGCGGTCGACGAGGGTCCGGACCGGGATGCCCTCGCGCTCGGCGGCGAGCACGTTCTTGAGGCTGTTGTCGTCGGTGCCGCTCTGCAGGCGGGTCGGGGCGCCGGACAGCCGGTGGAAGCGGGCGAGCGCGTCGGCCAGCACGAACTCCAGGGCGATGCCCAGGTGCGGCGCGGCGTTGACGTACGGGATGGACGTGGTGACGTAGACGGGGGTGGGCATGGCGACTCCTCGGGTGGATGAGAACGGTCGGGGACCGGTTCGAGGAGGCCCGCCCGGAGGGCTCGGCGGCTAGCTGGAGCCCAGCGCCCCCCGAGCGGGCCAGGGCATCGCCATGCCGGTTCGGGTGGGCTGTCGCATGGAAGCAGGATACCCGGGCGGGCCACCGTTGTGCGGTGCCGCCCGGGCGGTGCCGCCTGGTCAGGTCGCGGGAGATGGACTCGGGGCCTGGCGGCCCTCCTGGATCGGGAACGAGCCGGAGCGGACCGGGCCCGCCGGCCGGTAGGTGCTGACCACGACGCCGGTGCTGGTCGTCCGGCTCTCGACCAGGCGCAGGGTGGCTCCGGCCTCGCGGTCGCGGAACAGCCGCTTCCCGCCGCCCAGGAGCAGCGGGTACGTCCACAGCCGGTACTCGTCCACCAGGTCGTTGGCGATCAGCGTCTGGGCCAGCTGGCCGCTGCCGTGGACCTGCAGCTCGTTGCCGGGCTGCGCCTTCAATCGCTTCACCGCCTCGGCGACGTCGCCGCGGAGGAGGTGCGAGTTCGCCCAGTCGAGCGACTGGAGCGTCGTCGAGGCGACGTACTTGGGCAGCCGGTTGAGGCCGCCGGCCACCGGGTCGCTCTCGTCCGTGACCCGGGGCCAGTAGCCGGCGAAGATCTCGTACGTCCTCCGGCCGAGCAGGAAGGCGTCGGCGTTCTCGAACCAGCCCGAGACCAGCCGCCCCATGTCCTCGTCCGCGAACGGGACCAGCCAGCCGCCGTACCGGAACCCCTCGGGGTCCTCGTCCGGGTCTCCGGGAGCCTGCATCACCCCGTCCAGGGTCAGGAAGGTCGTCAGCGTCAGCCGCATGGCGCTCTGCTCCTCGTGTGCATCGGGCCGTGTGGGCACGGCCCCTGCAGAGGCGTCGAACGAGGAGCACAGAGATCGACGCGGCGGCCCGGTCAGCCCACCGGGGCCACCGCTTCCAGCCGGGCTCGCGTCCACTCGTGCTGGCGGGCCCGGGCGGCGCGCGCCATGCCCGTCGGCATGCCCGTGAACCCGTGCTCCGACTCCGGGTAGACGGCCAGCTCGGCCGGGTTGCCGGCGATCTCCCAGCGGGCGGCCATGAACAGCGAGTCGTCGAGGAGCGGATCGAGCGTGCCCACCGAGAACAGCGCCGGCACCAGCCCGGTCAGGTTCGCGTACAGCGGCGACAGCGCGGGGTCGCGCAGCGCCTCCGCCTCTTTGCGCTCCATCACGTACTCGTGCACCGCCTCGAACAGCGCGGGCCGGAGCACCCACGACTCGGCCCGGCGCTGGCGCGAGCTCGGCGTGCCGGACAGGTCGTAGCAGCCGTACACGAGGTTGGCGCCCAGGAACCGGCCGGCCGCCTGGTGGCGGTCACGAAGCCGCAGCAGTGTCATCGCCGCCAGGTGCGCGCCCGCCGAGCCGCCCCCGATCAGCAGGCGGTCGGTGCCGAACTCCGAGCGCGCGTGCTCGATCAGCCACAGCGCGGCGGCCTCGCAGTCGTCCATGCAGTCGGTCAGCCGGTGCTCGGGCGCCATGCGGTAGTCGATGCTGACCGTCGCCACCCCGCACTCCCGGGCCAGCTCGTCGTTCTCGACGTCGTCCATCAGCGGCGAGCCGATCATCCACGCGCCGCCGTGGATGTCGAGGTACACCGCTCGCACCTCGTCGGGCCGGATCACGCGGGTGGGGATCGGACCCGCCGGGCCGGGGATCGACGACTCGGCGACGGGGAGGACCGCCTGGCCCAGGAACCCGGCGAAGGGCGAGTCCGGTGCGTCCATGAACGTGCGCATCCGCACGATGTCCTCCGCCGAGTCGAACGACATCGGCGGCATGAAGTTGGCGGCCTGCTCGTTGAACAGGCGAGCCTCCTCGATGAGCTGGTCCAGGTCGGGGCGGTTGATCATGAGGGCATCGTATGGCGGCCCGAAGCCAGGGACACATCCCTTGACAGGGGTTGCTGACCCGCCCGGAGCGGGGTCGCTGAACTCCGGGCGGGCCAACCGGTTCGTGAGTCTCCACCTGTGCAGCCGGGTATCGATCCCGGATGAGAGGCCAGCATGGGCCTGACCGCTCCCAGAGCACCGCCAGGGGCCGACGCACGCTTCCGTGCGGCTGAGGGGTGGGGGGACTGGATACCCGGCTGCGCCGGGTCCCGGTCAGCCCTGCGGGCTCGAGAGCTCCGTGCGCAGCCGTGCATCCACTCCGTTAAACGCAAGTAGATGCAGGGCGAGTCGCATTGCGTCGACAATCGTACGGTCGATCGACGTGCTTGACAAGGACCTTTCTGAGTGGCTGCGCCGGCACGAGCGCGAATGCGCCGAGAACGTCGAGACGTGGATGGTCCGCTCGCTGCCCGTGCCGGTCGGGGTGCTGGTCGAGTGCTGGCCGGACCCGGCCTGGCGGCGCGCCCTGGAGAACGCGGTCGTCGCGGGCGGTGAGCTCACCGGCCTCCTGCGCGGCGCCGACCGCGAGCGGGGCGCCGGCATCGTGACCGCGGACGGCGAGACCGCCTGGTCCGCCGCGCCCACGTTCCTCGTGCCGCACCCGGTCCTGATCGGCGAGCTGGACGACTTCCGCGACTTCGCGACCGAGCTCCAGGTGGACCAGGCGATCCCGCAGCTCTATCGCGAGACGTGGGCCCGGCCGCCCGACCCGGCCGGCGACCGGGTCGAGGAGTTCGCGGGCGCCCACTTCGAGCAGCTCCTCCTGGCCACGCGGCGCTGCCGCGGGCTCGGCTACGCGTTCAGCGGCGGGTCGGCCGTGACCCGGGTCTGGGAGGCCGGGCACCTGGTCGAGGCGCGCTACTGGATCGGCAGCGACGCGCCCGACGTCCCGGTCTCCACCGGCGACCTGATCTGGGTGACGCCGGGCGGGCGCCAGCTCGCCCTCGCCCGCGTCGGGCCGGTCGCCTACTCGGAGGGCATGCGCATGGCCGCGCTGATCCACGCCGGCCGGGCGGCCGACGACGAGGAAGAGGACGCGTGACCGCGGGCGTCGACGACCTCCTCCGCGCCGGCGGCCTCGCCGCGCCCGGCGAGACCCCGGCCGAGCCCGCCGACCCGGTCCAGGCCCGCCGCTACCGCCACCCGGCGCTGGGCGACAGGCCGGTCGTCCGGCTCGCCGCCGAGCCGCTGGCCCGCGCCGAGGATCTCACGCTCGGCCTTCTGGGGTTCGAGCTGGACGCCGTCTCGGAGCCGGTCGCGCTCGTCCGCCGGCGCGCGCTCGGGTTCCCCGGCTGGGTGCTGCTGCACCACCCCGAGGACGCCGAATACGCCCTGGCTGTCGTGGACGCGATGGCCTCGCTGGCCGGCCTGGCCCGGTCCAAGCCCGGCGCCGCCAAGGACGGCTACGAGGCGATCGCCGGCCGCCTGGCCCGGGCCGTCCCGCACTTCCTGCCCACGTACTTCGAGCAGGCCGGCCGGGCGTTCATCGACGCCGGCAGTGTGACCCAGGCCGGGGTCATGTTCGGCAAGGCGCGCGAGGCCGAGCGCGTCTACGCGCTGGCCGTGGACGAGGAGCGCCGCCTGGCCGTCTTCGTCGAGTTCGCGCTGGCCGGCGCGCTGACCGCCCGCTCCCTCGCCGACTACGCCCGGCACCTCAGCGAGGCAAGCGAGCCGGCGGCGGCGTTCGCGACGTTCCGCCGCCTCTGCGTCGAGCGGACCCGGGCCGGCGTCGCGCCCTGGTCCGAGATGGCGACCCAGCTCCGCCGGCTGGGCAGCGCTGCCGGAGTGGACATGGACGCCGACGAGCGCGACCTGATGGCCGAGCTGCTCGACGCGCCCGCGCTGACCAGGGCGCCCGCCGGCTTCTGGCGCGCGTACCGGCACCCGCTGCTCGAGCTGGCGCGCGCGCGCCCCGCCGTGCGCCGGGCCCTGCTCGAGCTGCAGCCGCGCGCGGCCGGCATCCACGACTGGTGGCTCGGCCTCCTCGACAGCGCCGGCGCCCTGGACGCGCTGACGGCGCCCGCCGCCGAGGTCCCGCCGGAGGCCGCGCCCCGGGGTGGCGCGGCCGGGTGGCTCGGCCGCATGGTCGGCGCCGCGACGGCGGACTGGCGCTCGCCGGGCGTGCCCGACGCGCTGTTCGCCCTGCTCCCGCGCATGGCCCGCCGGCTGCGCGCCGACGGCGCGCCCGTCCGCCTGTCCGGCCGGGACGACTGGCAGACGGACCTCGACCTCCTCGACCTCGCGCTCGAGCTCCAGGTCCCGGTCGAGCCGCCGCAGCCCGAGGGGAGCCTGCACTTCACCCGCTGGCTGGGCCGCCCGGAGGCCCGGCGCCGCGACCTCGACCACGTGGCCGCCGACCCCGCCTGGGGGCCGCTCCTGCTGGAGGCGCTGGACGACGACCTGGGCCGGATCCCCGCCAGCCGCGTCCTGGCCGGCGGCCACCTCCGCCGCGGGTTCGCGGCGTGGCTCGACCGCATGGCGGAGCGCATCGACGGCGGCGGACTGCCCGACCTGGTGGAGGAGCTGGGCCGGTTGGGCAAGGTGGTGGAGCCGGAGGCGTTCGACGTCAACCCGGCGGCGAGGGACCGGATCCTGGGCGCGGACGCCGGCCGCAGCCTGGCCCGCACCCTCCGCGGCGGCTGCCTCGACGAGCTGGGCTGGCCGGCGCTGGAGCGGGCCCGCGCCCGGCTCGGCGCCACGGTGACCGCGAGCGGCTCGTGGCCCCACCTCGTCGTCAGCGACGGCGTCCGGGCGATCGTGGTCGGCCCCGCCGACGTGCTGCTGGAGCACGACCTGCGCACGGGGGCCAACCCGCGCCTGCGCCAGCTCTCGTTCCTCTACACCGGCGGTCAGCTGCTGGTCTCCTGGTGGGAGCCGAGCGCCGGCCGGCGCGCGTACTGGAGCGGCCGGCCGGCAGAGGTGTTCGACCCCCGCGCGCTGCCGACGAGCTCGTGGTCGGCGCCGCTGACCCTGTCGCTGGAGCTGGAGGACGGCTCGCGGACCAGCGGCGGCCGTGCCGTGCGGCCCGGCGACACGGCCGGCGGCATGCCCAACCACATGGCGGCCGACCGGACGCGCTGCTGGACGCTGGTCGACGGCGCGTTCCACGAGCTCGATCCCGCGTCCGGCCGCACCGGGCGCGCCTCGCTGCCCGCGTTCCTGGCCGGGGCGAGGGCGGGCCTCGTCGCCGGCAGCTCGTGGGTCCTGCCGCTGCCGCCCGACGTCGAGGCAGGCCCCCTGGGCGCGCGCGACGGGCTGGTCGGCGTCCGGGTCCAGCGCCGTGAGGACGGGACGTATCTGGCCGAGGCGACGGACGGCCGCCGGGTCGCGGCGCCGGTGCCCGAGCCGCCGGTGGCCCTGGTCGCGTTCCCCGGCGACGCGAGGCCGCGGCCCGTCTCGCTCATGTGGCACCGGCTGCACCTGTGGGACCCCACCGGGCGGTTCCGCCTGCTCCGCGCGACGACGTTCGAGCGAGGGCCGGACCTGGCCAAGGCGACGCCGCTGGTGCCGCCGCCCCCGTTCTGGATCGCCCTGCGGCCACGCGACGAGCCCGGCAGCGCGGCCCTGCGCGCCGTCACCGACGAGGTCGGCCGGGCGCTGGTCGCCGGTCCCGAGCCCGATCGGGCGGTCCAGGAGCTGCTGCCCGCGGTCCGCGACCCGGACCTGCGGCGGTCGGTGGCGGGCCAGGTCGAGGTGGCGGCGGACGCCCAGCGCCGCCTCGAGAAGCTGCTCGCCGGGCTGCGGGCGGCCGCCCAGGCGCCGTCCGGCCCGCCCGACGCGGCCCTGCTCCCGGCGTTCGCCGCCTTCCGCGCCGGGCCGCCTCACCACGGCGTGGCCGCCGGCAGCACGGCCGCCCGGCAGCTGGTGATGGTGGACCGCTTCATGGAGACGGGCGACCTGCCCGTGCAGTTCGTCAGCTCGCCGCTCCAGTGGGCGATGCTCGCCGGCCGCGTGGCGGCGATCGCGTTCCGGGCGGCGTCGCCCGCGATCGACCCCGACGAACGGGAGGCGCTGCTGGCCTGGCTCGACCTGTGGGCGGGCACGGTCTTCGCCCGCCAGCCGGAACGGTTCCGCGTCGTCCTGGCGATCGAGGGGCCGGGCAGCACGCTGACACCGGTGACGTGGGTGCGCCACCGCGGCGGTCATCGCTGGTTCATCAGCCCCGCGCTGACGGCGTACCAGGAGCCGGCCCGCCGGCTGGTCCTGGAGCGGGCCCACCACGGCCGGTACGACCTGCCGCCCGACCTGGCCGTCGAGTGGGAGCGGCCGGGCGCCGGCGCCTGGGAGAGCCCGGAGCGCATCCGCCGCCTGGTCGCCCTGGTCCGCGAGCGCGGCCCGGTCCGGTGGGCCTCCGAGCGGGCGGCCGAGCTGGCTCGCGCGACGGGCATGACCCGGGCCGAGGCGGTGCTGCTGCTGGCCGGCCTGCCGGGCGCGCCCCGCCTGGCCGCCGGGCCGCGCAAGCTGCTCGGCCTGCGGACGGCCGAGGTCGCCACCGCCGGGGAGCGGCTGGGCGGTCTGCCGGTCCGCCACCGCCTGGACCTGGTGGCGGCGGCGATGCCGGACGACCCGGCCCACCTGTGGGAGCCGGGCGACGACCCGGCCGGCCGCATCGCCGCCGTGTGGCTGCGCGAGCTCGGCAGGCGGCCCGAGGTGGACGACTCGCTGGCCGCCGCCCGCGGTCTGGGTCGTGGACCCGATGGGCCGGCTCCAGGTCGCGCCTGGCGGCCCGACCGAGCCGTTCACCGGCGCGGCGCTGGACGACCTGTCGCTGCTGGTCCCGTGGCTCTTCGGGGCGCGGCCGGCCGGCGACCCGGCCCGGTCCGCGATCCCGGACGTCGTCGGGCGCGCCCGCCGCCGGCTGGCCAACCCCGACCTGCTGGTGTTCGCCGGCTGGGGCGGCGCCGACCTCGGCGGCCGGTCGCTGCTCGACCTGGTGCCGGGTCCGCCGTACCGCTCGCCGCGCGGTGTCGAGGTGCCGGGCAGCCGCGACCTGGGCGCGTTCGTCCTGGTCCCCGCCGGCGCCGCCCACGCGCGCGTGCACCTGCGTCCGGCCCGGCTGGACCCGGACGCGGACGCCGCGGTGCTGGCCCTGCTGGACGAGACGGCGCAGCGGACGTACGCGCGCGTCCGCTACTTCCAGGAGGGGGCGGGCGAGCTCGCCGAACGCGTCGCGCGCACGCCGGTGCCGGCGGGTGGCTGGGAGGCGAACCCCGCCGCCTCGGCACCGGCGGTGGTGGCCGCGGCCGCGAGCGCGCTCGGGCTCGACCGGGCGGCGGCGGCGCTGTACCTGCAGCTGCTGGCCGGGCCCGATCCGACGGTGCGGCACGTCCGGGAGTGGAACGGCTGGGACGGCGCCCGGTTCGAGGCGGCGGCCGGCCAGCTCGTCGAGCGGAACCTGGCGATCCGGGCCCGGCGGCCGCGCGCCGGCCGCGACCTGTTCCTGCCCGGCCCGTGGGAGGAGCTGAAGGCGCCCGATCTGCCGGTGGAGTCGTGGCGCCTCCGGCTGTACGGCGGGCGGCCGCTGGGTAGACTGCTGGCCCTGCAGCCGCTCCACCAGCTGTTCGAGGAGGCATGGAGGCTGGTCGCCGCGGGTGAGGGACCCGGATTCGAGGAGGTGTCGCCATGAGTCAGCAGGCCGTGCAGCAGGTGCCCGCCGAGGAGCTGCACGCCCGCGAGCTGGCGTTCCTGGCCGCGTGGGACGGCGGCGAGCGTCCGCGCGGCTGGCGGCTGACCCCGCGGGCGGCGGTCACGTTCGTGTCCGGCTCGAACGGCGAGCAGCTGCGGCTGCCGCGGGGCGCGGGCAGCGGCCTGCCCCGGTCGCTGATCGTCCCGGCCAAGTTCGTGGGCAACCGGGCGCTGGTCGAGCGGGCGGTGGTGACGCTCGCCGGCGAGCGGGGCCTGATGCTGGTCGGCGAGCCGGGGACCGCCAAGTCGATGCTGTCCGAGCTGCTCGCTGCGGCCGTCTCGGGGACGGGCTCGCTGACGGTCCAGGGCACGGCCGGCACGACCGAGGAGCACCTCCGCTACGGCTGGAACTACGCGCTGCTGATCGCCAGGGGACCGCACGCCGAGGCGCTGGTGCCGTCGCCCGTGATGGCGGCGATGCGGCGGGGCGCGATCGCCCGCGTGGAGGAGGTGACCCGCTGCCTCCCCGAGGTCCAGGACGCGCTGGTCTCGATCCTCTCGGAGCGCCGCCTCGCGGTGCCCGAGCTGGGCGAGGCGGGCACGGTGTACGCCGCCCACGGCTTCAACCTGGTGGCGACCGCCAACCTGCGCGACCGCGGCGTGTCCGAGATGTCGGCCGCGCTCAAGCGCCGGTTCAACTTCGAGCTGGTCGAGCCCATCCCGGACCTGGAGCTGGAGACCGAGCTGGTTCGCCGCCAGGCGGCCGCGGCGCTGGAGCGCGTGGGCGCCGAGCTGCGCCTGGACGACGTCGTGCTCGCCGCGCTGGTCACCGCGTTCCGCGACCTCCGGCTCGGGCGCTCGGTCGAGGGCTGGGCGGTCGAGAGGCCGGGGTCGGTGATGAGCACGGCGGAGGCCGTGGGGGTGGCGACGTCGCTGGGCCTGTCCGCCGCGTTCTTCGTGCCGGCGGACCCGCTCGCGCTGCTCCCGGGCTACCTGCTGGGCGTGGTCCGCAAGGACGACCCGCAGGACCAGGCGCGGCTGCTCGGCTACTGGGACTCGACCGTCAAGCGCCGGGCCGACGAGGGCTCGGAGACGTGGGGCCGCCTGTGGGAGATGCGCACCGCGCTCGAGGAATGAGGGACATCGTCGAGCGGCTGGCCGGGCTCCGGCGGCCGTTCATCGTCGGGGT
>VBJR01000243.1:45360-51704 GCA_005880175.1 Chloroflexota bacterium
CGCCGGCGGCCCTGGCCGCGGCCCGGCGGGACGGGCGCGGCCTCGTCTTCTATCCCTACGCCGACTTCTCGCCCGAGCTGGCGGCGCTGCGCTGGGCCGTGCGGGCCGGCGTCCCGGCCCGGGCGTTCGACCTGCCGGTCGGTCGCTCCATGGACGAGCCCGGGCGGCGCCAGGGCCTGCGGGCGCGGGACGAGGACGACGGCCTGCGCCGGCTGGAGCGGGCGTACGGCGTCGAGGACTCCGAGGAGCTGTGGGACCGGATGATCGAGGCGCCCGGCGCGGGCCAGGATCCCGAGGCGGTCCGCCGGGCGGCGCTGGCGTTCGGCTGGGCGCTGCGGGCCGGCGACGAGGTGGACGAGGTGGACCTGCGCCGCGAGGCGTGGATGCGCGGCCGGCTCGACGAGGGCTTCGCCCGGCCGGCGGCGGTGATCGGCGCCTACCACGCGGCGGCGTTCCTGGAGGCGCCCGGGCCGGCTCCCGGCCCGAAGGCCAGGCCGGTCGAGGTGGTCTCCTCGATCATCCCGTACTCGTTCGAGCTGCTCGACTCCCGCTCCGGCTACCCCGCCGGGATCCGCGACCCGGAGTGGCAGCAGGCGGTGTTCGAGGCGGGCGCCGACCCGGCCCGGATCCAGGCCGCGCTCACCTCGGCGGTCGTGCGCGTCTGCCGCCGGGCGCGCGAGCTGGGCCACCCGGCCGGCGTGCCCGACGAGCGCGAGGCGGTGCGCATGGCGGTGGACCTGGCCCGCCTGCGCGGGCTGCCGGCGCCCGGACGCCGCGAGCTGGTCGAGGCGCTCCAGTCCTGCCTGGCCCAGGGCGAGCCGCTGGGCCGGGGCCGGGCGATCGCGGCGGCGATGGGCCGGGTCCTGGTCGGCCACCGGGGCGGCGACCTGGCCCCGGGCACGCCGCGGTCCGGCCTGGTGCCGCACGTCGAGGAGCTGGTCGTGCGGCTGCGGCTGCCAGGGCCGGGCGCGGACCGGGCGGCGGAGCTGCGCCTGGACCCGCTCCGCTCCGACCTGGACCGGCGCCGGCACGTCGCGCTGCACCGGCTGGAGGCGTGCGGCGTGCCGTACGGCGGCCGGTTGGGCCCGCCCGGGGCGGAGCAGCTGACGGAGCGCTGGGAGGTGCGCTGGACCGCGGCCACCACGGCGATGCTGGAGCTGGCCGCGCTCCACGGAGTGACGCTCGACCAGGCGGCCGAGGGGGCGCTGCGACGCCGGCTGGCCAGCGCGTCCGCCCCGGCGCCGCTCCTGGACGCGCTGGCCGCGGCGGCTGCCTGCGGGCTGCCCGCGCTCGCCCTCGAGCTGGTGCGCCGGGCCCGCGACGAGCTGCCCCGGCGGGCGACGCTGCCCGAGCTGATCGGGGCGCTGGAGCTGTGCGACCGGCTGCGCCGCGGGCACGAGGCGGGTTGGCGGCCGGACGCCGGCGCGGAGGCCGAGCTGGCGCTGGCGGAGCCGGACCTGGAGGCGGCGGCGATCCGCCAGATCGAGGGCGTGGCCGGCTCGGACCGGCTCGACGACGCCCGCGCCCTGCTGGCGATCGTGCGCCGCTTCGCCGACGGCCAGCGGCTCGGCGGCGAGCGCCTGCGCTGGTCGCTGCGGCGCATGGCCGGCACCGGCTCGCCGCTGATGCAGGGCGCCGCCGGGGCCGTGCGCGTCCTCCTCGGCCACGACCAGGCGCCCGCGTTCGCGGCCCGCCTGGCCTCGTGGGTGGACGCCGCGGCCGGCACGGGCGCGCAGTCCGTCCTGGCGGCCCGCCTCAAGGGCGCGCTGGTCGTCGCCACCCCGCTGCTGGAGGCGTCGGCCGAGATCACGGGGCCGCTGGTGGCCAGGGTGGACCAGCTCGACGACGAGGCGTTCCTGCGCCGCCTGCCGGCGCTGCGGGAGGCGTTCGAGGTGCTACCGCGAGCTGGACCTTCGGCTGGACCACCCGCCCGAGCTGCTGGCCCGCTGGGCCGACGCGGACCGGGCGGGCGTGGCGGCGGCGGCCGCGCTCCCGGAGACGGCGCCGTGATCGGACCCGAGGACCGCTGGCGGCTGCTGCTGGGCCGCGAGCGCGAGCGGCTCGACGCCAGCGGCCGGCGGGCCGGGCTGGCGCTGGACGAGCTGTACGGGGCCGGCCAGGGCGAGGGCTCGGCGTCCGGCCTGGGCGGGCCGCTGCCCGGCCTCTCGACGCGGGAGTGGGCCGAGGAGCTGGAGGCGCTGTTCGGCAGCCGGGTGATGGAGCAGGTGCTGGGCCGGGCGGCGACGAGCGGGCGCAGCGCCGCCGTGCTGGAGGTGGAGCCCGGCCAGGTCACGCCGTCCGTGGAGCTGCTGGAGCAGCTGCTCTCGCTCAAGGGCAGCCTGCCGGAGGCGCGGCTGCGGCGGCTGCGCGTGCTGGTGGCGAAGGTCGTCGAGGCGCTGGTCGCGGAGCTGGCGACGCGGCTCCGGCCCGCGCTGGTCGGCTCGGTGGTCCCCCGGCCCACCCGCCGGCGGGGCGGTCCGCTCGACCTCAGGCGGACGGTCCTGCGCAACCTGCGCCACGTCCGCACGCTCGAGGACGGGTCGCCGCAGCTCGTCCCGGAGGACCTGTTCTACTCGACGCGGGCGCGGCGGTCGCTGGACTGGCGGGTGGTCCTGGTCGTGGACGTCTCGGGCTCGATGGAGGCGTCGCTCATCCACAGCGCGATCGTGGCCGCGATCCTGAGCGGGCTGCCGGCCGTCCAGACCCACTTCGTGGCGTTCTCGTCGGAGGTGGTGGACCTGTCGGAGAAGGTCAGCGACCCGCTCGGCCTGCTGCTGGAGGTGGTGGTCGGCGGCGGGACCGACATCGCCCGCGGGCTGCGCTACGCGCGCTCGCTGATGACGGTGCCGTCGCGGACGCTGGTCCTGCTGGTGACGGACTTCGAGGAGGGCGGCCCGCTGGGGTCGCTGCTGGCCGAGGTGCGGGCGATCGCGGAGTCGGGCGCGCACCCGCTCGGCGTGGCGGCGCTGGACGATCGCGGCCAGCCGCGCTACTCGAAGGCCGTCGCGGAGGAGGTGGTGGCGGCGGGGATGCCGGTGGCGGCGCTGACCCCGCTGGAGCTGGCTCGGTGGATCGGGGAACGGATCCGCTGAGCCGGATGCCGGCGGTCGCCCCGCTGCTGCTGGCCGACGTGCTGGACCGGCTCCCGGCCCGCCTCCAGCGCCGGCTGGAGGAGCGGCGCGACCTGGCGCGGGACTGGACGTGGAGCGCCGCGGCCGGCGAGGTGGTCGTGTCCACCGGGACGGCCGTGGTGCGGGTGCGGCCGGCGTCGGGGGTGGTGCGCGAGCCGGACCAGGCCGCGTGCGACTGCCTGCTCGCGCCGCGCTGCCTGCACGTGGCGGCGGTGCTGCTGGCGCTGCCGATCTCGGTGGACGACGCCGGGCCCGCCGGCCGGCCGCCGCAGCCGGCCTCGGAGGCCGCGGACGACCAGGTGCCGGTGTCCGCCGCCGCGCGCGCCGCCGCCGGCGCCGCCTGGCAGGCCTGCGCGCTGCTGCTCGACATCGGGGCGACGTCGGCCGGGCTCGTCGTGCAGGGCGAGCTGCTGCGGGCCGCGCACGCGTGCCGGCTGGCCGGCCTGCACCGGACGGCGTCGGCCGTCGCCCGGGCGGTGCAGCGCCTGGCCGAGCTCCACGCCGGGCGGCCGGAGTACCGCCTCGACTTCCTGCTCGGCGACGTCTCGGACGCGCTGACGTCGGCGCTGGCCGTGGCGACGGCGGGGGAGGCCGTGTCCCGCTCCGCGGTGGGGGTGGCCAGGCGCGCCTATGCCACGGTGGGCTCGCTGCGCCTGGCCGGGATCTTCAGCGAGGCGGTCATGAGCGCGGCGGGCTACGCGGGGGTCGTCACGTACCTGGCCGACGCCGAGGGCCGGCTGTGGACGGTCGCCGACGTGGCGCCGGGCGGTCCGGAGCGGGTGGCGTGGGCGTACGGCGCGCCGATCGAGGTGGGCGACCTGGCGCTGTCCCACCGCGGCCTGGGCCGGTCGGGGGTGTACCTGCAGCGGGCGACCGGCTCCCGGGACGGGCGGCTCGGGACCGGCCGGGACGTCGGGGCGGTCCGCTCGGGCGCGTCCGGCTGGGACGGCGGCGTTCCCTGGGAGCGACCGCCGGCGGCCCAGCTCGACGCGGTCTTCGCGGCGCTGGCGCTGGACCAGACGCTCCGCCGCTCGGGCTGGGACCTGCTGTTCCTGGACGGCGTGGTGGTCGGCGTGCGGCAGGCGGCGCTCGTGCTCTCGACGCCGGTGGGCGAGGTCAGCTGCTACGCGCCGACCGACCACGAGGAGCTGCCGTACCGGCGCAACCTGCGGCTGCTCGGCTCGGCGCCCGGGTTGCCGCTGCGCGTGGTCGGGCGGGCGCTGACGCAGCGGCCGCGGTCGCTGGCGCTCCTGGCGGTCGGCCCGGGCGCCGCGGCCGAGGAGGCGCCGGCGCTGGCCCTGCCGTCCGACTGGCTGGGGCGGGCGAACCTGGGCGTGGACGTGCTCCAGTCGGCCCACGTGGCCGGCGGCGAGCGGGGCCCGGTGGAGCTCCCGGTGCAGCCGGCGGCCGCGGCGCCCGATCCGCTGGACCCGCTGGCCCGCCGCCTCGGGCAGGCGCTGACCGGCGGCCGGGTGACGCAGGCGGAGAGCGCGTGGGCGGACATCGACCGGGACGCGGCGCTGCTCCGCCGGCGCCAGCTGCCGGGCGCGGCGGACCGGCTGGAGGCGCTGCGCGCGGCGAGCCTGCGGGGCGTGCCGGACGCGCGCCGCCGGTTCGCGCTGGCGTGGACGGCGACGCGCACGTACCACGTCGCGGCCCGGAACCGGCTGAGCCGCACGAGCTGGGGCTGACCGGACCGATGAGTTCGCGAGGGTAGGCTCGTCTCAGTGGCATGACGACGCACACGTTCGAGACCAACGGGGCCGACATCGTCTACGACGTCGAAGGCCCGCTCCCCACCTGATCGCGGTGGGCGAGGAGTCCGCGGGCGTCGTGACCGGGCGCACCTCGGTGGCGACAGCGGAGCTCCTCGGTCAGCAGGCGACGGTGTTCCCCAGCCACCACGGCGGCTTCCTGGGCGGCGAGTTCGGCTACCCGGGCCAGCCCGAGGCGTTCGCGCGCCGGCTGCGGGAGGTCCTCGAGGCGGACCGGTGAGGCCGTGCGCTCTAGGATGTCCGCGTGCTATCCCACTTCGCTGATGGCGGCTACCGTTTCATCGCCTCGCCGGGCCGGCCGTTCTCGGCGGGCGTCGTGGCCGACACCGGCTTCGACCTGGTCCACGCCGTGTTCCACCGGCCGGTGCCGCTGGCCTCCGGCCTGGACGCCGCCCGCCGGCACGTCGAGTCGGCCGGCCGGCCGGCGGCCGCGCTGGCCGCGTTCGAGCTGCGCATCCCGGAGCCGCTCAGCCGGGAGGGCTTCGACGCGTTCAACGAGCCGTACGTGGAGCGGATGGCCGCCCTCGGCCTGCGCGGGGAGGACGGCTGGGTGACCGCGCGGACGAACGTCGTGCCCACGGTCGCGCCGGTCGGCGAGCCGTCGCTCTACGCGTTCACGTACACCGTTCCGGGGGGGAGCCGGCCCCAGCCCGCGTTCCGGCTCTCGGGAGCGACGGAGACCCGGCGCGACGGCACGGCGGCGGACCGCCTGGGCTCCATCGTGGAGGTGCTGTCCGAGCGGATGGCGGAGCTGGGCATCTCGTGGGACGCGGCGACCGCGATCAACGTGTACGGGGCCACGGTCGCGCCGGCGGACGAGGTGGCGGCCGCGTTCGGCTCGGCCACGCTGCACGGGCTGACGTGGTTCCCGTCGCAGCCGCCGCTGCGCGACTTCGAGTTCGAGATCGACGCCCGCGGCGTGGGCACGGAGATCGTGCTCTAACGGGGGCACAGAACAAACGAATACAGGCCCTTTGAGGGCCGGCGGCCGGTTCCCCTGGGACAGGCGGTCAGCCTCCTGCCCGCCTGTCCCATTTGACCCCGGCGGCCCGCGGCCCAGAATGGTTCCGCTGGTCATGGCTACGGTGCGAACGTCCGGCGCGGGGACCACGGGCTCGGCGGGCGAGCGATTCGCGGCCCGGCTGCGCGACCGATCCGCCGGGGCGGAGCGGTTGAGCGCCGCCGCCGGTTCCGCCTTCGCATCGGCGTGGCGGACGATGTGGACGAGCCTGGTCGCCGTGGTCGTGCTCCTCGTGCTGGTCGGGATCGGTGTCCTGCTCTGGCGCCGGGTCGTCGGGATCCCGGCCGAGCACGACCTCCAGGTGCTCCGCGACTACCTGCTCCTGCTCGTCGAGGGCGTGGTCCTGGTCGGGGCGCTCGGCCTGCTCGTGATCGTCGTCGGGTGGCTCTTCCACACCGAGCAGGCGATCATCACGCC
>VBJR01000243.1:51730-54426 GCA_005880175.1 Chloroflexota bacterium
CAGGCGACCCCGATCGCCGACATCCCCGGCGAACGCCTCCGGTCCGATCCCGTCACGCCCCACGCCGAGAACATCGACGGCAGCCTGGCCAACGTCGGCAGCGTGAACCTGGGCCCGGCCTCCATCTCCATCGGCCAGCTCCTCATCGCGCTGAAGCGGCTGATGCCGATCCGCAACCGCGGCACCACCATCTCGGGCAGCGTCCAGCAGTACGGGAAGACGTTCCAGCTGGTGGCGACCGTGCAGCGTGGCCGCCTGATGGACACCGTGATGGCGACCAGCGACCAGGGCGACGACCCCTCGCCGATCACCGGCGCGGTCCCCGAGCTGGCGTACCGGATCCACTTCGCGCTCGCCGGCCGCCGGATGGAGGCCGGCTCGTGGGAGCTGCTGCGCGAGTTCACCGAGGCCCGCGCCGCGTTCCAGCGCTACCTGGACGGCGGCGTGGTCGAGGACCGCGAGTCCGCGGTGCACCACACGTGGGACGCGTACGGCATGGACCCCACGTACCGGCGCCTGTTCGGCCTCCTGTACGGGCTGGGCACCAGCTTCTTCGCGGTCGGCGAGTACCCGACCGCGCTCCACCTGCTGCACACGGCGCTCGAGGTCTCGCCGCGGACGCCGCAGGCGCTGGTCCAGATCGCCCGCTGCCACTACGCCCTGCACGAGGACGACCAGGCCCGCCAGGTGCTCCAGCAGGCGCTCGCCCGGCCGCCCGCCCATTCGACGGCCCGCTACCTGAGCGGCCTGCTCTACGGCACCGCCGGCCAGCACGAGCAGGCGATCCAGGAGCTCCTGAAGGTCGAGCGGCGGCCCCGGTCGCTGCGCTCGTCGGCCTGGGTGACGATCGCCGGCCTGAGCCTCCAGCGCGACGACGTGAACGGCCACAAGCGGGCGCTGGCCCACGTGGCCCGATGCGACTTCGACGCCGACCCGTATTCCCGGGCCTGCTGGCTGTCGGTCGCCCGGGACACCGACGGCGCCACGGACGCGCTCCGCGACGCGTTCGGCAAGCGCACGGTGCCGCTCGACTACGCGCTGCGCGACCCGGACCTGGAGAACGTCCGCCTCGCGTGCGGCGTCGAGGGGCTGCACGCGCTGGCGACGTAGACCCGGCCCCTCAGGCCGAGCCGGCGGGCAGGAACGGCACCCGCACCGGTCCCTCCGCCCCCGCCGGGGCCTCCTCGTGCACGATCGTGCCGGGGCCCGGCTCGTACAGCACCGGGCAGACGTTGTGCAGCACCACCTCCTGCCCGGCCCGGCGTCCCGTGCGCCGGTCCACCGCCGTGCGGACCAGCCGGTTCTCGCGGTAGATCCGGCCGCCCGAGCGGAAGAAGCGATGGTCCCGCTCCCGGACGTGGAGCCGGACGGGCGGCCGGCGGTCGGCCCACAGCTCGCCGCGCAGCTCGTCGCCGGTCAGCCACAGGCGGATCCGGTACGTCTCCGGGCCCGGGTTGACGAACCGGAAGTCCACGTAGTTGTAGAAGACGGTCGCGCCCGAGCCGAACGGGATCACGCGGCCCGAGTCGGGGAACGGGTCGTACCCGTGGTGGTGCCGCTCCACGACGCGCATCGTGGTGTGCAGCACCATCCAGTGCAGCAGGTTGGAGAGCTGGCACAGCCCGCCGCCGACGTCCGACGACATCCGGCCGTGGACCAGCACCAGGCCTCGCAGGTAGCCGCGGCGCGCGCTGGGCTGGCCCACGCAGCGCCAGAAGGAGAGCTCGTCGCCGGGCCGGAGCACCTGGCCGTCCAGGTGGCGGATCGCCAGGCGCAGGTTCTCGACCTTGTTGCGCTGCAGCGCCATGTCCACGTCGCCGAGTCGGCGCATGAGCAGCGATCCGTGGCGCACGACGCGGTGCGGGGTGTCCGCCCCGGCGTCGAGCCGCGCGTGGGGCCGGCGGTCCAGGAGCCAGCGGGCCCGCCGGTCGAGCCGGTGCGCCGCCACGGAGACGGGGTAGAGGAACGGGTACCGTTCGCTGAGCAGTCGGGGGGAGGGGGGCCTCATGCTCGAACAACGCGGAACCCCCGTACCAGCGCTTCGTGACACAGTGGAACTCACACAGGACGGCACTCCCATGGCAAGCACCACTCGTGGCTCATGTCGCCCGCGTTGCTGCGAGTGAGCGTTGCCTCGCGGTGCCGATGACCACGCTCGCCCGCAGCAGGCCCACATTTCCCTCAGGCCCCGAGGCTGTCGGCGATCGCGGCCGCGCGAACGAATAGACTGCCAGGAGACGGCTCACGGAAGAATTCCGGAAGGGGGGAACGAGATGCGACTCCTGCGATCGTGCGTCCTCGCCACCGTCGTCGTCACCGCGCTGGCCGGCACCGGCGCCACCGCCCAGGCCAGCGAGCGCGGGCGATTCACCGGCACCTGGGAGACCGCGGTGCAGCTCCCGCAGGCGTCGGGTCCGTCGGCCGGCCTGACCGACCAGACCGAGCGGGCGATGATCCACACCAGCATCGGCGGCGGCGCCGTGCGAGTGCGGCTGTCCAACGCCTACGGCACCGGCCCCGTCAGGTTCGGGGACGTGGCCGTCGCGGTGCGGGCGACCGGTGCCGCCGTGGTCCCCGGCACCAGCCGGCGGCTGACGTTCGGCGGCCGGCGGTCCGTGACCCTCCCGGCCGGCGGGCAGGCGCTCAGCGACCCGGTCCGGTTCCCGGCGCGGCCCGAGCAGGACCTGGCCGTCAGC